>JBFZCW010000001.1:0-3687 GCA_041307765.1 Chromatiaceae bacterium
GCCGAGTCGCGCCGAAGGCTGCATTTCAGGGCACGAGCCCATGCCACGACTCCGGGCGCAGTTTACCGGGGTTGACCACAAATCTATACTGCTCGGCTATTTATCGAAATGCGCGCATTCAGGGGGACCAACGCCATGCGCCTCATCCAGGAAGCACTCACCTTCCACGACGTCCTCCTCCTGCCGGCCCACTCCAGGGTCCTGCCCAATGCGGTGGACCTCTCCACCCGCCTGACCCGCGGGATCGCGCTCAAGATCCCGCTGGTCTCGGCGGCCATGGACACCGTGACCGAGGCGCGCCTGGCCATCGCCATGGCCCTGGAGGGCGGCATCGGCATCGTCCACAAGAACATGAGCTTCGAGCACCAGGCCCGCGAGGTCCTGGCGGTCAAGAAGTACGAGAGCGGCATCATCCGCAACCCCATCACCGTCACGCCAGAGACCACAGTGGGTGAGGTCATGAAGATCACCCGCGCCCACAACATCTCCGGCGTTCCGGTGGTGACCGCCGACGGGCACCTGGACGGCATCGTCACCGGGCGCGACCTGCGCTTCGAGACCCGTCTGGACGAGCCAGTCTCTGCCGTCATGACCCCGCGGGACCGCCTGGTGACGGTGCGCGAGGGGGCCAGCCGCGAGGAAGTCCTGGGCCTGCTGCACAAACACCGCATCGAGAAGGTCCTGGTCGTCAACGGGGGCTTCGAGCTCCGCGGCATGATCACGGTGAAGGACATCCAGAAGGCCAAGGACTTCCCGAAGGCGTCCCGCGACGACCACGAGCGCCTGCGGGTCGGCGCCGCCGTGGGGGTCGGCGCCGGGACCGACGAGCGTGTCGCCGCCCTGGTGGAGGCCGGGGTAGACGTCGTGGTGGTAGATACCGCACACGGCCACGCCCAGGGCGTGCTGGACCGAGTCGCCTGGATCAAGCGCATCTTCCCCGAGGTCCAGGTCATCGGAGGCAACATCGCTACCGGCGCCGCCGCCCGTGCCCTGATGGAGGCCGGGGCCGACGCGGTCAAGGTCGGCATCGGTCCGGGCTCCATCTGCACCACCCGCATCGTCGCCGGGGTCGGGGTCCCGCAGATCACCGCAGTGGCCAACGTCACCGAGGCCCTCAAGGGCACCGACATCCCCATCATCGCCGACGGCGGGCTGCGCTACTCTGGCGACGTGGCCAAGGTCATCGCCGCCGGGGCCCACAGCGTCATGATCGGCGGGCTCTTCGCCGGCACGGACGAGGCCCCGGGCGAGGTCGAGATCTACCAGGGCCGCTCCTACAAGTCCTACCGAGGCATGGGCTCCCTGGGCGCCATGGCCAGCAGCCAGGGGTCCCGCGACCGCTATTTCCAGGAGGGGCGCGAGACCGACAAGCTGGTCCCGGAGGGGATCGAAGGCCGCGTGCCCTATAAGGGGAGCATCCTCAACGTCATCGTCCAGCTCGTCGGGGGACTGGGGTCAAGCATGGGCTACACCGGCTGTGCCAACATCGAGGAGATGCGCACCAAACCGGAGTTCGTCCGGGTCAGCATGGCCGGGATGCGCGAATCCCACGTGCACGACGTGCAGATCACCAAGGAAGCGCCCAACTACCGCATCGACAACTGAATCGAAATGGGGAGTCTGACAAACCAACTCCCGCGCTGAGGGCTCGATGAGCCCCTGTGCGCGGGTTACGCGGCTACACCTGCTCTCCGCTCCGGGAGCGAGGCAAAAGGAACGCCATGTCGCGTTCCCCAGGGGAACGCGCCATGTCCGTCGCCCGGTCACTGCGTAAAGCCGTCCGACAACGTCTTCATGAAGGCGACGATGGCGTCCTCCTGGGCCCTAGTAAGGTGGAGATTGCCCAGTTCCTTGGTGTTGACGTTGACGGGCACCTCCGGCTGCGGCCAGCAGCCCTGGGCGAGGGCGTCGTCCACAGGCGTGAAGTTGTCCACACACGGCGGCTTCGTGTCCCTGGTGTTATAGAAGTGCACGATCTGCCAGAGGGACTTGAAGTAGCCGTTGTGCGCATAGGCCTTGACCTGTTGGCCTAGTGTTGAGTCCCACTTGTCCACGTTACGCAGCGTCGGAACCTTCTGTTTGCCAAAGTTCTCCGATGCGAACCGCTGATAGTCCACCCGCGATTCCAAGAACCCGCCGAGGCCAAGGTCGATCCATCCTTCGCCAAGCGGGTTGAAGTCCGGCTCATTGTAAAACGGGTTGTCCGGGTTCCTTGGCACACCGAGATTGTCGTAGGTGAAGTCGGTGAAGAGCGGCGGCTCACCGTTCGAGCCCCAGTCGAGCACATGGCAGTTGGCGCACTTGCCCTTGGACTTGAACAGGTTCAACCCCTGCTTCTCCTGTTTCGTGAGGGCTACCGCCCCCGCGAGGTAGGCGTCGTACTTCGAGGAGTACTGGTTCACCTCCGGCGAGCCCTCATAGGCGGCGACGGAAAGCCCGACGCAATCGTACGCGGCACTCACGTTCGCCGCGTCGCAGGCATCGGCGCCGCAGACCAGAGTGAAGGAGTCGGCATAAGAGCTGCCGCAGATCCTAGCCACCACTGCTGCGTCGTCTGGCAGGGCCTGCTCCAAGGGATTCAGGAACGGCCCCAGGGCCTGTTCGGCCGCAGGACTGCCGAGCCTCTCGCCGGTTGCCCTGCCGTCCCAGAAGTTGCCGCCACTGAACAGCGCCTCGCCCTTCTTCTGAGTGACGAAGTGCAGGATCGGGCTCGGTGTCGCATAGGCCGATGACGGCGGCTTACGGTTGCCGAACCGGCCGGCGATCGAGCCCTCGTACACCGCGCCGGCCGCGTTGAGTACCGGATCGGGTCCGGTCCAGCCCGCCCCCGGCCCATGGCAGGCCGCGCAGGACTGGTTGTTATTGATGGAAAGGTTGTCGTCAAAAAAGATTGACTTACCCAACTCTTGCTGGGGTGTCAAAGCGAATGCGCTGCCCCCTCCAGCTGCGAGCAGCAGTGTCGTGAAGAGAATTGTTTTCTGTTTCATTGCATGCTTCCCCTTGTTTGATGTCGGGACTTGGTGGGGTCCGTGTGAAGCTGAAGACCGGGCGCGGGTTGGGCCGATGCCGCTCCCGCGACGGTTCCGCCAGCGCGCCCCACAGGCCAGGGGCTGATCCCCCAGCCTTTGGGAGGCTACTCGACCAACCGGGGTTGTACTGTGACCTGGTGCAACCGTTCACCGCACGGCGCGGGTCATCGCGGAGGACTCGCTGGCGCCTAAAGGTGTTAGCCCGACTTCGACTAAATGGCATCGTGGCCATCAAGACCGTCGCCCACAAGCTGGCTCGGGCCTTTTACTACATCCTGCGCGATCGCACCGACTTCGAGGTGGGTCGCGGAACGTGCGGGGTCGAACGTGCGGGGTCGGGTCTTGCCTTTTGCCGAAAGGACAAGGCGAACCGCATCTTGCCGATGGCTGATCGCGCGTGCCGAGCGTATCCGACCGCACCGGATCGTGTTCAGTCACTCAGACCGGCGAACGATGGTGAGGCGACAACCAGTTAGCGCGCCCCCTGGCCAGGCCGCCGGGCCGCTCAAGCGGGCCCGTGAACGGCCGCAGATGTCTTCCGCGACCCCCGAGAATAGCGATTGCGAACGCTGGATCTTTGGGTCGCTCCAGACTGGCCACGGCAAATCCGTTCTAGCCCACCTGGGCTTGGAGGGACGGTGGGCGGTAGCGGGAGTTG
>JBFZCW010000002.1:0-2998 GCA_041307765.1 Chromatiaceae bacterium
CTCGGCCGCGCGTCCGGAGAGCCGCAGGTCGGCGTCCCCCTGGATATCCAGTTGGTCCAGTTGCACCGGCCGGGCATTGCGCGCCACGAGGCGCAGGTCGAGCGGTAGCCCGGGCGCCAGGACGCCAACGCTACCGGACAGCTCGACACTTCCCCGCCCCGACTGACCAGCGATGCGCTCCACGCGCACTGTGTCACCCGCGAGGACCAGGGTCCCCCCGACCCCGGTCAGGGCCAGACCGATGGTCCGATCACGCAGGGCCGCATCCATGAGGCGCAGGGTGCCGTCTAGGCGGGGTGCGCCGAGGGTGCCGGTGATGGCGGTATTGAGCACGGCCCCTCCGTTCAACTGCCGGCCCCCGCTGGTCAGCAGGGGGTCGAGCAGGCCGAGATCGACCCGCCCGTCGACGCGCAGCGCCAGCGTCCCCGATGTGAACGGCGGGCGTCCCCCGATCCGCCCCTGCAGATGCAGCTTAGTGCGCGGTCCAGTCTCGGCCCGCGCATCGATCTGAGCGCTGTCGGGCGCGAGATCCACCCTGAGTTGGATCTGGGCCGGCGGGACGCCGCGGCCTGCGCCCTCGGTCAGGCGCAGGCCGCTCGCCTGGGCGCGGAGCGAGCCCATCGGGGCGTCCAGGGACCCGGTCAGGCGCAGGTCGGCGCCTAAGGTGCCGGTCAAGGGCAGGTCCGCCGCGACCAGCCGCACCAGATCCAGGGGTAGGTCGGCGAGGGTCGCCGTGAGGTCGAGCCGCGGCATCATCCGTCCGGCGATCTCGACCGACGCCTGGGTGCCGCCTCGACCCGGACCTCGCCGCAGTCCCAGGCGCAGGCGGTCCACCGCGATGCCGCCAGAGAAGTCCAGGACCGCAGGGGCCAGCAGGCTCAAGGTCTCGCCTTGCGCCTGCGTCTCCAGGCGTTGGAGCGCCAGGCGACGGGCGGGGGCGTCCAGGCGTGCACCCGCCGCCAGCTTGACCGGACCTGTCGGCCCGGTGAGCCCGGCGTCTGCCACCAGGCCGAGGGCGGCAGCAGGGCCCTGGGCGGTCAGCGACAGATCACCGCCGAACTCCCCAAGCGCGAGCCCGCCCAAGCGCAGCGTTGCCTGGGTTTGCGCGGTCCCAAGTGGATCGGTCACCCGGGCGCTCAGCGCCAGCGTGCCGATCCCAACCGATCCGGGGAGCTCGAGTCCGTCACCCTCGACGTCCACCAGCCCGACGCCCGCGTCCGTGAGAGTCAGACGCGCACTCAGGCGCCCGGCCAGTCCGGGGCTGGACTCCTGCCCAATCCAGGGTGCGATCAGCGGGTGGAGATCGGCCAGGCGCTCGGCGCTGAATCGCACCGTCCCCTGCGGCAGGGTCGCCCCACTTGCCAGGTGCAGGCTGCCGGAGGCATTGACGCTGGCCCAGCGGCTATCGCCGATCGCAAGGTCCAGACCGCCATCCTTGGAGCGCCCCGCCTGGATGCTCGCCGCGAGCGGCTGTCCGGCCCAGTCGCCACGGAGATCGAGCGATCCGCCCGGTTCCGCGAGTCGCCCCTCCATACGCCCGGTGACCCGACCTCGGCCAGCACTCGGGTGGACTGCGTCCAGGGTCAGATCGGCAACCAGTTCGGGCGCCGCCGGGTCCCCCGCGATACCCCCCTGTGCCTGAACCCGCCCGGACCAGCCAGGGGCCAGGACGCTGAGGTCCGACAGCTCCAGGGTCCAGCCCAGGGCCAGGGAGTCGCTCGCCATCCGACCCTGGGCATTGAGTTGGACGCTGGCTCCGTGGATCTGGGCAGAGGATAGCTGCCAAGCGTCGCCTTCACGCCGAACCGCGAGTGCGAGCCGTGCCGCAGGACCCAGCAGACCCCCGATCAGCTCCGGGCGGAGCCCAGGCGCCTGCGTGAGCGTCAGCTCGCCGGTCGCAGCCAACTGGGCCCCGCCGTCCGCCATGCCCTTGAGATCGAAGCGCGCGCTGCCGGCGAGGTCCACCCCATTCGGGGCGGCCAGGGCCGCGAGATCGGGCAGGCTCAGGGTTGCCTGTCCCGACCTTGCGGTGACCCCACCCTCGGCCGCGAGGTCGAGCAGGGGATGCCGGACGGTGAGTCGGAAGGGCAGCGCAGGGTCGTCAGCGGTCAGTTCCCCCGCGACCCGCAGCGGCACCGTCGCGGCCGCCTCGGGCAACCGGCCGGGGGCGCGCAGGCCGTCCAACTCGGCATCGAAGCGCAGCCGGGCCGCATCGCCCTCGACGGTCGCTGTCAGATGGTCGAGGGTGAGTTCGCCGGCCGAGAGCCCAGCCAGTTCCACCCAGGCGTTGCCTTGCGGCGCACGGAAGGGGCCGGTCAGGTCCGCCTTGACGCCGATCCGTCGCCAGGCGATTACCGGCGAGTCGCCCAGCGCCAGTGTCATGGCGGGTACCTCGGCCGACAGGCGCAGCCCCGCGGCGGACCCCGACTCCAGGTCGAACACACCCTCGGCCGCGGCCTGGAGCGGCCCGGCCTCCAGCGCCGCGTTGAGGGCCAGTGTCGAGCGCGGTCCCTCGGCCCTGGCATCGAGGCGCCACCCGTCAAGGTCCGCCGGGACCTGCATGCCAGCCGACGCCGCCAGGGCAGCGAACAGGCCCCCAGGGGCCTCCTGGAGCGCGAGGTTCAAGCGGGCGTACCCATCGCTGACCGCCACCTCCAGACGGTAGCGATCCGTGCGGCCGGACGCGGTCATCAGCAGCGTCGCCTGGACCTCCTCTGGACTTGCCACAACACCGCTGCCGTCGATGGTGAGCCGCGGCGCGCCCGGCAGCACTTGATCGATGGCCAGGGCCTCGATGAACAAGCGTTCCAACAGGATGTGCATCGGCAACTCAATGGGCGCGGCAGCTTGCTGGTCGCGCCGCGGCAGCCGCAACAGGACCACCGAGCGGGCCGTCACGGCCTCGATCAAGACCTTGAGGCGCAGCAGTTGCCACGGGGCTATGTCGAGGGCCGCGTCCTCCACCACCAGCCAGGTGCCGTCCCCATCCCGCAGTTCC
>JBFZCW010000003.1:0-3123 GCA_041307765.1 Chromatiaceae bacterium
CAAGCGGCGCAAGGCCGCGCGGGCGTTTCAATTGCGCGAGCGGCGGGGGCGTTTCGGGGAGCTGATCCAGATCGACGGTTCGCCCCACGACGGGTTCGAGGGGCGTGGCCCGCGCTGCACCCTGATCGTATTCATCGACGACGCCACTGGGCGTCTGGTGCAGCTGTGGTTCGCCCCCAGCGAGACCACGGCGGTCTACCTGCGGGTGCTGCGACGGCACCTGGAACCGTACGGGCGTCCGGTGGCGCGCTACTCCGACCGCCACCGCATCTTCCGCATCAACCCGGTGGAGCCCGCCAACGGCGCCACCACCACCACCCCGTTCGGACGCGTCCTGGGAGGGCTGGAAATCGAAGCGATCCACGCCCGCACGCCGCAAGCCAAGGGGCGCGTGGAGCGTGCCAACCAGACCCTCCAGGATCGGCTGGTCAAGGCGTTACGCCTGCGCGGCATTGATGACCTGGAGAGCGCTAACGCCTACCTCCCCACGTTCATCGCCGACTTCAACCAGCGCGTTGCGGTGGCCCCCCGCTCGGGGGCGGACGCCCATCGGCCCCTGCGACACCCCGCGCGCGTTGGACCTGCTGCTGTCGGAGCAGGAGGAACGCACCCTGTCCAAGAACCTCACCCTGCAGTACCGCAACATCGCCTATCAGATTCGTTACGATGGACCGGGCTACCGCCTGCGCGGGGCCAAGGTGACCGTCTGTGCCCTGGCCCACGGCGAGGTCGTGCTGCTCCGGGAGGGCCGCGAGCTGCCTTACACCACCTACCGCAAGGGGGAGCGCCCGCCGCCGGTCGCGGACGAGAAGACCCTCAACGAGCGGGTCGATGGCGCGCTTGAAAAGCAACAACGGCAGCGTTCCAAGCCTGCCCCAGATCACCCGTGGCGCCAGCCGGGGCGATGGCAGCCGCCCCGCCCCGCAACCTCACCCGCCGGCCCCTGACCCCGCACGACCGCGCCCCGCCGGCTTGGCGGACCAGACTCCCGTCGCCCTTTGGGCTCCTGCCGTCTGGCCCGCCAAGCCGGCGTACCCCCCCTCCCTAGTCGCCAACAGGGGACATCTCTATTTTGGACAGAAGGGGACATTTATACTTTGGGTTGACAGCCCCGTGAGATTGTTAATCTCTGAAACGAACAACTCGGGTTGCTTTTGATACCACTGCTGAAGCGCTTCATGGGGGCTGACGTGACCCAGTGCCCGCTGCGGAAGGTGGTGATTATAGACGTCGACAGAGCGCCGCAGCGTCGCCGCCAGGTGCTCCCCGGAGCGGCAGCGACGGGTCGCCAGGACCTCGCTGATGCGCCCGTTGCAGCGCTCCACCCTGCCGTTGGTCTGGGAATGGCGCGGCGGGATGAGGCGGTGCTCAAGGTGCGGTGCGGCACAGATCCGGTCGCAGCCCTGCTGGCCCGTCGGCTGACGTTCGCCGGTGGCGCAACAGCGATCGGTAAATTCCTGGCCGTTAGCGGTCAAGATCTTGCTGATCCGCCAGGGGGCGGCCTGGAGAAGATGGGTCAGAAAGCCCTGGGCGCCGGCGGCGGACTTTTGGGGCCGGATCTCGACCTAAACCCAACGGGTGGCGCGGTCGCTGGCGGCGAACCGGTAGCGACGCGGGTCCTCGTCGGGCAGTTGCGGCAGGTACGTGCCGTCGCCATGCCCAACGCCCGGGGCATCGTCTTTGAAGGGCTGGCAGGCCAGTTTGCCACTCTCCGCGCGGGGCAGCAGGGCCTTGAGATCCGAGACCCCCTGGCGGCGCAGGCAGCGGTCGAGGCCGGAGCGGGAGACACCCTCATGGAAGAACTCGCGGGTCACCGCCAGCGGGTCATCCAGGGGCAGCAGCAAGGACTGACGCCGGGCCACCCCCACCGCCTCCTAGGCGGGGGCGAGGGGGGTCTGCAGGCGGTGTGGGCGGTGGGAACGATCGGCATCATTCCTCCCGTCGTCGCCACTGCGCACCGTGGCCTTACGGAGGTGATAACGCCGGGCCAACTCGGCCATGGGCAGCGGCGACGCGCGCAGCTCGCGGCGAATGGCCGGGGTGGGGCGGGCATTCTTATGCAGGTTCACTGGTATGGGGGTGGTCTCAGTCTGGAGTGGCGACGGCCAGTGGTGCTGTGACCCCCGGGGCGGTGAGATACGCTAGGAGGCTGTCCGACTTATCGGCGCGCAGCCCGCAAGATCGCGCGTTTTCGCGAAAAATACGGACAATTTCGACGTTTCGCGCGCCATCGCCTGTCTCATTCTTGCCAATGCAGGCTGTCGGAACCCAAGCCGGAACCTAAGTCGGACAGGCTCCTAGACGGTCAAGCGGCGAAGCCGGGGATCGGGATCACCTATCGGCCCTTTGCCAGACTATTTACCCCTAGACACACAGGCCTGATCGCACAGATCACGGCTTGTGAAGGGCACGGGGCCATGGCAAGGACCGTAGCGAAAGGGGCGACAGGTATCGCTGGGGTAATCGTAGTAAAAGCCCGGGGTATGGCTCGCGCATTTCCCGGATTTAGGGGTATCGAGGCAAAACACCGGGAGGTCGTTAGTGGTCACTTCATGAGTCGTACAGCCAACCAAGAGGATTAGGGGCACAAGGGGCAAACAGAGATGGATCAAGCGCATGGCATTCCCTATCGCGTCATCCGCCCCCAATGAGGCGGCACGAAAGGCACGCATGGTACGTCCCAGGGCGCCGATCCGCTACTTGATTCATAATCATTATGATTAGCGCAACGGAATCCGCCCTTATGCTCCTCCCCGGCACCTGCCTGCCGATGCCAGATTATGGCGGCGGGAGCATCGTCAACCTTATGGCCTCCCTCTTGCGGGCCCGGGGTGGAGAGGCGGACTACCCCAACCTCCGGCTGCTGTCCCCGGAAGAGATTCAGGGATTCACCAACATTCTGCTGTTGGTGATCGATGGTCTGGGGGCAAACTGGCTGGCGGAGCAATCGCCGACGGGCATTCTGAGTCGCCACCGGCTCGGGGCCATTACCTCGGTCTTCCCAACCACTACGGCCTCTGCCATCACCACTTTTCTGACCGGTGACGCGCCCCAACAGCACGGCATAACCGGCTGGTTCACCTACTTCCGCGAACTCGGGTGCGTCATGAGCGTGCTGCCCGG
>JBFZCW010000004.1:0-7519 GCA_041307765.1 Chromatiaceae bacterium
CAACGTCAAGATGACCGTCCGGCTGATCGCCCCGATTGCCATGGAAGAGGGGCTGCGCTTTGCCATCCGCGAGGGTGGTCGTACCGTCGGCGCCGGCGTCGTCGCCAAGATCATCGAGTAAGCTAAGGTCGTCAAATAAGAAGTCGTCAGGCCCGTGAGGCGGTGGCGGCGTGGGGGCGGTCCCTCCACGTCACTTCTCTCGGTGCCCATTTTTTCTAGGCCAGTAGCTCAATTGGTAGAGCAGCGGTCTCCAAAACCGCAGGTTGGGGGTTCGAGCCCCTCCTGGCCTGCCATTTCCTTGTTCGCGCACACGGCGCACGATCTCCCATGAATGCAAAAGCTGAGGTAGAAGGCGCTGGTTTGGATACAGTCAAACTGGCGGCGGCGGCGGTATTGCTGATCGGCGGCATCTACGCCTTTTACTACTTCGCCGCGTACTCGGTCCTGCTGCGCGTCGTCGCGCTCCTGGCCGTTGGAGGGGCGGCAGCCGCTGTCGCCCTGCAGACTCAACCCGGACGAGACCTCTGGCAGTTCAGCGCTGCGGCCCGCATGGAGGTGCGCAAGGTCGTGTGGCCAACGCGCCAGGAGACCCTCCAGACCACCTTGGTTGTCATCGTGATGGTCCTCATCCTTTCGGTCGTGTTGTGGCTTTTTGACCTCGCCCTGATGGCGATTCTCCAGGCCGTGACCGGCAAGGGAGCCTAGGGCATGCCCATGCGTTGGTACGTCATTCATGCCTACTCGGGGTTCGAGGGGCAGGTCAAGCGTTCCGTCGAGGAACGCATTCGCCGGGCGGGTATGGAGGACAAGTTCGGCGCCGTGCTTGTACCCACCGAAGAGGTGGTGGAGATGCGCGGCGGACAGCAGCGCAAGAGCGAGAGAAAGTTCTACCCGGGGTATGTATTGGTCAACATGGAGATGACCGACGAGACCTGGCACTTGGTCAAAAGCGTGCCTAAAGTCATGGGGTTCATCGGGGGTACGGGCGACCGGCCCGCCCCGATCCCGGATCGCCAGGCCGAGGCCATCCTGCAGCGCATGCAGGAGGGGACCGAGAAGCCGCGGCCGAAGGTGTTGTATGAGCCAGGCGAGGTGGTTCGCGTCACCGACGGCCCGTTCACCGACTTTAACGGCGTGGTCGAGGAAGTCGATTACGAGAAGAGCCGCCTCAAGGTCTCGGTGCTTATCTTCGGTAGGTCTACGCCAGTAGACCTGGAGTTTGCCCAAATCGAGAAGGGGTGAACGCTTTGCCATGGAGGGCAAGGCTCGGGCTGATATCGGCTTCAGCCCGGTATTCGGGACGACATCTCGACCTCCAGCTCGGAGGTCGCAAAATGCTGCTGGCGAGCGCCATGCGGTAACGGGGAGCCAGCCCTCGCGGGTGGCGATTGCACCCATAGGAGACGATATATGGCAAAGAAGATAACGGCCTACATCAAGTTGCAGGTCAAGGCCGGCGAGGCCAACCCGAGTCCTCCGGTCGGTCCGGCTTTGGGTCAGCACGGCGTGAACATCATGGAGTTCTGCAAGGCCTTTAATGCCAGGACGCAGAACCAGGAGAAGGGGCTGCCCACCCCGGTCGTCATCACTGTCTATTCGGACCGCAGCTTCACCTTCATCACGAAGACGCCGCCCGCCACCGTCCTGCTGCGTAAGACGCTGGGGTTGGCAAAGGGGAGCAGCACCCCGAACAAGGTCAAGGTGGGGACTGTGACGCGTACCCAGCTCGAAGAGATTGCGAACCTCAAGATGCCCGATTTGACGGCGGCCGATATGGACGCCGCGGTCCGCACCATTGCCGGCAGCGCCCGTTCCATGGGGCTCAACGTCGAGGGGGTGAACTGATGGCCAAGCTGTCCAAACGAATGCAGGGGATCCGTGCCCAGGCCGTGCGCGGCAAGGTTTATCCCGCGGAAGAGGCGTTCCGACTGCTCAAGGATGTGTCCAAGGTCAAGTTCGTTGAGAACGTCGACGTTGCGGTGAACCTCGGTGTGGATCCGCGGAAGTCGGACCAGGTCGTTCGAGGGGCCACTGTCCTTCCCAATGGAATCGGCAAGTTGGTGCGGGTCGCTGTCTTCGCGCAGGGTGCTGCGGCCGATGCGGCGAAAGAGGCGGGTGCGGAGCGCGTTGGCATGGATGACCTGGCCGAGGAAGTTAAGGCCGGTCAGATGGACTTCGACGTGGTGATTGCCAGCCCGGATGCGATGCGTGTGGTGGGCCAGTTGGGAAAGATCTTGGGTCCCCGCGGCCTGATGCCGAATCCCAAGGTTGGAACCGTAACCCCTAACGTCGCCGAAGCCGTGCGCAACGCCAAGGCCGGACAGGTCCGCTATCGCACCGACAAGGCGGGCATCATCCATTGTCCGCTGGGTAAGCTCACCTTCGAGGAGGCCGCCCTGCGGGAGAATTTGGAGGCGCTGCTGTCGAACTTGAACAAGGCAAAGCCGAGCACCTCCAAGGGCGTCTACATGCGCAAGGTCACGGTGTCCACGACCATGGGGCCAGGGCTGACCATCGACCATTCGACGCTCGCCGGGTCCTAACCCAGCGACGTTTGGTAGGTTTGGCGCCAAGATATCGATGAGTGGGCGGGGCCTGTGCCCACGCCCGGAAGAGGGCTTTGGGGCGCCGACCCTCGCGGTCGGATGCCGTCAAAGACCGCAGGTGCCTGGTTGTGGGAGCGGGATGTTCCAGCGACGGGCTTAATTCGTGAGGACCTGCGCAGACGGTGCCCAGAAGTCAGGTTGTTGCCTGATGACGGTGCACTTGAGGGTTGCCGCACGCAGCCGGGGTGGAGCGGGCGGCGTTCATCGGGGCTACGGCCCCAGCATACCGTAATCGGGAGGTGACAATGGCGCTGAATTTCGCGCAGAAAGAAGCCATCGTCGCCGAGGTCGCGGAAGTCGCAAAGACTGCCTATTCGGCCATCGGAGCCGAGTATCGAGGGCTGTCCGTCGAGGACATGACCGCCCTGCGTGTCGAGGCACGCAAGGTCGGGGTCTATGTCCGCGTGGTCAAGAACACCCTCGCACGGCGGGCGTTAGCCGACACGAGTTTTGCCTGCATGCAGGATGGCCTCAAGGGGCCGCTAATCCTGGCATTTTCGCAGCAAGATCCGGGGTCGGTGGCGCGGGTCGCGGAGGCCTTTGCGAAGACGCACGACAAATTCCAGGTCAGATTGGTCTCCGTCGGAGGCAAACTGCTGGAGCCGTCGCAACTCGGCGCGTTGGCGAAGATGCCGACCTATGAAGAGGCGATCAGTCAGTTGATGGCCTTGATGAAGGCCCCGGTGCAGAAGCTAGCGGCAACCATCAATGAGGTCCCGAGCAAGCTAGTCCGCACCCTCGCTGCGATCCGCGACGTCAAACAGGCGGCGTAAGCGGTTGGCCGACAACCTGATAGACCTAAGATTTTTTGGAGAGAACAATGGCCGTTTCTAAAGAAGACATCCTCGACGCGATCGGCAACATGACCGTGCTTGAGGTGGTGGACCTGATCAGCGCCATGGAGGCCAAGTTTGGCGTGACCGCCGCTGCCGCTGTCGTCGCCGGCCCTGCTGCCGCCGTCGAGGCCGCTCCAGTCGAGGAGCAGACCGAGTTCAACGTCGTCCTCACCGGTTTCGGCGCCAACAAGGTGTCCGTGATTAAGGTGGTGCGGGCGCTTACCGGGCTCGGCCTGAAGGAGGCGAAGGACGCCGTCGAGGGTGTGCCGACCGTCATCAAGGAGGCCGTCTCCAAGGCCGACGCCGAAGACGCCAAAAAGCAGCTGGAAGAGGCTGGCGGCACGGCTGAAGTGAAGTAACGACGCATTGCGTCGCCACACACTTCACAAAGCGTTCGGGCTGGCGGCGACGAGCCGCCGGCCCTTTGCCATTTGTATCGCGCTTGCTTCTGCGGGTCTACGGTTGCCTCTGGTGTGCTGGACGTGGACGGCGCGTCATCGGCGGGCCTTACCCTGACTGACAGTGGGGCGCGCTGGACCGGGGCCTGGACCTTGGCACCGGCGGCAATTGTTAAGGGACTCCTCCAAGCACTTTGAGGGAAGGCAGTATGGTCTATTCGTTCACCGAGAAAAAGCGCATCCGGAAGGACTTCGGCAAACGGCCAAGTATTCTGGAAGTCCCCTTCCTGCTAGCGACGCAGATTGAGTCATACCACGAGTTCCTGCAGTTGGACGTGCCCAGCGCACGGCGCGGGGACGTTGGGCTGCATGCCGCCTTCAAGTCCGTGTTTCCCATCGAGAGCTACTCCGGGTATGCGGTATTGGAGTACGTCAGCTATCGACTCGGTGAACCGCCGTTCGATGTGCGTGAGTGCCACCTGCGCGGCGCCACCTATGCCGCACCGCTGCGCGTGCTGCTGCGGCTGGTTATCTATGACAAGGAGGCCCCTGCCGGTACCAAGGTCGTCAAAGACGTCAAGGAGCAGGAGGTGTACATGGGCGAGCTGCCGCTCATGACCGACACCGGTACCTTCATCGTCAACGGGACCGAGCGGGTCATCGTGTCCCAGCTCCATCGCTCTCCCGGCGTGTTCTTCGATCACGACAAGGGCAAGACGCATTCCTCGGGCAAGCTCTTGTTTTCGGCCCGGGTGATCCCCTATCGCGGGTCCTGGCTGGACTTCGAGTTCGACCCCAAGGACAACGTCTTCGTGCGCATCGACCGGCGGCGCAAGCTGCCGGCCACCATCCTGTTGCGGGCGCTGGGTTACGGCGTAGAGCAAATCCTTGAGAGGTTCTTTGAGACCGATACCTTCCGTTTCAGCCCCGAAGGGATCGAGCTGGACCTGGTGCCCGAGCGCCTACGCGGCGAGACCGTCGGTTTCGATGTGAAGATCGGCGAGACCGTGGTGGTCGAGGCCGGGCGCAGGGTGACCGCCCGCCACATCCGCGAGCTGCAAAAGGCCGGCGTGGAGCGGCTGGTGGTCCCGCCGGAATTCGTCGTAGGGCGCATCCTGGCCCATGCCCAGGTGGACCAGGGGACCGGCGAGGTCCTGGCGGAAGCCAATGACCTCATTACGCCGGAGCTGATCAAGACCCTGCGAGACAGGGCGGTCGACCATGTCGACACGCTGTTCGTGAACGACCTGGACCACGGGCCCTACATCTCGGAGACCCTGCGTATCGACCCCACCACCAGCGACCTCGAGGCGCAGGTGGAGATTTACCGCATGATGCGTCCCGGGGAGCCGCCCACCAAGGAGGCGGCTCAAAACCTGTTCCACAACCTGTTCTTCGCCCCGGACCGTTATGACCTGTCGGCAGTGGGGCGCATGAAATTTAACCGCCGCCTGTCCCGCGAGGCAGAGGTTGGGCCCGGGGTTGTCTATGACGGCCGTTACTTCGGTGCCCGCGCGGACGACTTTTCCAAGCGGCTGTATGCAGAGTTTGGCGACACCTCCGATGTCATCGACGCGCTCAAGGTGCTGGTGGAGCTGCGCAACGGGCGCGGTACAGTCGACGACATCGATCACTTGGGCAACCGGCGCATTCGGTGCGTGGGTGAGATGGCGGAGAACCAGTTCCGCGTCGGGTTGGTGCGGGTGGAGCGCGCAGTCAAGGAGCGCCTGTCCCTGGCCGAGTCCGAGGGGCTGATGCCCCAGGAGTTGATCAACGCCAAACCGGTCTCCGCCGCCATAAAGGAGTTCTTCGGCTCCAGCCAGCTCTCCCAGTTCATGGATCAGAACAATCCGCTCTCTGAGGTCACCCACAAGCGCCGCGTCTCGGCGTTGGGCCCCGGCGGTCTAGCGCGGGAGCGGGCCGGGTTCGAGGTGCGCGACGTCCATCCGACCCACTACGGCCGGGTGTGTCCCATTGAGACCCCTGAAGGCCCCAACATCGGCCTGATCAACTCGCTGGCGGTCTATGCGCGCACCAACCGGTTCGGTTTCCTGGAGACACCCTACCGTAAGGTGGTCGACGGCCGGGTCACCAGCGAGATCGACTACCTCTCGGCCATCGAGGAGGGCAACTTCGTCATCGCCCAGGCCAATACGACCCTGGACTCGGACGGGCGCCTGACCGATGCCCTGGTTTCCTGCCGGCATCAGAACGAGTTTGCACTCAAGGCACCGGAGGAGGTCCAGTACATGGACGTCTCCCCCCGCCAGATCGTCTCGGTTGCCGCATCGCTGATTCCCTTCCTCGAACATGACGACGCCAACCGCGCTCTCATGGGCTCCAACATGCAGCGCCAGGCGGTGCCGACGCTGCGTGCGGAGAAGCCGCTGGTCGGCACGGGCATGGAGCGGGTGGTGGCCAAGGACTCCGGCGTTACCGTGGTGGCCAAGCGGGGCGGCGTGCTGGAGTCCGTGGACGCGGCGCGCATCGTGGTCCGGGTCAACGACGATGAGGCACAGCCCGGCGTACCCGGGGTCGATATCTACAACCTGACCAAGTACACCCGGTCCAATCAGAACACCTGCATCAACCAGAGGCCGCTGGTCAAGCCGGGCGATGTGGTTGCGCGGGGGGACGTGCTCGCGGACGGTCCGTCTACGGACCTGGGCGAGCTAGCCCTGGGCCAGAATTTGCGCGTCGCCTTCATGCCTTGGAATGGTTACAACTTCGAGGACTCCATTCTGGTCTCGGAGCGGGTGGTCCAGGACGACCGCTTTACCAGCATCCACATCGAGGAGCTGAGCTGCCTGGCGCGTGACACCAAGTTGGGGCCGGAGGAGATCACCGGGGACATCCCCAATGTTGGCGAGTCTGCCCTGGCGAAACTCGACGAGTCCGGCATCGTCTACATCGGCGCCGAGGTACGCGACGGGGACATCCTGGTCGGCAAGGTCACGCCCAAGGGCGAGACCCAACTCACCCCGGAGGAGAAGCTACTGCGAGCGATCTTCGGGGAGAAGGCCTCCGATGTGAAGGATACCTCGCTGCGCCTGCCCTCAGGCATGGCTGGCACCGTGGTCGACGTGCAGGTCTTCACCCGCGATGGGGTGGAGAAGGACAAGCGTGCCCTGCAGATCGAGGAGCTGGAACTGGAGCAAGTCCGCAAGGATCTCGATGACCAGCTCCGCATCATGGAGAACGACACCTTTCAGCGCGTCGAGAAGATGCTCATCGGCAAGGTGGCGGACGGCGGGCCGAACCTGCTCAAGGCCGGGACCAAGATCGCCAAGAGTTATCTCACCGAGCTCACAGAGAAGGGCGCCAAGGACCACTGGCTCGAGATCCGGCTGCGCAATGAGGAGGCCGCCAGTCAACTCGAGACCGTGGCCAATCAGATCAAGCAGCAGCGCGAGGAATTCCGGGATCGCTACGAGGTCAAGCGACGCAAGATCATCAGCGGCGACGACCTGGCCCCAGGTGTCCTGAAGATGGTTAAGGTCTACGTGGCGGTGAAGCGCCGCATCCAGCCCGGCGATAAGATGGCCGGCCGCCATGGTAACAAGGGCGTCATCTCCCGTGTGGTCCCGGTGGAGGACATGCCGTTTTCCGCCGACGGCAACCCCGTGGACATAGTGCTGAACCCTCTGGGCGTTCCCTCGCGCATGAATGTGGGACAGGT
>JBFZCW010000005.1:0-13793 GCA_041307765.1 Chromatiaceae bacterium
GTAGTGATAGTGGAAGCTGCTCTGCACCGGGGCCGCCTCCTGGAGCATGCGGAACTCCGCCAGTGCGACGTCGGCGTACGGCGTGCCGCAGGCCTCGGCGTTGTTGAGACGGGCCAGGGGACCAACGCGGTAGACCCCAAGCGGATAGCCCAGGGGCTTGTAATAGGGGAACTTCATGTAGGAGAAGTCCTCCACCGCCTCGCCTACCACGCGCTGGTACTCGTGGGGTGGGATCATGTCCTCGACGATGCGTCCATGGGCGTCCTTGATGCGCAGCAGGCCGTCGTAGTGCTCCAGGTTGCCCTTCGGGGTAACTAGACTGAGGAACAGTGTCGGCAGGGTGCCGAAGTGGCGGGCCTCATCGGCGAACTTTGGCACCAAGGTCTTGTAGAAAGCGTAGGTCCGCTTGGCGATCTCCAGTCCCTCTGGGATGAGGTTCAGCATGGACTGGCGCTTGTCCTCGGTCAGGGCCTCGTTGACCCCGCCGGGGACTACCCAGGTCGGGTGGATCTTCTTGCCGCCCAGGGTCTCGATGATGGTCTGGCCGATCTGGCGCAGCCGGATGCCGTCGCGGGCGAGCGCGGGCGCCTCCGCCATCACGCCGAAGATGTTGCGGCGGGCGGGGTCGGAGTCCCAGCCTAGCAGTAGGTCCGGGGACGAGAGGTGGAAGAAGGACAGGGCGTGGGACTGGGTAAGCTGGGCCAGGTTCATGATCCGCCGCAGCTTCTCGGCAGTGGGCGGGATGCTGACGCGAAGCAGGTAGTCGCAGGCCTTGTTGGAGGCCAGCAGGTGGCTCACCGGGCAGATGCCGCAGGTCCGGGCAGTCAGCGCCGGCATCTCACGGTAGGGGCGGCCCTCGCAGAACTTCTCGAAGCCGCGGAACTGGGTGAGGTGGAACCTGGCCTGGCCGACCTTCCCGGCATCGTCGAGTTGCAGGGTGATTCGGGCGTGGCCTTCGATCCGGGTCACCGGCTCGATAGTGATGGTACGGTTGCTCATGTTCGCGTCACCCGGTTCGAGCTGGTTAGGGAGCCGGCGGAGGGTGGTTCGGCGGCCTGTTATCCGTTGATGTACCGGACGAGGTGCTCGATGAGGACCTCTTGTTCCTCGATGATCGCCTTGACCAGGTCGCCGATGGAGACGATGCCGTACAAGGTCTCGCCGTCCAGGACCGGCAAGTGACGGACCCGCATCTCCGTCATGATGGACATGCAGTCCTGCACCGTCTGGTCTGGACCGACGCAGGGGACCTTGGTGGTCATGATCTCTCTGACCGCCGTCTCCTTCGACTTGCGTCCGCGCAGGGCCACGCTGCGGGCATAGTCACGCTCGGACAACAGCCCGAGGACCTTGCTGCCCTGGGTGACGACCAGGGCACCGATCTCCTTGTCGGCCATCAGGGCCAAGGCATCGTAGACGCTGGCCTCGGGCCCGATGGTCCAGACCTCGCGGCCTTTGGCCTGCAATACCTGTTGCACCGTCTGCATCTCGAAATCCTCCTGTTCTTGGGGTTGGTCAACCTCCCTGTAGTCGCGCTTTCCATCTTTCGCAACCCTCCGGTTGCTCTCGGTCGGTGTCCTAATCCGGTGTCGGGCTCAGAATTCCCCCTTGGCGGCCCCCTCCATAATGGCCTTGATGGTGTCACGCACCTTCACCGCGGAGGCGTGCAGCTCGGGCGGGAGGGGCCGTCCACCGTGGACCATCAGGTCCAGGTTCATGGAGTAGAGCCAAAGCTTTCCATCAGGGTTCTGCACTAGGGCGATGCGGCAGGGCATGAAGCCCGAGTATTCGTTGTGGTAGTCGAGCATCTGGGCCGCGACGCGGGCATCGCAGAACGATAGGAAGTTGACGTACCTGTATTTCTCGCCGGTGACCGCTTCGATCTGCTTGTACAGAGGCGACTCGCCGACGAACAGGAAATTGTGCGCAGTGGCGATGCTCTTGAGGGATTCGACCACGTCATCCGGCTCGACCCCCTCGGCGACCGGGATGGCCCACATCATGGCCACGCCTGGGTCGCCGGTCTCCATGACCTTCTGGGCGAACTGGCCATAGATGTTCATGGCTCCGGGGTCGAGTTGGGCGATCTGGGGGCCAAAGCGCAGGTAGGCGGCTGTGACCAAGGCAACGGCGGCGAGGCCCACCAGGGCGAGCAGGTTACGAATCAGTTTCATGAACGGGATCCTCTCTCGGGCCCAAGTATGGTGCCGTTCCCGCGGCCGGTTCTGCGCCAGGCCAGGTCGGGTATGGTCGACCACGGGCTTCTGCTGTGTTTGGTGCCCGGCAACGCTCCTAGGGTGCTGCCGGTTACCTGTTTGACTTGTCTCCGTGATCCGGGGCCATTGGATCCGCGCGGGCGGCGGGTGCGGACCCGCCGCCGAGTCGCGGACCTAAGCATCAGACCCTAATAGCCGCGGCCCCAGGGTGAACCGTAGCCGCCCTGCGGCTGAGGGAATGCCTGGTCGGGGCCCTGATCGCCACCCCAACCGGGCATCATGCCGCGGGGAGGCATCATGCCGCCGCAATCACCTTGCGGGCATGGGCCGCCGAAACCGCGGGGACCCTGGCCCGGCCTAGGCATGTCCATCATGCGATCCATCGGCATCTCCATGGACATGTCTCGCGGCCGATCCATGAGCATATCCGTCGGGCGATTCATCCACATATCACCAGGCATCTCCATCGGCATGGGCCCTTGCATGGGCATCGGCATCTGCGGGGCATCGATGCCGGGTGTGCCGCCGAAGATGGCCCTTGCGGCCTCACGCTGCTCCTCGGTCATCGCCTCGACCTGCTTGCTATACGATTCCCATTTCTCCTGCATGGCCTTGCGGCGCTGCTGCGCCTGCTCCCAGGGGGGCGTTTCCGGCAGCTCAATGCCCTGAGCAGCGGCACGCTCGCGCAACTGCTTGTAGTTCTCCCCGCGGGCGGCCATACGTTCCTCGGGCGTCATATTGCGCATCCGTTCCATCTTGGCCTGGCGCTCCTCCGGGCTCATGACCTTGTAGGGCGGGGTCTCGGGCAGATCGATACCATGAGCCTTCGCCCGCTCGCGCATGGCCTGGTATTGGGCCGCACGCGCGGCTTCGCGTTCCGCCGGGGTCGCCCCAGGCATGGGGGGCGCACTCATGTCGGCAGGCATGGCCGGCATCTCGGGGCGCTGCAGTTCGGCCTGCTCCCAGGGCGGAGTCTCGGGAAGCTCGATACCGACCTCCGCCGCGCGCTCGCGCAGTTCGCCGTAGCGCCGATTGCGTTCGGCGTCCATCTCGGCCTTGTGCTGCTCCATGCGCTGCATGGCGGCGGCGTGGGGGCTCGTCGGCTCGGTCGCGGGCGGTGCGGCTGGGGGTGATGGGGTTGCCGCCTGGGCAGCGGTTGGGATGGGTTGTGCAGCCGGCGCTTCCATTGGGGTCGGTGTTTCGGCAGCGGCGGCGGGTGCCCCAGACGCGCTGGCCGCCGCGGCTGCTGGGGGTGCGGCCGGCTCGCCCTCGGCGGCCACCGGGTGGGCCAGGGCCAAGGCGAGGGTGGCGGCGGACGCGAGGCTGAGGATGCTAAGTCTGCTTGTCATCTGATCACTCCGGATTGGTGTCTGAAAGTGCTTGGGATTCTTTCGCGGCCGGGCTCTCTCAGGGAGCCGTGTCTGCCGCTGCCTGGGCCAGCGAACTGGGGTGGGTTCCTCTCCAGCACTGGGGTACGTTGAAGGCCCCCCTAGGCCAGGGGTGGCCGGCTTCGTACATCGCTCTAGGGCGCCGGCCAGCGTCCGTGGGCCCGTACGCGAGGGTAACCGATCCGGGGCGGGCCGGAAACTCCGCCGGTTAAGCCCGACGGCATGGGTTAGGTCGGGCGGTGCCAAAATCCTAGGTGAGGTTGGCGTTGGGGGTATCGGCAATCGGCGTGCCGGCCCCGGACTGCATCAGATGCGCTGCGCCAGATTGGGTGCAGAGATTCCGGCGACGGGGGCTAGAATGCCCCGAAACCGAATTGAAACCCGTAGTCGTGGGGGGATTGCACATGCTGATCGGCAACCTGATGACGCAGAGCGGTGTGGGGTTTGGAACCAGCGGGGCCCGCGGGCGGGTCGAGGCGCTGACTGACCGCGTCTGCTACGCCTACACCCTGGGCTTCGTGCAGTACTCGTTCGAGGTCGGTGCCCTGAGGGCCGGCGGCGAGGTTGGCATTGCGGGGGATTATCGCGCCAGCAGCGGGCGCATCATGGCTGCCTGCGCCCGTGCGGTTACGGATGCTGGTTGCCGGGCCCGACACCTGGGGCGCATCCCCAGCCCAGCCATCGCCGCCTTCGGCATCGCCCGCGGCATACCGACCCTGATGGTCACCGGCAGCCATATTCCGGACGATCGCAATGGCATCAAGTTCAACCTCCCTTCCGGGGAGATCCTGAAGGACGACGAGGCCGGCATCCGCCGCCAGGAGGTCGCCCTGCCCGAGGGGCGTTTCGACGGCGCAGGCAACCTGCGCGATGGCGCCGAGTTAGGGCCCGTGGAGCCCGACGCCTATGACGCCTATGTGGCGCGTTACCTGGGCTTCTTCTCCCCTGGGTGTCTGGCCGGGATGCGTGTCGGGCTCTACGAGCACTCCAGCGTCGCCCGCGAGGCCCTGCGCCATGTCCTCCTTGGGCTGGGCGCGGAGGTGGAATCCCTTGGTCGCTCCAAGGACTTCCTTCCGGTGGATACCGAGGCGATCCGACCGGAGGACGTGCGTCTCGCCCGGGAGTGGGCCGGCCGCGGGTGCTTCGACGCACTGGTCTCCGCGGACGGCGACGGTGATCGGCCCCTGGTTGGCGATGAACGGGGCGAGTGGCTGCGTGGGGACATTGCCGGGCCCCTTTGCGCCCGCTACCTTGGGGTGCGCTCCCTGGCGACTCCGGTGAGCAGCAACACGGCGGTGGACCGGTGCGGCTGGTTCGAACGCGTCCTGCGCACCCGGATCGGGTCGCCCTATGTCATCGCCGGGATGCAGGAGCTCCTCGCCACTGGGCCGACGCCGGTGGCGGGTTACGAGGCCAACGGCGGTTTCCTCACCGCCGACGCTATCTTGCGCGGCGGGGGCGTCCTGCCGGCCCTGCCGACCCGCGACGCCGTCATCGTGGCCCTGGCCATTCTCTGCTTGGCCAAGGATAGGGGCCAGCGCATCTCCGAGCTGGCCGGGGACCTGCCGGCCCGCTACACCCATAGCGATCGCATCAAGGACTTCCCCACCGAGCTCAGCCAGGCCCGCCTGGCCGCGATGACCAGCGGCGACCTGCAGCGGGACCGGGAGGCGGCAGAGGCGGTGTTTGGTGTGCCCTTCGGCCCGGTTGCCGGGCTCGACACCACTGACGGGCTGCGCATCACATTTCAGAGCGGCGAGATCGCCCACCTGCGCCCCTCGGGAAATGCCCCGGAGCTGCGTGCCTACACCGAGGCCGACACCCCAGAGCGGGCGGCGGAGATGAACCGGGGGTGCCTGGAAATCGTAGGCAGCTGGCGGCGGTGAGGGCTCGTGATCGGGCGCCGCCGGGCCTGGTGCTCAGTCCTTGACCCGCACGAAGAACAGCAGGGCCATGGCAGGGATGGAGGCCAGGAAGCCGATGACGAAGAGCCCGAGGTAGCCGACGCCCTCCACGATGACGCCGCCCATGCCGCCGAATAGCGCTGAGAAGACCGACATGAAGGCCGAGCCGATGGCGTAGTGCCCAGCCTTGAACTCGGGTTTGCAGGTGCGAAGGATGTAGACGATGAGCACCGCATTGCCGAGGCCCGCGGCAATCTGCTCGATGGAGTAGACGGTGCAGATGGTCACGAGCCCGCTGAGGTCAGTCGCCAGCGGGCGTTCGTAGGCCAGCCAGATATAGGCGAGGATGTTGAGGTTCATCAGCAGGGTCAGGGGCCAGATGGCCCGGCGCAGCCCCGTGCGCTTGATCCACAGCCCGCCGATGGTGGTGCCGACGATGGACCCCACGAGCCCGAGCAGGCCGCTCATCCATGCGAGCTGGGTGTTGTCCACCAGCAGGTAGCGTTTGAGGAAGGGGGTCCCCATGGAAAAGATGATCTCGTCGCCGATCTTGTAGAACATGATGAATGCCAGGCTGAGCGCGATGGCGGGCCTGGCCTGGGCGAGCAGTGCGATCAGCATGAAGGCGAAAGCGTAGGTCATTGCCTGGATGCTGGGGACACCCAGGCCGAAGAGGGCAGCGCCAAAGGCCAGGGCGACCAGGGGGGCGCTGACCAAGGCCATGAGGGTGCGTTCGCGGGAGACCTCCAGATAGGCGGCAAAGGAGTCCAGGAATCCCGCTGCCGCCTCGCGGGCACCGACGGCCCGCTCCCTGGCCTCCTGGTAGCGGGGCAGGCGGAGCATGTGCAGGCCGGTGAGTATGGCCATGACCACCGCCGCTGCGGCGAAACCGAAGCCCCAGGCGCTATACATGTTTCCGCCGAAGGCGGTCTTCGCGACCTCCGCCACAGCCAGGATGACTCCGAAGCGCGCCAGGATCATCGCCACGCGGTACGCCATGACCCGGAACCCCGTGTAGGCGGCCTGCTGTTTGGGGTCGGTGATGCCCTCCATGTAATAGCCGTCGATGGCGATGTCGTTGGTCGCCGCGATGAAGGCCATGGCGATGAAGAGCCACACCAGGACGGCGTCGGGTAGGCCGGGGATGACGCCCTCCCCGCTGGCGAGGCAGAGTCCGGCCAGGAGGGCGGTCAGCACGGTCAGCACGGCCTGGACCGTGATCATCCAGGCGCGCCGAGTGGAGTAGATGTCGACCAAGGGAGCCCAGACGAATTTCAGCGTCCAGGGGAGCCCGAGGAAGTTGAGGTAGCCCAGGGCCCGCTCCGACATACCGACATCGGTGAAGAAGACCGACGACATGGACCGGACGACCATGTAGGGGAAGCCCTGAGCGAAGTAGGTCGAGAAGACCCACGACCTGGGGTCGCTCCCGGTTTCGACCAGGCGGGCTTCGGGCGTCTGGGGGCTGTCCATGGGGTTCCTGCGGCGGCGCTGACTGGGCCCGGCAGTTTGCCAGGGTCAGCCGGATCGGTACAGAATCCCGAAGGCCCTGGGGCTTGGCCGCTCACCGGGTCTTCAGCCTTACTTTCCCTCGGCGGCGTAGGTGATGCCGAGGGCCACCATTAGCCAGGCCCCGTCGTGTCCATAGAGGGCCAGGTTCATGCCGATCTCTCCGACCCGCCCATGGGTAGGAAGAGGACCTCGTCGGCGTCGGGGATCGGATCCACTAGGCGGTTAGACATGGGCGCCGGGGCGGCTGCGCTGAACGGCTTTATCGCGGGGATTGATGAAGCCGAGATGGCACCTGCGCGCCAGGCAGGCCCGTCATCCCCGGCGGGGGATGGCGGGCGGCTTCAACCCGACCGGCGCTATGGCTTAGTCATCCATAGTACACTTTGAATTTAGGGCAGAGCCCTGTGGATCACCGCGGGACTCTTGGGGCCCCGTGCATGCAGGCTGGAGGCGTTTGCCATGCTTCACGTTCGCATTGAGACCATTTGCTTTCTGATCGTCAAGGCACACGAGTTCCAGTCGCAAGAGCAGGTCGTGCTGCCGGAGGTCCCTGAGATCCCCGCCGAGGACTGGGCCCTGGAGGCATTGGCGGAGCACTCTGAGGACCCTTGCCTGAACGAGGTCCAGGAGGTGTTGGGGGAGATGAACGCCAGGCAGCGCGCGGAGGTGGTCGCCCTCATGTGGCTTGGGCGCGGGGATTACGACGTAGATGATTGGGAGACCGCCGTGGAGGATGCCTTGGAGGCTCACTCCGAGCGCGCGGCCGAGTACCTGTTGGCGCATCCGATGGTGGCCGAGGACCTAGAGGAAGGTCTGATCCAGCTCGGGTATTCCTGCGAGGAATGACCCGTCGGCGGGCGCCCGGGCGCCCCCTAGGCGCGGATTTCGCAGCGAGGATACACGATGAGGAGCAAGCGTCGAATTTGCCTTTTCGTTGCCGCCCTATTGCCCTGGGCAGCAGGGCTTACCGACGAGTCAGATGCTGCCGCGAACTACCGGCCGCATCTCAATGTTACTGCACTCCATTTTTAACCGGGTCCCAAACATTCGGGCGACCCTGGCTCCTCCATTTCCCACCGTTCAACATTGACGGATTGGTCAGCCTACAGCTGATCGTCGACCTTCCATAGATCCATAAGAAGACGCCGATTTATTGGCCATTCTGGCCATAAATCAGCACGGCACCGACAGGCGCGGTCTCCCGGTTCCTTGATTTTCGGTCGCTGACATGCCTGAAAATGGCCGGGCCCCTGCCCCGCACGGGACTCGCTGAATTCTTCAGCCCTAGGGACCCATAGACAAAATCAGCCTAAGCCTTGATTAGGTGTTTCTCCATGCGATAGAGCAAGGTGTCGCGGGTCAGCCCCAGGAGGCGCGCGGCCCGGGACTTGTTGCCCGCCGCTAGCGCCAGGGCCTGGCGGATCAGCTCGGCCTCCAGGCCGTTGAGATTGATGCCGGTGGACGGGAGTTGGAAGGTCGGTGCGTCGGCGCGCGGCGTGTCGCCGCGCCGGATCTCCAGCGGCAGGTCGTCGGGGGTTACCTCTCGTCCGGGGGACAAGATCGCCATGCGCTCGCAAAGGTTGCGCAGCTCACGCACGTTCCCCGGCCAGGTGTAGCGGCGCAGCAGGCGCATGGCCATGGCGGTGTAGCGCGGCGGTCTCTGCCCGTGGGCGCGCGCGGTCTGAGCACCAAGCTCCTCAATCAGCGGGAATATGTCTCCGGGGCGGTCGCGCAGCGGGGGCAGTTCGAGGGGAACAATGCTGAGGCGGTAGTAGAGGTCGCGGCGGAAGGCCCCGAGCCCGACCTCCGCGGTCAGGTCTCGGCTTGTGGTGGCAATGACTCTGACCCAGCGACGGGATACGCCCTGGGCTGTCTCCCAGGCTGTGAGGTAGCGGAGGAGCAGGGCTTGGGCATCTGCCGAGAGGTCGGCAACCTCCGTCAAGACCAGGGTGCCCCGCGGGCCAGTAGGCCCGGTGTCGAGATGGCGTTGCAAGCCATCCTCTGCGAGACCGGCGCAGGCCACGGTGACACAGCGCCCTATGGTCTGTGTCCCCAGGCGGTGAATCTCGTGCGCAAGGAGCTGCTTTCCGCTCCCGCTCTCGCCGATGATCAGCACATTGACGTCCGTCGCCGCGACCATCTGCGCCGCGGAGAGGACACGCCTCAGCTCCGGTGAGGCCCCGATCAGGTGCTGGGCGGCCGGACGTTGCTCGCTGGTCATGTCATATCCCCCAAATACGCCGCCATCGGCGGATGATCAGAATGGCGGTCCATTGTATCCTTGAAAAACCAAGGTAAACAGCCCGAGGACGATCACGCTGAGCCCGGCGGCCACTTGGACCTTCCGGTTCCGTGACCAGGCATGCAGCCGTCCGGCCAACAGCCCTACGGCCAGCATGGCCGGCAAAGTCCCGAGGCCGAACAGGGCCATGTAGAGGGCCCCGGCGGCGGGCCCGCCCTGAGCCGGTGTCGCGATGAGCATGGTGTAGACCAGGCCGCAGGGCAGCCAACCCCAGACTGCCCCGTAGATTAGGGCGCGCGGTAGGGTAGCCACCGGCAGGAGCCGTCGGCCCACGGGTTCCAGGCGTTGCCAAAGCGGCTCGCCGAGACGCTCGACCTGGGCGAAGCGGGGAAACCATCCGGCGATGTAGAGTCCGATTCCGACCATCACCAGCGCCGCCAGCCACTGCAGGACACGGTGCGGCCAGGCGGCGGGCCCGGTGGCCATGACCGCCTGGCCGAGCCAGCCGAAGGCGGCACCCGCCAGGGCGTAGCTTGCCACCCGCCCGGTGTTGTAGGTGACCAGAAACAGCACGAGCCGCGGCCAGTCGCGGCGCGTCTCGATCGGGAGCGAGAAGGTCAGGGCCCCCACGATACCCCCGCACATCCCCAGGCAGTGTAGGGCGCTGAGCAGACCGACCAGAAAGGCGAGCAGGAAGGGCGTCACGAACCGGCCAGCCGCCACATCACACGAGGAACCACCATTGCAATACCTCAAGGCCTATCTGGACTACGCCGTTGTGGGCGTACTCGGCTTCATGAGCTTCATCATGCTGGCCATGGTCATCGAGCGCTATCTCTACCTGGCGCGGGTCGATCTCGGCCGCTTCGCGGACCTGGAACATCTGAACATCGCGCTGACCGATCACCTCACCGCCATTGCCACCATCGGCGCGAACGCCCCCTATGTCGGGCTCCTGGGGACTGTGCTGGGTATCCTGATCACCTTCCACGACCTCGGTCAAGGCGGGGCCATCGAAACCTCGGCCATCATGCTCGGCCTAGCCCTGGCGCTCAAGGCGACCGCGCTGGGGCTCGTGGTCGCCATCCCCTCCATCATTTTTTACAACGCCCTGCTGCGCCGGGTCGAGGTCCTCCAGGCGCGCTGGCGGAGGTTACAGGCGACATGAAGCGAATGGACACCATCAATGTCATCCCATTCATCGACATCATGCTGGTGCTGTTGGCGATCGTCCTGACGACGGCCACCTTTCTGGTCGAGGGGCGCTTGGACATTCGCCTGCCAAAGGCCGCGGCCGAGCCCAGGCCGGAGGTTAACGAACTGGTCGAGATTGGCATCGGGGCGGGGGGAGAATACTACGTCGACGCCGCACCGGTGGAGCTGGATCCACTGGCCTTGCATCTCTCAGCCCTGGACCCGCAGACCGCCATTGTCTTGCGGGTCGATGCCCACGCCCAGTTCGAGCGGTTCGTGGCAGTCATCGATCTGCTCAAGCAACGCGGGCTGGAGCGGGTCAGCATCCTGACCCGGGACCAGTGACGGCCTCCCTTCGTTGTCTCGGCTGTCGCCGTGTCGCTCTGCTCACCTCCGCCGGTGTGCACCTGGCGGTGGCTGCGGCCCTGCTGTGGGTTGATCCCGGGCAGTTACTGGCGGATGACCCCTCCCCCAGAGAGGTTGCGGTCACCCTGGCCATGTTTGCGGATGCAGGCCCACCAGGCGGCGCCCCGGCGGCACTCGTTGATGTGTCGCCGCCTCCTGAGCCCGAGCCAATACCTGAGCCTGAGGAACCGCAGGAAGCGGTGGCGGAGCCTCCGGCCGAGCCGGAACCGATGCCCGATCCAAGTCCGGAGCCGCCGGCTCCGGACCCTGCCCCGGAGTTGGTCGCCGAGCCAGCACCCGAGGTGATCGCCCCGGCACCGGAGCAAAGGCCCAAGCCAGTGCCGAGACCCAAGGTCAAGCCGAAGCCGACCAAGGTTCCCAAGGTCGCCAGAGCCAGGCCTACCCCGGCCCCGGTGCAGTCGGTCGCGACGTCTGTCCCCGGCCCAGCTCCGGCCGTGGCTAGTCCCGTCACCCCGGGAGGCGGGACCGGCCGGGCGGCCGACTCTGCCAGTGTTGCGGCGGTCGAGGGCGCCTACCTCCGGGGGCTTCAGCAGGCCATCGCCCGCAATCGCTTCTATCCTCCGGGGGCGCGGCGCGAGGATGTGACCGGTGTGGTTACCGTCGCCTTCACGGTACAGGGCGACGGGCGCCTTGGCGACATACGGGTCGCCAAGAGTTCCGGTTCCGAGGCGCTCGATCAGGCGGCGCTGGAGACCCTGCGCCGGTTAGGCAGCTACAAGCCCATCCCGGCGGGGACCGGCAGAACCCGCTGGCCGGTGCGGGTGCCCATCGTCTTTAACCTGCGCTAAGGGCGGCGGCGCCCTTAGCGCGGCTATGCGCCGATCTTGATCGGCTCCACCTTCCAGATGTTCTCGCAGTACTCCCGGATGGCGCGGTCCGACGAGAACTTGCCCATGCGCGCCACGTTGAGGATGGACATGCGGCTCCAGTGCTCCGGGTCGCGGTAGGCACAGCCAACCTCCTGTTGGCGCTCCACGTAGGCGTGGTAGTCCGCCAGAACCATGAAGGGGTCGTGATGGACGAGATGGTCGGTGAGGGGACGGAACAGCGCTTGGTCGCCGTGGGAGAAGAGCCCGGAGTTGATCAGGTCGATCACCGAGCGCAGCTCCGGGTTCGCGTGATAGATCTCGTCGGGGCGGTAGCCGGCGGCCTGACGTTCCATCGCCTCTTGGGCGGTCATGCCGAAGAGGAAGAAGTTCTCGCGGCCGACCTCCTGGCGGATCTCCACGTTGGCCCCGTCCAGGGTGCCAATGGTTAGGGCCCCGTTCATGGAGAACTTCATGTTACCGGTCCCGGACGCCTCCTTGCCGGCGAGCGAGATCTGCTCGGAGACGTCCGCCGCAGGGTAGAGGCGCTGGCCGTTCTGGACATTGAAGTTCGGCAGGAAGGCGACGCGCAGGGTGCCGTTGATCTGCGGATCTTTGTTGATGACCGCGGCGATGGCGTTGATCAGCTTGATCATCAGTTTGGCCATGCGGTAACCGGGGGCCGCCTTGCCGCCGAAGATGAAGGTGCGCGGAGTCAGGTCCAGGTTGGGGCTGTGCTTGAGTCGCTGGTACAGAGTGATGATGTGCAACACGTTGAGGTGTTGGCGTTTGTACTCGTGGAAACGCTTGGCCTGGACGTCAAACAGGGATTGCGGGTCGATCTGCGCATCGGCGTTGCGCACGAGCCAGTTGGCGAGGTCGGTTTTGGCGGCCAGCTTGACTGCCCGCCACTGGGCGTGGAAGCCGGTGTCGTCAGCGTGGGCCTCGAGGCCCCGTAGACGGGCAAGGTCCCGGACCCACTCGTCCCCCCCGCAGCGTTCGGTGAGGAGCTTAGCCAGCCGCGGGTTGCTGACCGCGATGAAGCGCCGCGGGGTGACCCCGTTGGTGACGTTGCGGAATTTCTCGGGCCAGAGGTCATGGAAGTCCTTGAGGATGGTCGTCTTGACTAACTCGGAGTGCAGCTCGGCCACACCGTTGACGGCGCTGGATCCGACCACGGCCAGGTTGGCCATGCGCACCCGGCGCCCGCCCTCCTCGCCGATCAGGGACATCCGCGCCACACGCGCGTCGTCGCCCAGAAAGCGTACCCGCACCTCATCGAGAAAGCGCCGGTTGATCTCGTAGATGATCTCCAGGTGGCGCGGGAGCAGGCGCTCGAACAGGTCCACAGACCAGGTCTCCAGGGCCTCGGGTAGCAGGGTGTGGTTCGTGTAGCAGAAGGTCCGGCGGGTGATGTCCCAGGCATGCTCCCAGGGCAGGACGTGCTCGTCCACCAGTAGGCGCATCAACGCCGCGACGGCGATGGCCGGGTGGGTGTCGTTGAGCTGGACGGCGAACTTCTCGTGGAAGCTGTCCAGGGACCGGCCAGAGCCGAGGTGGAGTCGGATCATGTCCTGCATGGAACAGGAGGCGAAGAAGTACTGCTGCTTGAGACGCAGCTCTTTGCCGGCCTCCGGATCGTCGTTGGGGTAGAGGACCTTGGAGATGGTCTCTGCCTCGATCTTGGCTTGCACGGCCCCGTAATAGTCGCCCTGGTTGAAGGACTGGAAGTCGAAGGACTCTGCTGCCTCGGATTTCCACAGGCGCAGTAGGTTGGCGGTGCCGACGCGGTAGCCGAGGATTGGGGTGTCATAGGCCATGCCGGTGACCTCGATGCCCGCGACCCAGCGGACCCGGGTCTTGCCCTGCTGGTCCTGGTAGTGCTCCGTGTGGCCGCCGAATTTGACCGGGAAGCGCAGCTTGGGCCGCGGCAGCTCCCAGGGGTTGCCGTTGCGCAGCCAGGTGTCGCTGACCTCCTTCTGCCAGCCGTCTTCGATCACCAGATCGAAGATGCCGAACACGTAGCGGATGCCGTAGCCCATGGGCGGGGTCTGGAGCGTCGCGAGCGAGTCCCTGTAACAGGCCGCCAGGCGCCCCAGCCCGCC
>JBFZCW010000006.1:0-7264 GCA_041307765.1 Chromatiaceae bacterium
CTCGATAAGGCTGCCCAGGCCCACATCGAGGCCGCCCTCGCCCAGTGCCTCGGGCGCATCGAGGGGCCATTCGGTGCGGCTCGGCTCTTGGGCATCAACCCCCACACCCTGCGCGCGCGCATGCGCCGGCTAGGCATCGACTGGGGACAGTTTCGTCCCAATCGAGGCGCATAGAAAGGGCCCAAACGTTGCGGCCGCGGGCGCTTGGTCCCAGCAGGCGCCGCTTTCCCTCCCCTCCCTCCTAGACTGATTCTGCGACTGAACCGAGCAGGAGGGGGACGCATGACGACCGTCGCTGCGACCCCGGCCGAACCGCCGCCGGCCCTGGGTCCTTTCTGCCACCCGATCACCGTCGGCGAGTACTTCCACATGGGCGAGGCGGCTGTTTTGGACGCGGACGCCCCGGTGCGACCTGATCGATGGGGAGATCAGTTGGCCGGATCGGTCGTCCCCCAGGGTCCCTCGAAGCCCAGGGTGCTGCCGATCAGCCGCTCCGACTCGGGCAGGGTTCTGCTGCCCTCGGTGCCATCCGGCGGACGGTTCTGCGGCGGCCGGGTCAGATCGCGGCAGCCGCCGCCTTAGAACATTACCGATCGGTAACCTGTTCGACCGGTTGGCGTAAGGGTGGTCCAACTAACCTGTCCACCAACTGCGGGACGGCCCCTGGGGGATATACGTCGGAGGACGGCATGGCCAAACACTTGGTCTTTTTCCGATGGCTCCCGGCGGCCTTGTCCCTGCTCCTGCCCCTTGCCCTGCGTGGCCTGGCCGCGGCTGAGCCGCCAGGTGGCGGCAACCGGACCGCGGAGGCGGTGGGGCAGCTGCCGGCGGCAGTCGCGGCGGCACAGCAGGCCAAGGTGCTCTCTGCCGCCGCTCGCACCGCGGTGAACTATGTGGACGCCACGGCCCTGGCGGTCGCGGCGGGCGACCTGGCCAACGCCGGGCGACTCGTGGCCCAGGCGCGGCAACTGCTGGACCAGATCCAAGGGAGCATTCGGGAAAGCGGGGGGGTGGAGCCCGTCACCGTCATCCCGGTCATGGCCCGGGTGCGCGCGGCCGAGGGTGCCGAGGTCAGCGATGCCCTCGCCGCCAGGATCCAGTCGCTCGAGCCCCAAGTGCTGGCCGGGGAGCACGACCGGGTCCTCGCGGCCCTGCGGGACGTTGGAGTGAGCCTGACCTACGACTATGTTGGCATGCCGGTACAGGCGACCCGAGACGGAATCGGAGTTGCGGAGGCCGCGCTCGCTGCGGGCGAGGCAGATGCCGCCCTGGCGGCCTTGACCCAGATCGTCCAGGGTCTCGAGGCGCGGACCCTGTCCATTGGTCCGGAGACCCGTTCAGCCATGGGGCGGGAAGCAGAGCCTGACTCCCGCTGAGGGCTCAGGCGCCGGCCCGCTTTACGTCATTGGATCGAGGATTGGAGTTATGACCATCGGCAGTGCTACAACCCAACCCAACGCACTGACTCAGGGCGCCCTGAATCCGAGCACAGGCACGCCAAGCCTCGCCCGCGCCGCCTTCATGCGGCTGCGCGACGAGCTGAATGGGCGCATCGTTGGGCAGCGCCCGCTCATCGAACGCCTGCTCATCGCCCTGCTGGCGGATGGCCACCTCCTGGTCGAGGGCGCGCCGGGCCTGGCCAAGACCACTGCCATCAAAGAGCTGGCCGCGCGCATGGAGAGCAGCTTTCAGCGCATCCAGTTCACGCCCGATCTTCTCCCCGGCGACCTGACCGGGACCGACATCTATCGACCCGAGACCGGCACCTTCGAGTTCCAGCCCGGCCCCCTGTTCCACAATCTGGTCCTGGCCGACGAGGTCAACCGTGCCCCCGCCAAGGTTCAGTCCGCCCTGCTCGAGGCCATGGGCGAGCACCAGATCACCGTGGGCACGCGCACCTACCCACTGCCCGAGCCCTTCCTGGTCATGGCCACCCAGAACCCGATCGAGCACGAGGGCACCTATCCGCTGCCGGAGGCCCAGCTCGACCGCTTCCTGATGCACGTGCGGGTCGGCTACCCGGACGCGGGGGCGGAGCGGCGCATCCTCAACATCGCCCGCGGCGAGGCCAAGGTTCGGCGGGGGGCCGAGTCCGTCCCCCAGGTGGCCATCACCCGCGAGCAGATCTTCGCCGCCCGCGACGAGGTCATGGACCTGCACATGGCAGCGAACCTGGAGGAGTACCTGGTCGAGCTGGTCCTTGCGACTCGCGACCCGACCCCCTATGGCGGTGAGCTGGAGCGCCTGGTGGACTACGGCGGCAGCCCCCGTGCCACCATCGCCCTGGACCGCTGCGCCCGCGCCCATGCCTGGCTGCGGGGCAGCGACTATGTGGCCCCACAGGACCTGCACGCCGTGGTGTTCGATGTCCTGCGCCACCGCGTGCTGGTCAGCTACGAGGCCGAGGCGGAGGGGATCGACCCCGACCGCTTCGTCTCCGACCTTTTGGGGCGCGTACCCATGGTTTGATCGGTTGTGGGAGAAGCGGCGTCCTCGCCGCGATGGTGGGAGGGCCGCCCTCGGCCCGACGACCCACAGGGAAGTGGAAGTCCCGGTAGGAGGCAGGAGCCGGGTCGGGGTGCAGCGTTTTCCAGACAGGTTTCTGGAAGACCCATCTCGCGGCGAGGGCGCCGCTCCCACAAGCGCCGCTCCCACAGGGATTGCTCCCAATGTTTGAGCCACGCGAGACACAGCCGACGCAGCTATGCCTAACCCGATCTCCGACCCCGACGTCCAGGTCAGTACCCAGGATCTCATCGGCCTGCGCCGCAGGGCCGAGGGCCTGCGCGTGACCGCATGGGAGCCGACGCGCTCGGTGCTGGCGGGGGGCCATCGCTCGCCCTTCCGCGGGCGGGGCATGGACTACCAGGAGTCGCGCCACTACCAGCCGGGCGATGACATCCGCAACATGGACTGGCGCATCACGGCCCGAGCCGGGCGGCCTCACGTCAAGCTCTACGAGGAAGAGCGGGAGCGCCCCGTCATCGTCCTGGTCGACCTGAGCCCGAGCATGTTCTTCGGCACCCGCGGGGCCTTCAAGTCCGTGGCCGCCGCGCGCCTGGCAGCCCTCATCGGCTGGGCGGCCATCACCCGCGGCGACCGCATCGGGGCGCTGATCTTCAGTGGTGGTCACCGCGAGCTGCAGCCTGCCGGAGGCCGGCGGGCTGTCATGCGGCTGATCCGCAACCTGGCCCTGGCGGGCGATGTGGAGGGCGGCCGGGCCGCGACACCGGCCTCCGGCGGGTTGACTGCGGCCCTGGCCCGGCTGCGGCGTGTCGTCCGGCCTGGGAGCCTCGTCTTTGTCATCTCCGATTTTCACAGCAGTGATGCCGACAGCGAGCGCCACCTGGGGCAGCTTCGGCGCCACAGCGAGGCGGTCGCCTGCCAGATCGCGGACGCCCTGGAGTTGGCCCCGCCGCCGCCCGGGCGCTACGGCATTGGCGACGGGCGGCGCACGGGGGTGATGGACGTCCGCCCCACCCTGGCGAGGCAGCGTTACGCGGACTATTTCGCCGGCCATCACGCGGCGGTCGCTGCCATGACCAAGGCCCACGGTATCCCATTGATCCGCCTGTCGCCCGAGGACGACCCGGTGGCGTGCCTGATGCAGGGGTTGGAGCTGCGGCTGGCGGGCAGGCGCCGGCCGCGCCGGTCGACTGGGGTTGGGGCGGCGGCATGAGCCGGTTAGCGCCCGATGCCTTGCCGCTGCCTGCGGCCCAGCCGGCCAGCGGCTCGCCGGAGCAGGCGCTGGGCCTGCGCGACATTCACCCCCCGGGGGAGCCGGCCCTGTGGCCTCCCGCACCGGGTTGGTGGGTCCTGGTGGTCTTACTGCTCGCGGGCCTGGCTGCGGCCGGCACCAGGGTGTGGCGGGCCCATCGGGTGCGGGCATGGCGGCGGCGCATCCTCGCCGAGCTGGAGGGGATCTCCGATCAGGTCCATGGCCCGGCCCTGGCGGCGGAGGTCTCGGCCCTGCTGAAGCGCGTCGCCTTGGCGCGCTTTTCCAGGGCTGAGGTCGCTCCCCTTACTGGGCAAGCCTGGCTCGACTTTCTCGATCGGCACGGCGGGACAGGGCGCTTCACCTCGGGGCCTGGTCGGGTCCTCGCAGAAGGGCCCTACGCCCGGGCCCTCGATCTCGACGCGCGGGCCTTGCTGGACCTCGCCGCGGACTGGGTGCGGAAGAACACATGAATCTGGATCAGTTGGCCTTTCTCTGGCCCTGGGCATTTGGCGTGATGCCCCTGCCGTTAGCGGTCCGCTATCTCCTGCCGCGGGCTGAGCAGGGCCCGGGGAGGGCCCTGCGCGTCCCCTTCTTCGCTGCCATCACCGCCGCCCTGGGGACGCCCAGCACCCGCCCCGGGGGGGGGGTCGGGGTCCTCATGGCCGTCCTGGCCACGTTGGCCTGGGCCTTGCTGGTCACCGCCGCGGCGCGCCCCCAACTGGTGGGGGAGCCCATTGCCCTGCCCATGCAGGGGCGCGACCTGATGCTGGCTTTGGACATCTCCGAGTCCATGGCCGAGGAGGACATGGTCATCGGCAATCGCGCCGTGGACCGCCTGACCGCGGTCAAGGCGGTGGCGGGGGACTTCATCGAGCGGCGGGCCGGGGACCGCATCGGGCTCATCCTGTTCGGCACCCAGGCCTACCAGCAGGCGCCTTTGACCTTCGACCGCCCCACGGTACGGACCCTGCTGTTCGAATCCGAGGTTGGCCTGGCGGGCAAGGCGACGGCCATCGGCGACGCCATCGGGCTCGCCGTCAAGCGGCTGCGCGATGACGCTGCAACCGACCGGGTCCTCATCCTGCTCACGGACGGCGCCAATACCGCGGGCAGCGTCGAGCCGCGCAAGGCCGCCGAGCTGGCCGCCAAGGAGGGGGTGCGCATCTACACCATCGGCGTTGGGTCCGAGCCCCGCGGGGCCTTTGGGCTCAGCCTGGGCGGGGCTCAGATCGACGAGCCGACCCTGGAGGCCATCGCGCAGGCGACCGGCGGGCGCTTCTTCCGCGCCCGCGACCTGCGCGGGCTCCAGGCCATCTATGCGGCCCTCGATGAGCTGGAGCCCAAGGTCTCCGACGAGCAAACCTACCGTCCGGTGGCGGACCTGTTTCAGTGGCCACTGGGTGCCGCCCTGCTGTTCAGCGCCCTGATCGGGCTCTGGAGCATCCTGCGGGGTGGGGGCGCGGCTTCCACAGGCCGTTTGTCGAACACCCTCTGACGATTGCCTACCACCACGTCATGCCCGCCGACTTTCACTTTCTCCACCCCGAGTGGTTCCTGGCCCTGACACCGCTCGGCGCCATCCTCTGGGCGGCGGCCCGTCAGGGTGCAGCCCACAATGCCTGGCAGCGAGTGGTCGATGCCCACCTGCTGCCCTACCTTCTGGTGGAGAGGGCGGGCTCCGCGCGCTGGCTGCCCCTCGCCCTGGCGGCGACCGGTTGGATTGCGGCAGTGACCGCGCTTGCCAACCCGACCTACGAACGCCGTCCTGTCCCGGCGCTGCGGCCGGTGGATGCCCGGGTGGTGGTCCTTGATCTCTCGCGCTCTATGGAGGCGGCGGATCTCAAGCCCTCGCGCCTGGCCCGGGCGCGGTACAAGGTGGCGGACATCCTGAACCGCAGCCGCGACGGCCAGGTCGGTCTGATCGCCTTCGCCGGGGACGCCTTCGTCGTGGCCCCTCTGAGCAACGACGCCGATACCCTGCTTGGGATGCTCGACGCCCTCAGCCCGGAGGTGATGCCGATCCGAGGCAGCCGCCCCGACCTTGGCCTGGCGAAGGCTGGAGAGCTCTTGACTCAAGCCGGGGCCCGGGAGGGGGAGGTCATCCTGGTGGGGGACGATGCAGGGGACGACCGGGCCCTTGCGGCCGCCGCAGACCTCAGTGCAAGAGGCCGCACGGTGTCGGTAATCGGCGTGGGGACCGGCGCGGGGGCCCCTGTGCCCGGGGCGCGGGATCCCGACGGCAAGCCCGTGATGGCCCGGCTGGATGTAACCGCCCTGGAGGAGCTGGCCCGGGCTGGCGGCGGGGCGTACGCGACCCTGACCCCGGACGCCGCGGATCTGGATCTGGTTCTGCACCGCCAGGCGGGGCAGACCGGGGCGGGACCTGGGATGGGCCAGGGGCCTGCGGCCGCCGAGGCGCAGCAGTGGGAGGGCCTCGGGCCCTGGGTCACCCTTGCGCTCCTCCCGCTGGCGGCCCTGGCCTTCCGCCGCGGCTGGCTGATGGGGGCCGCCGTGAGTCTGATCTTGTCCCAAGGAGTCCTAACACCTCGTCCTGCCCTGGCTATCACTTGGGACGACCTCTGGCAAAGACCCGACCAACAGGCGGCCGCGGCCCTGGCCCAGGGCGATCCACAGCGCGCCCTGGACCCCGCGGCGGAGCCGGATCAGCGCGGCACCGCCAGCTACCGGCTTGGGGATTACCAGAGTGCCGCGGACGCTTTTGCTGCCGCCGGCGATGCAGATAGCGATTACAACCGCGGCAATGCCCTGGCCCTGTCCGGCAGGCTAGAGGAGGCCATCGCGGCCTACGATGAGGCCCTGAGGCGCCAGCCCGGAATGGATGATGCCCTCTACAACAAGGCGCGGGTCGAGGAATTGCTGAAGCAGCAGCAGGAGCAGCAGAAACAGCAAGAGCAACAACAACAGTCAGGGTCAGGCGAAGGGTCACAGGATCAGTCCGGCCAGCCGCCCCAGGGTGAGCAAGACCAGACTGTTGCGACTGGTCAGCAGCCCCAGGGCGAGCGAGGGAACCCGCAAGACCAGTCCCAAACCGGGCAGCCCGAGGATCAGCAAGCGCAGAGTGGCCAGGCCAAAAATGAGCCAAAGGATGAATCTCAGGATGGCCAGGGCGCCGATTCGGGCAGCGGTGAGCAACAGCCAGAGGGCGGCAGCCAGGGTCAGGCCGCCGGCCAACAAGGCGCGGGACAAGACCAGCCCCATGCCCCGCAACAGGTCCCGCAACAGGTCCCGCAACAGGGCCAGCAGGCCCAGTCTGGCGCAGCGCCGGCTCCCGGCCAGGACGCGCCCCCCGCGAAGGACGCGGAGGCTCGCCGTGCCCAGGCCGAGCAGGCGGCGCAGGACTACAGCGCGGCAGCGGCACGCGAGGCGCAGGCCGGGCAGGGCGAGCCTGAAGGCGAGCAGCCAGGCTCGCCTGCGGAGGCTGACCTCCCGCCCGAAGAACGGGAGGCTCGGCAGGCGATGGACCAGTGGCTGCGGCGCATCCCGGACGATCCTGCGGGGCTGCTGAGGCGCAAGTTCCTGTACCAG
>JBFZCW010000007.1:0-6657 GCA_041307765.1 Chromatiaceae bacterium
GCGCGCATGAGAGTGGCAGCCGACAGGGATGGGCGCGCCAGAAAGTGTAACCGGCAACAGCGCCTGGCGCTGACCGCAGTGACGACATGTCGTGGCTAACGATATGTCGTTAGCACGCCCACTGCATTTCGGGACTCTCCCCGCCGGGATACTTCCGTGCTTGCCCTGCCCCGCAGGCTGCCTCGCCAGATCTTGACCCACTAGCATCAACGCCTTACCGCGACTCCCAGTGGCTTACACGGAAATGGCCCGCTTCCTGCCTTGCGCGTGCCATGACCTTCCGGATCACGCGCCAGGACGACCGTCAGGGGACTGTCCTCACAGTCGACGGCTGGCTAGAGGCTAAAGGGCTACCTGATCTCCAGCAGGAGATCGAGCGCGCCTCCAGCGACCCGCCGGCTCGGCTGACGCTGGACCTTTCCGGGCTGCGTCCGGCGGACGAGGCGGCCGTGGGCCTCCAACGAAGGCTCGCGGCGGCTGGGGCAACGCTCATCGACTGCCTTCCCCTCTGGTGCTGCCGCTCGCCGCACCAGCGCACCCGGACCGTCATGACGCGCCTTGAAGGGCGCTCGCGCGCGAGACCTGGCAGACACCTACCACTGACCCACAGGAGAGAGACCCATGCAACTGATACCCAAAGAACCCGATCGCCTCGGCGGTCGCCCCCTGAGTCGCCTAGGCGCCTCGCTCACCCTGGCGATGTTCGCCCTGGGCGGCGCCCAGGCGTTCACGGGGCCGGCGGCGGCCGCGAACAAGCCCAATCTCCTGGTCGTGTGGGCAGGCGACATCGGCCAGTCCAGCATCAGCGCCTATTCCAAGGGCATGGTCGGTTACAAGACTCCGAACATCGACCGCATCGCCAACGAGGGCATGCTCTTTACGACTATTACGCCGAGCAGTCCCGCACCGCCGGACGTGCCTCCTTCATGCTGGGCCAGAGCGTGTTCCGTTCCGAGCTGTTCTTTCCAACGTCGGGTTGCCGGGGGCCAAGGAGGGGAGTAACGCCCTCGACCCGTCCATCGCCCTGCTGCGCAAGGACCAGGGCTATGCCACCGGGCAGTTCGGCAAGAACCATTTCGGTGACCGTGACGAGCACCTGCCCACCAACCACGGTTTCGACGAGTTCTTCGGCAACGTCTAGTCTCTGGACGGAGCAGGTCAGCCCGTTGCGCGTGCCGGTCATCTTCAACCTGCGCCGGGACCCCTACGAGCAGGCCGCCATCAACTCCAACAGCTACCACGAGTGGCAGCTCGACCGGGTCTTTATGCTGGTGCCGGCCCAGGCGTACGTGGCAAACTTCCTTGCCGCGTTCAAGGAGTATTCGCCGCGCATGAAGGCGGCAAGCTGTAACCTGGGCAGGGTCATGGAGCGGATGACCAGCCCGGGCGCCCGCTAAGCGGGCACGACCGAAAGGGACAGGGACGCCCGCTTGCCCGGTAGACCTATTGGACTTCGCTTCGATGAGCTGGATGGACCACATCATTCGGCACTCACACAACCGATACGGGAACTACGACGATGAAAAATTTCAATCCGCTGATAGTGTGCTTGGCCTGTTCCATCACGCTGCCCGCAATGGCCGCCGAGTCGACTGGGGAGTACTCCAGCCTGCGCCCGAAGACTGAGATGGAAGGCGCACCCGAGGCGCTTAGCGGGGCTAAGTTGCGGGAGGAGACGCTGACGGTCGAGAGCGTGGACATGGCAAACCGCTTGGTCACCCTCCAGGGCCCCGAGGGCAAGATGGTAACGGTCATGGCCGACGCCCGGGTGAAGAACCTGGATCAGGTCAAGAAGGGCGACAAGGTCCATGTCGGGTACTACGAGGCCATGGCGGTCGAGCTGGTCGCCCCAGGCGCAGCGACGTCGCAACCCCCTGTGAAGACTGCCAAAGCCAGCGCCGAGAAGGGTGCCAAGCCCGCGGGAGGCGTGGCCCGGCAGACCAGCACGACAGTCCAGATCCTATCCGTCGATCCGTACAAGAAGGCGATTTCCTTCCGTGACGCCGATGGCCGTTGGCGGGAGGTTTCGATGGCCAAGCCCGAGCTCCAGCACTACCTGACCGACCTCAAAGAAGGCGACACGGTCCAGGTGACCTACACCGAGGCCCTGGCCGTCTCTGTCGAGCCGCGCTGACCGCGGACCACGCTGCAGGGACGTGACGGCGCCGCGAGCCGGTATCCGACAGGGTCCGCGCCGGCCTGAACAGGCCGAGGTCGGCCCGGCCTGTTCTGCTTGGTTCGATCCCGCCGTGCGCCGATGCGTTTGGCCACACGACAGGCATCGAAACGTCTGTTACTGAGCTCGGATGCCGTCTCGATCAGGAGTTAGAACTGTGCGTACGAGATTGGTCGTCGCTTTTAGTCTTGTCGTCGTCGCCTTGTTGGCTCAAGGCTGCTCGGCCCCCATCCGCAAGGAGGCGGTGCCCGAGGCACTCGTCGGTCACGCGGAGGTCCCCGGGCTGCCCGGGGTTCGCTACCGGCTGACGAACATCGAGGCGATGGTGGAGGAAAGCCGCGAGGCAGCGGCCCGGGAACGCGCCTACCTGGCTGCCCAGGGTCACAAGGGACCGCTCCCCGAGGCGGTCTTCCTGGCCGTCTCCGGCGGTGGCGACGCCGGGGCCTTCGGCGCCGGGCTCCTGAATGGCTGGACCGCGGCCGGCGACCGGCCCCAGTTCAAGCTCGTGACCGGGATCAGCACTGGGGCGCTGATCGCCCCCTTCGCCTTCCTCGGGCCCAAGTACGACGCCAGGCTGAAGTCCTTCTACACGGAGCTGGGGCCGGAGGACATCGTCGAGCCGCGCTCGCTCCTGGCCGCCGTCACCGACGACGCCATGGCGGACAACCGGCCGCTTTGGAATCAGGTCGCAAAGGAGGTGGACCGCGCCCTGCTCGACGAGATCGCCGCCGAGTACCAGAAGGGCCGGCTGCTGCTGGTCGCCACCTCCGAGCTGGACTCCCGCCAGGCCGTCATCTGGAACATGACCAAGATCGCCAGCAGCCGTGACCCTCGCGCCCTGGATCTGTTCCGGGCCGTGATGGTCAGCTCGGCGGCCATCCCGGGCGCCTTCCCCCCACCATGATCGACGTCGAGGCCGGCGGCAAGCCCTACCAGGAGATGCACGTCGATGGTGGCGCCATGGCCCAGGTCTTCCTCTACCCCCCCTCCCTCAGTACCAGCAAGGTCGGGGGGCGGTCGGGTATTGCCGAGCGCAAGCGCCGCGCCTACATCATCCGCAACTCCCGGCTGGACGCGGATTGGGCCCAGGTGGAGCGCAGGACCATGAGCATCAGCGCTCGGGCCATCTCCTCCCTGATCACTACCCAGGGGGTGGGGGACCTGTATCGGATCTACACCACCACCCAGCGCGACGGCGTCGATTTCAACCTCGCCTACATCCCCAAGTCCTTCAACGCACCGCACCCGCACGAATTCGACACCGAGTACATGCGCAAGCTATTTGCCTTCGCCTACGACCGGGCGGCGAAGGGCTATGTCTGGGACAAGACGCCGCCGGGGCTCGGCCCCCTGGATGCCGGGGCACAGAAACGATAGGGCTAGAAGGGGCAGTGCCTCGCTCGGGCCGAGAAGCTTCGACAGGCACACGGGGACACACCATGATCCGAACGGCACCTCGCGCCGTGCTTCAAAGCGCCCTGTGCGCAGCCGCCCTGTCGTGCCTGCCCGCGCATGGGCAGGAGGCCACAGCTCCAACGATAACTGGCGTTAGGATTGGCGAGCGACAACCGGCTGCTGGCCCCGCCAAACCGCGGTGGGCCGGGCCGGCCTTCATTGCCCAGGAACCGATGACATGACCACAGACACCGACACCGACACCGACACCGAGGCCAGCGAACCCCAACTGACCCCAATCGAGGCACGCATCCTCGCGTGCCTCATGGAGAAGCAGCGCACCACGCCGGACCAATACCCACTGACCCTCAACGCCCTGGTCCTGGCCTGCAACCAGAAGACCAGCCGCGATCCGGTGATGAGCCTGGAGGTCGGGGAGGTTGGGCACGTCGTCAACACCTTGCGCGACCGCAGCCTGGTCTACGCAAGCTTCGCCGGGCGCACCGAGCGCTACGACCACAAGATGGCATCGAGCTTTCGCCTCGACCGCCAGGAGCAGGCGGTGCTCTGCACCCTGATGCTGCGCGGACCCCAAACCCTGGGAGAGCTGCGGATCAACACCGGGCGCATGGCCGAGTTTACTGACCTGCCGGCGGTAGCTGACGCGGTGCGGCGCCTGAGCACGCGCGACACCCCACTGGTCGTCCAGCTCGCCCACCTTCCCGGCAAACGGGAGGACCGCTTCGCGCACCTGCTGTGCGGCGAGCCGCGGCAGGAAGCCATCTCCGCTCCCCCCGAACTGGACCGAGGGTCAGGCGCCAGCCGTCCGGATGCCCAGGCCGACCGCATCGCCCTCCTGGAGGTCCAACTGGCGGCCCTGCGCGCAGAGATGGATGCCCTCTGGGAGCTGACCGGCCTGGCGGGACGCCGCCCCGGCGCGGGGGCCGAGTGACCGAAGCGGACACCGAGTCAGCGGCCGCCCGTCCGCCGGAGATCGGCAAGCGGCCGCCCTGGTACAAGCTGAAACAACCGGCGACCCAAGGCCGGCAGAGTTACCCGGGCAGGTAGCGGCCGTCGTCCAGGCGGCGGGCGTGGCCGAGGGCGGCCAGCGTGTCGAGAAGCTCGGCGACCTTGGCACGGGGAGCGCGGGCGAAGGCCTGGGCGAGTTGGTCGATGCCGACCGGCCCGCCGCGGGCGGCCTGCTCGGCGAGCGCCGCGCGCAGGACCTGGAACTGCTCGGGCAGGGTCTTGGGCCAGGCGGGCTTGGGACCGGCGGCGGCTGTGGCCGTTGCCAGCGGCAGCTCCCGCTCCGCACCGGCCTCCGCCGTCGCGAGGCCCGCCGGACACTGGAATTCCGGGCGCAGCCAACGCACCACGCCGCGGGACTCGTCCGCCGCCCGCGCGGCGTTCAGAGCCACCAGGCGGGTCAGCAGCTCCTCCTTTCCGCCTCGGCTGGTGGGAGCGGCGCCTCAGCACCTCCCGCCGCCCCGGCTGGCCTGCCTGGGCCAGTCGCCCCGGGGGCGGCGCTCCCACGGAGCGGGGGGATGACATCCTCCCAGCCATAGGCGGCGAGGACGGCGGCGTCGAGGTCGTCATGGAGCTGGCGAAGGACCGAGACCAGGCCCTGCTCGTGGATGAGCTTGTCTTTGGACGTAAGGGGCTCGCCGCGGCGGAGCTTTTCCAGGACGTTGTAGATCCCGGTCATGGTCAGCCCGGGGTACAGGGCCTGGCGGGCCTTGCGCAGGCCGTCCAGCTCCTCGGCGAGCTGGCGGATGCGGGCCTTTTCCGACTCTCCCGGAGCCGGAAAAGGAAAGGTCTCGAAGCAGCGCGTCTTGTTGTAACGGGGGTCGTTGCCAACGCCCAGGCGCCCACCGGCGGCCAGGGCCCAGACGACGTGGACTCGTCTGGACAGGACGCCTAGGACCCAGGCGTCGTCCAGTGCGATGGCGATTCGCATGTTGTCAGGTAGGATCGAGGGATCCAGGAAGACGAAGATCCGGTGCTTTGCGGTCTCGACCGTGGCGATGTAGCGGGGAAGACCGGCAAGGGTTTGCCGCAGGCCCTGCCTCGGCTTCCCCTGCACCCACCACAATGCCGCGTAACCAGCCCCGTCCTTGGTACCGCCCTTTGCATCCCGCTCCGGCTTCACCCGTTCCAGGACCCATTGATAGACCTCGGGGGTAGCGGGCGCGGACCTCGTCCGCGGCAAGCCCGAACAGGTCGATGACCAGGACCCCGCGCGAGGTCTGAGTCAGGTCCCGCCCGTTGAGATAGGCCCGAATGTGGGCCTCCAGGCCCGGAACGCGCCCCAGTCCAAGGGCGGCCGCCTCATCCGGCGTAACGATGAACCCGGCGCCGTGCAGCTTCACCCCCGGCGAGCTGATGCCCTGATTGGCCCGGAGCGAAAGGGCCGAGGCAACATCGGCCCCAGAGCGCAGGTCCGCATGGATGTGTCCTGGCGTCCGCTCCATGTCTACGTCCAACCCTTCGCCCTGACCAGGCCGCTCTGCAACCACCCGGTCCAGGACGCCGGGCGCCTCGCCCGCCTGGCCGACGGTCATGCCGATGCGCACCGCCGCCCCGTCGGCCGCGTCCACCCAGGGGTGATCGGGGACCGCATAAATCAGAGACAAGGGCACGGCGGCGATCATGTGCCGCTCCAACACCCGGCGATTGAAGGTCTGGCGCAGGCTGTTGGTGGTGATGAAACCGAATCGCCGCAGCCACCCCGCCCGGGCCAGCTCGGCGGCCCGTTCCCACCAGTACATCACGAGATCAGCGGACTCGGGGACCTCTGGCCAGGCCCCGCGCAGGGCCTCCACATAGCCGTCCCCCAAGGCCCGGCGCATCTTCGAGGCGCCAATAAAGGGCGGATTCCCCACTACAAAGTCCGCGTCGGGCCACTCCGCCCGACGGGGGTTCACATAGCGTTCCAGAGGGACCTGGGCGCTGTCGTCGGGGACCCGCTCGCCGGTGACCGGGTGAGGCTTGGTGGTGCGGCCGTCCCAACGGGTGACGGGGCGGCCCTGCTCATCGGTGACCCACTCGATGCGGTCGTAGGCCAGCACGGCATCCCGGCATCGGAT
>JBFZCW010000008.1:0-7478 GCA_041307765.1 Chromatiaceae bacterium
CAACGTCAAGATGACCGTCCGGCTGATCGCCCCGATTGCCATGGAAGAGGGGCTGCGCTTTGCCATCCGCGAGGGTGGTCGTACCGTCGGCGCCGGCGTCGTCGCCAAGATCATCGAGTAATAGCAATGGCAAACCAGAGAATTCGGATCCGCTTGAAGGCCTTCGATCACCGCCTGATCGATCAGTCGGCGCGCGAGATCGTTGACACCGCCAAGCGGACCGGCGCCCAAGTGCGCGGTCCGGTGCCGCTTCCCTCCAAGCACGAGCGCTTCACTGTGCTGGTTTCCCCCCACGTGAACAAGGACGCCCGCGACCAGTACGAGCTTCGCACCCACAAGCGGCTGATGGACATCGTCGACCCCACCGACAAGACCGTCGACGCCCTGATGAAGCTGGACCTTGCCGCCGGCGTCGACGTCCAGATTAAGCTGAGCTGAGGAATTACAGTCATGACTATTGGAGTGATCGGCCGCAAGGCCGGCATGACGCGGGTCTTCACCGAAGAGGGCGTCACCGTGCCGGTGACCGTCATCGAGGTGCAGCCTAACCGCATCAGCCAGATTAAGGGCGAGGAGAGCGACGGCTATCGCGCCGTTCAGGTTGCCGCCGGTTCCCGCAAGGCCTCGCGTGTCACCAAGCCGATGGCTGGTCACTACGCCAAGGCCGGGGTGGAGGCAGGCTCCAAGGTCGGCGAGTTCCGACTCGCGGAGGGCGAGGGAACGGATCTCGAGATCGGTCGCGAGATCACCGTCGCCATCTTCACCGCGGGGCAGAAGGTGGATGTGCGCGGGGTGACCAAAGGTCGCGGCTTCTCCGGCGTCGTGCGCCGGCACCACTTCCGCACCCAGGATGCCACCCATGGCAACTCGGTCTCACACCGGGTCCACGGATCGATCGGTCAGAACCAGACCCCGGGGCGCGTATTCAAAGGCAAGAAGATGGCGGGCCATCTGGGCAACGCTCAGCGCTGCCAGCAGAGCCTGGAGGTGGTGCGCGTCGACACGGAGCGCAACCTGCTTTTGGTCCGCGGCGGTGTTCCGGGCCCTACGGGCGGCCACCTGATCGTGGTCCCCTCGGTCAAGCACAAGAACAAGGGCTGATGAGTCATGGACCTGTCGATTCGAAGCGATAACGGGGGCGCGGCGGCAAGCCTGACGGTCTCCGACGAGGTGTTCGGCGCCGAGTTCAAGCCCGGCCTGATCCATCAGGTGGTGACGGCCTATCTGGCGGCATCCCGTTCCGGGACCAAGGCGCAGAAGACCCGCGCCATGGTCAGCGGCGGGAATTCCAAGCCGTTCCGCCAGAAGGGGACCGGCCGTGCCCGTGCGGGTACCACCCGCGGCCCACTCTGGCGCACCGGTGGCCGCGCCTTCGCGGCAGTGCCCCGGGACTACAGCCAGAAGGTTAACCGCAAGATGTACCGCGGTGCGGTTCGCTCCATCGTCTCCGAGCTGGCCCGACAAGGGCGGCTGGTGGTGGTTCCGGAGCTCAACCTTGCCGCACCCAAGACGAAGGAGCTGGTCGGCAAACTCGCTGCCCTCAACCTGGCGGACGTGCTGATCCTGACCGATGACCTCACCGAGAACCTGTACTTTGCGGCCCGCAACCTGCCGGGTGTGGACGTGATGACGGTCCGGGAGGTCGATCCCGCCAGCCTGGTGGCCTTCGAGCACGTGCTCGCCACCGAGGCCGCGGTGCGCAAGCTTGAGGAGCGCCTTGCATGAATAGAGAACGCCTGATGATGGTGCTTATGAGCCCGGTCGTCTCGGAGAAGGCCGCTATGGCGGCGGAGACCCAGCAGTATGCCTTCCGGGTTGCGACCGATGCGACTAAGCGGGAGATCGGCCGGGCGGTTGAGACCCTATTCGAGGTTGAGGTCGACCGGGTGCAGGTCGTTAACGTGAAGGGCAAGAAGAAGCGCTTCGGGCAGCGCTCCGGCACCCGCCAGGATTGGCGCAAGGCCTATGTCCGGCTCAAGGCCGGGCACAGCATCGACCTCGGCGGCGGCGCCTGACGCACCGTGCGCCGCATAGAACGGATGGCTCAAAGATGGCAATCGTAAAGACAAATCCGACCTCGGCTGGGCGGCGCTTCGTCGTCAAGGTGCAGACCCCGGGGCTGCACAAAGGCGCCCCCCATGGGCCGCTATTGGACACCAAGAGTAAGCATGGCGGTCGCAACAATAACGGGCGCATCACTGTCCGTCACCAAGGGGGCGGCCACAAGCAGCGCTATCGGATCGTTGACTTCAAGCGCGACAAGGTCGGTGTCCCGGCGGTGGTCGAGAACATCGAGTACGACCCCAATCGCAGTGCCCACCTGGCCCTGCTGAAGTATGCCGATGGCGAGCGGACTTACATCATTGCGCCCAAGGGCCTCAAGGCCGGTGACGCCGTGCGGTCTGGGGAGGATGCGCCCATCGCCGCTGGTAACTGCCTGCCGCTCCGGAACATCCCGGTCGGTGGCCTGGTCCACTGCGTCGAGCTGCGCCCCGGCAAGGGGGCCCAACTGGCCCGCGCCGCCGGAAGCTCCGCCCAGTTGATCGCCCGTGAGGGGACCTACGCGACGCTTCGGTTGCGCTCGGGTGAGATCCGTAAGGTGCACACCGACTGCCGGGCCGTCATCGGCGAGGTGGGGAACCACGAGAACAGCCTGCGCAAGCTCGGTAAGGCCGGTGCAACCCGCTGGCGCGGGGTGCGTCCTACGGTGCGCGGTGTGGTGATGAACCCGGTCGACCACCCGCATGGCGGCGGAGAGGGTCGCACCTCCGGTGGTCGTCATCCGGTGACGCCCTGGGGCGTCCCTACCAAGGGTCACAAGACCCGCAAGAACAAGCGCACCGACGGCATGATCGTACGCCGTCGCGGCCGCAAGTAGACAAGGGGAGATTGACCAAGTGCCACGTTCGATTCGCAAGGGACCCTTTGTGGACCACCACCTGATCAAGAAGGTGGATGAAGCCGTCGCGCAGAACAGCAAGCGCCCGATCAAGACCTGGTCACGCCGCTCCATGATCCTGCCCGAGTTCGTTGGGCTGACCATAGCGGTCCACAACGGGCGAGCGCATGTACCGGTGCTCGTCAACGAGAACATGATCGGCCACAAGCTCGGTGAGTTCGCCCTGACGCGGACCTTCCGTGGGCATGCCGCCGACAAGAAGGCGAAGAAGAAGTAGGCCCCCGGGAAGAAAGACAGGCGAAGTCACAGAGGACCCGCACATGCAAGCAATGGCCAAACTTAAGTACGCGCGCATCTCCGCCCAGAAGGCGCGCCTCGTGGCTGACCAAATCCGTGGGCTGCACGTCGAGAAGGCGCTTAACACCCTCGCCTTCAGCACCAAGAAGGGTGCCCCGCTGATCAAGAAGGTGCTCGAGTCGGCCATCGCCAATGCCGAGCACAATGAGGGCGCGGACATCGATGCACTCAAGGTTGCGACGGTCATGATCGACGAGGGACCAACCATGAAGCGGATACGCCCACGGGCCAAGGGCCGCGCGGCGCGCATCCTCAAGCGCACGAGCCACATCACCCTGACCGTCGCCGAAGGTTAAGAGCCCAAGGGCCAATAGAGAGAACAGCATGGGTCACAAAGTTCATCCGACCGGGATTCGCCTAGGTATCGTCAAGGATTGGACGTCCAAGTGGTACGCCAATTCCAAGGACTACGCGGATCTGCTCAACAAGGATATGGAGGTGCGGGCCTTCCTGAAGAAGCGCCTGTTCCAGGCCTCGGTCAGTCGTATCCAGATCGACCGTCCAGCCAAGAATGCGCACATCACCGTACACACGGCACGGCCAGGCGTGGTCATCGGCAAGAAGGGCGAGGACATCGATGCCTTGCGCAGCGAGGTCTCCCGCATGATGGGCATCCCCGTGCACATCAGTATCGAGGAGATCCGCAAACCGGAGCTCGACGCCCAGTTGGTCGCAGAGGGTATCGCCCAACAGCTCGAGCGCCGAATCATGTTTCGCCGCGCCATGAAGCGTGCGGTGCAGACGGCGATGCGTCTCGGCGCAGAGGGTGTCAAGGTGCACGTCGCTGGCCGGCTGAACGGCGCGGAGATCGCGCGCAGCGAGTGGACCCGCGAGGGCCGCGTACCACTGCATACCCTGCGAGCCGACATAGACTATGGCTTCGCCGAGGCGCGCACCACCTACGGGGTGATCGGCGTCAAGGTGTGGATCTTCAAGGGCGAGGTTTTCGGTCCGCCGGTCCAAGAGGAGCCGGCCACGAAGGCGGCCCCCCGGCCGGCAGTTTCCAGGGGATCCGAGGGCAGAGCATCGGAGCGGAGGGGCTAAACCATGCTGCAACCCAAGCGTACCAAGTTTCGCAAGCAGTTCACCGGCCGGAATCGGGGCCTGGCGCAGTCGGGCAACAAGGTCAGCTTTGGTGAGTTCGCCCTCAAAGCGACCGAGCGTGGGCGTCTGACCGCCCGGCAGATCGAGGCGGCGCGTCGCGCAATCTCCCGGCAGGTCAAGCGCGGCGGGCAGTTGTGGATCCGGGTGTTCCCGGACAAGCCTGTCACCAAGAAGCCCCTCGAAGTACGTATGGGCAAAGGCAAGGGAAGCGTTGAGTACTGGGTCGCCCTGATCCAGCCCGGTAAGGTGCTCTACGAGATCGAGGGCGTGCCAGAGGAACTGGCCCGCGAGGCGTTCAAACTGGCGGCGGCCAAACTCCCGATCCATACCACCTTTGAGAAGCGGACGATATTGTGATGAAGGCCAACGCCCGAAACAGCGAGCTGAAGAAGAGCAGTCCGGCGGAGCTGGAGAAGCAGTTGCTGGACCTGCGCAAGGAGCAATTCAACCTGCGGATGCAGCGCGGCACCGGTCAGCTCACCCGCCCGTCGCAGATGCGCACGGTCCGTCGGGATATCGCCCGGGTCAAGACCGTGATGAATCAGGCGAAGGCAGGGGGTGCCCAGTGACCGACCCAATGATTGAGGCAGCGATTGAACCGGGCACCGAGGCGCCGGCCGGACAGGCCAAGGCCAACCGCACCCTTACCGGGCGTGTCGTGAGCGACGCCATGGACAAGACCGTTACGGTCTTGATCGAGAGGCGGGTTCAGCACCCTCTGTATGGGAAATTCATGACCCGCTCCACGAAGGTTCATGCCCACGATGAGGCCAACGCCTGTGGCCGTGGCGACCTGGTGCGGGTGGAGCAGTGCCGGCCCCTGTCGAAGACCAAGAGCTGGCGCCTGATCGAGATCGTCGAAAAGGCCCGCTGAGGCCTTTCGGGAGACGACCCCGGTCCATTTTTGGCCCATTTTCGGCCTAGCCGCCGGCATGATTTAGGAAGAGAAAATGATCCAGATGCAGACCAACCTAAGCGTCGCCGACAACAGCGGCGCCAAACGCGTGCAGTGCATCAAGGTGCTCGGGGGCTCCCACCGGCGCTATGCGGGCATCGGCGATGTCATCAAGGTTACCGTCAAGGATGCCATTCCGCGAGGCAAGGTGAAGAAGGGCGACGTGTTCAACGCGGTGGTGGTGCGCACGACCAAGGGAGTGCGCCGTCCCGACGGGTCCCTGATTCGTTTCGACGGGAATGCCGCGGTCCTGCTCAATAACCAGCTCCAGCCGATCGGGACCCGCATCTTCGGGCCGGTGACTAGGGAGCTGCGCGGCGAGCGTTTTATGAAGATCATCTCGCTGGCGCCGGAAGTGCTGTAAGGCGAGGAGCTGGTTGCGGCCAAAGGTTGTGTGAGGGTAGCGGGTCATGCGCAAGATCAAGAAGGGGGACGACGTGGTCGTCCTGACCGGTAGAGACAAGGGCAAGCGGGGCACCGTCCTGCGCGTCGTGGATGAAGAACACGTCCTGGTCGAGAACGTCAATCTGGTGAAGAAGCATCAGAAGGGCAATCCGCAGCGTGGCGTGGCGAACGGGATCGTGGATAAGGAAATGCCGCTGCACGTGTCGAACGTGGGGCTCTACAACCCGCAGGCCGGTCGGGCGGACCGGGTTGGCTTCAGGATCCTCGAAGACGGGCGTAAGGTGCGGGTGTTCAAATCCGACGGCGAAGTGGTCGATGTCTGACTCAGGAAACCGAGATGTCTAGATTACAAACCCTCTATCGGGAGCAGTTTTCCGGTGAGCTCAAGGAGCGCTTTGGCTACAAGAGCGTCATGCAGGTTCCGCGGATCGAGAAGATCACCATCAACATGGGTGTCGGCGAAGCCATTGCGGACAAGAAGGTCCTGGAGCACGCCGTAGCGGATCTGCGCGCCCTCTCGGGCCAGCATCCGATCATCACCCACGCCCGCAAGTCCGTTGCGGCCTTCAAGGTCCGCGAGGGTTGGCCGATCGGCTGTAAGGTGACCCTGCGTCGAGAGCGGATGTACGAGTTCCTCGATCGCCTGATCAACGTCGCCATCCCACGTATCCGCGATTTCCGGGGCATGAGCGCCAAGGCGTTCGACGGACGCGGGAACTACTCTCTCGGCCTGCGGGAGCAGATTGTGTTTCCCGAGATCGACTACGACAAGATCGACGCCCTCCGCGGTATGGATGTCACGATCACCACGTCGGCCAAGACGGACGCCGAGGCACGCGCCCTGCTTGAGGCGTTCAAGTTTCCCTTCCGAAACTGAGACTGGACTATGGCCAAGAAGAGCATGATGAATCGCGATCTCAGGCGCGTTGCGGTCGCTGCAAAATACGCAGCCAAACGCGCTGAGATTAAGGCCCGGATCGCCGACCGCAAGGCGACGCATGAGGAGATCGACGCCGCGGTCCTGGCGCTGCAAAAACTGCCGCGGGATGCCGGTCCAACCCGCCAGCGGCTCCGGTGCCGCGTGACAGGGCGCCCGCACGGCGTCTATCGGAAGTTCGGCCTCGGCCGTAACAAGCTGCGCGAAGCGGTGATGCGTGGCGATGTTCCGGGTGTGGTCAAGGCAAGCTGGTAGGCAGGGTCCTGACCCCACATCATCCCACAACGCAGGTCCCGCCCCGGGGCCATCAGAAAGGGTATCGCACTGGTCCAGTGGTCTGACCCGAGGAGTCAACGATGAGTATGTCCGACCCCATTGCGGACTTGCTGACGCGCATTCGCAACGCGCAGATACGCGGCAAGATCACGATCAAGATGCCGTCCTCGAGGCAGAAGGTGGCCATCGCCAATCTGCTGAGGGATGAGGGTTATATCGCCGACGTGAGCATCGAGACTGAGGCGGACGCGAACAAGCCGCAACTCGTCCTCAAGCTCAAGTACTTTCGCGGCCGGCCGGTCATCGAAACCATTCAGCGCGTGTCCCGCCCCGGACTGCGGATCTACCGCAGGAAGGACGAACTCCCCAAGGTCCAAGGGGGCCTCGGGATCGCTATTGTTTCAACCTCGCAGGGTCTGATGACCGACCGCGCTGCCCGCAAGGCTGGCCACGGTGGTGAGATCCTGGCTTACGTAGCCTAAGAGGACGCCGAGATGTCAAGAGTCGCAAAGCGGCCGGTGCCCGTCCCGGGCAAGGTCAGCATC
>JBFZCW010000009.1:0-19669 GCA_041307765.1 Chromatiaceae bacterium
CGGTGATCGCCATGGACCTGGTTATCTGGCTGCAACACGTCATGGTCCATGCGGTCCCGGCCCTGTGGCGGCTGCATCGGGTGCACCACGCGGACCTGGACTACGACCTGACCACAGGGGCACGCTTCCACCCCATCGAGATCGTGCTGTCCATGCTGATCAAGTTCGCGGTCATCCTGGTCCTGGGCCCGCCGGTAGTGGCCGTGATCCTCTTCGAGGTCATCCTGAATGGGATGGCCATGTTCAACCACGGAAATGTCGGACTGCCGGGCTGGTTGGATCGCCCGCTGCGCTGGGTCTTCGTCACCCCGGACATGCACCGGGTCCACCACTCGGTCGAGCCCGATGAGACCAACTCCAACTTCGGCTTCAACCTCTCCTGGTGGGATCGGCTCTTCGGTACCTACCGGGTGGCCCCGCGCGCCGGGCATCTGGACATGGTCATCGGCATCGACGATCACCGCGACCCCCGGGAGGTGGACGCGCTGCCGGGGATGCTGGCGCTGCCCTTCCGGGGGACGGTGACCGACTATGCCATCAACCGCCGGACCTGGGGTGAAACGGTGGACGGGCCCGGGGGACAGTCGTGAAGGCCGCGCCACGCCTCCTGCTGGCGCTGTCCTTGGTCGCCGGCATCGCTCTGGCGCTGGCCTACCGCGAGCACCTGGACGCGGCCGCCCTGACCGCCTGGGTCGCCTCGGCCGGGGCGGCCGGGCCCTTGGTCTTCATGGCCGTCTATGCCCTTGCTACGGTCCTCTTCCTGCCGGGATCGCTTCTGACCCTGGCCGGCGGGGCCCTGTTCGGCCCGGTGTGGGGGACACTTTATAACCTCACCGGGGCTACCCTCGGGGCGGCGCTGGCCTTCCTGCTCGCCCGGTATCTGGCCGCAGACTGGGTCCAGGGCCGCGCGGGCGGCCTGCTCGGGCGCCTGGCCCGGGGGGTGGAGGCCGAGGGGTGGCGCTTCGTCGCCTTCACCCGGCTGGTGCCGCTTTTCCCCTTCAACCTGCTGAACTATGCCCTGGGGCTCACCCGCATCCCCTTCCTGCACTATCTGATCGCCACCTACCTCTGCATGTTGCCCGGGGCGCTGGCCTACACCTGGCTCGGCTACGCCGGGCGCGAGGCGGCGGCGGGCGGCGAGGGGCTGATCCAAAAGGGCCTGATCGCGCTGGCCCTGCTGGCGGGCCTCGCCTTCCTGCCGCGGCTGATCGCCCGCCTGCGCCAGCGGCCCATGATGCCGGTGACCGGGCTCAAGGCCGGTCTGGACGCGGGCGGGCCCCTTTTGGTGCTGGACGTGCGCACTGCCGCCGACTTCGACGGCGAGCAGGGGCACATTAAGGGGGCCCTCAACCTGCCCCTGGAGGAGCTGCCCCAGCGCCTGGCCGACTTGGGCGAGGATCTGGAGCGCCCCATCGCCCTGGTCTGCCGCACCGATCGCCGCTCCGCCAAGGCCGCGGCGCTCTTGGCGCAAAACGGCTTTTCACAGGCCCAGGTCGTCCAGGGTGGCATGACCGCCTGGCTCGACCACGGCTGGCCCGTCGAACGTAACCACCCCCAACCGGAGTAACCCCATGAAGTCCCTGCTCATCCTCAACGACGCACCCTACGGCACCGAGCGCAGTTTCAACGGCCTGCGCTTGGCCAAGGCCCTCGCCGGCAAGGGGTCTCAGGTCACCGTCTTTCTGATGGCCGATGCCGTGGCCTGTGCCAAGACCGGGCAGAAGGTCCCCCAGGGCTACTACAACCTGGAGCTGATGACCAAGGCGATCTGCCGCGGCGGCGATGTGCTGCTGTGCGGAACCTGTATGGACGCCCGTGGGCTGACCGATGCCGAGCTGGTGGAGGGGGCGCAGCGCAGCACCCTGGCCGAGCTGGCAGAGCGCACCCTGGCGGCGGATCGGGTGCTCGTGTTCTGAAGCCACACAACAATCGAGGGCGGCGGCCATGACGCCGCCGCAAGCTACCAAGGAGAAGCTCCACCCCATGACCACTGTCACCGTCCTATCTAAAGAGCCGCCCGGGGGGCGCTGCTCGCTCTACATCCGTTATGCGGAGACGTTGCGCCAGGCCTTGGGCTTTCAGCCCGAGGTGCGTTATTGCGACAGCAGGGCTGCCGTGCCCCCTCCTGCGATGCTCGTCGGTGACAGGCTCGTTACGCCGTGCGACGGGGTCATCGTGTCCCCCGAGGACATCGCGCTCAGCCTGAGCGATCGCCTCGACGAGACCCAAGTCGCCGCGCTGCGGCAGGTTTTGGAGGCCAGCCAGGAGCAATGGATGGAGGAGTGGAGCCAGGCCTGAACGGTGATGCCTGCACACCGGGCCGGCCATCGCCACCCTCCATTCTGCGATGAGCTGGTCAGCGCGCCGCTACTCGGGCGGGGCGGTATGATCCGCTCGGCAGCATCGATTCGCGAGACTCGGAGGCCAGGCGAGCATGAAACGATTGGTCCAAAGCCTTGGTCCCGCCTTGGCGGCCACGCTGGCCGCCGCAGGGCCGCCCGACGGGGCGGCAGCTGACCTGCCGGCGCGGATCGATCCCGACACCGGGCTCGCAAGCTGGACCCTGAAGAACGGGGCGATGTCGATCGAGCTGATCCAGCGCCTCCCAGACCAGAGCCAGGCCTTCTTTGAAGGCCGGGGCTTCCCGGCCGCCAGCGCCGAGGAATTCGCCAAGGCCTGCGTCTTCCAGGCCATCATTGCGAATGTTGCGGCCGGCGGTCAGGGTCCGATGATCGCTATGGACCTGCGCCGCTGGCGGATTGACTCGGGGCAAGGAGCGACACCCTTGCCGGTCGAGGCGGGTTGGCAGCCCCGCTGGGAGGCGGCGGGTGTGTCCCAGGCTGCGCGCATCGCCTTCCGCTGGGCCCTGTTTCCCACCGAGCAGGTTTTCATGCCCGGTGACCATGGTTGGGGCATGATCCCCTTCGGCCCGGCACCGGACACCCGGTTCGACCTCACCGTCGTTTGGAGCGAGGACGGCGTCGAACGTATTGCGCGATTGCCTGCAATTCACTGCACGCCTGATCGATCCATCTCGCCCACGGAGACCACACCATGAAGCCCATTTTGCTTACGGCCGCACTTGCCCTCGTCGCTGTCCTCTCCGCGACCGCCACCGCCGCTGAAGAGGTCACCCTCGCTCACGCCGGTCTGACGCTCAACGCCAACCTGGAGAACGCCGGTGGTGAATGGCAAAAGGGACCCGTGGTGCTGATGACCCACGGCACCCTGGCCCATGGCCGCATGGAGATCATGCAGAGCCTGCAATCGGCGCTGAAGGATCGCGGCATCAGCTCCCTGTCCATGACCCTGAGTCTGGGCCTCGACAAGCGCCAAGGCATGTACGAGTGCGCCACGCCCCACAGCCACAAGCACACCGATGCGGTCGAGGAGATCGGTGCTTGGCTGGGCTGGCTCCAGTCCCAAGGTGTGGCCAAGGTTGCCCTGCTTGGGCACTCCCGCGGCGGCAACCAGTCCGCCCGCTACGCAGCGGCTCACCCCGATGCACCAGTTACCGCGGTGATCCTGGTCGCCCCCCAGACCTGGACCGAGGCCTATGCGGCAGAGGACTACCAGAAGCGCTACGGCAAGGAGCTGGCCCCGCAGCTCGATCGGGCACGCCGGCTCGACGCGGAAGGCAAGGGCGGGTCCCTAATGGAGCACGTGGATTTCGTCTACTGCCCGGACAGCTCGGCGACCGCCGCGGCCTTTCTCTCCTACTATGCGCCGGACCCGCGCATGGATACCCCGCACCTGATCCCAGAGATCAAGGCACCGGTGCTGGTGATTGCCGGCAGCGAGGACGACGTGGTCACGGGGCTGGTGGAAAGGGTGCAGCCCCTGGCCGACGGGAAGCGCGTCACATTGACGGTGCTCGACGGCGCGGACCACTTCTTCCGCGACCTGTATGCGGACGAGATTGCCGACGCGGTGCAGACGCTGCTCGGCGGCGACTAAGAGGGCGGGCGGCGCTTCCATCCAGTCGCGGCCTGGCATTCAATGGGACAGGGATTGTGGGAGCGGCGCCCCGGCCGCGACAGGGCCTCGCAGGCACCACCTTGGCTGCGGCCAATCGCGCCGAGGGCGGCACTCCCACGAAATCCATGCTCGGCTGGGCGCTGGGGTGCGGGTCGACCGCGGACTTACGCGAGGCGAGATAGGCACGTACCGTGACCCCAGACCAATTCATCGCCAAGTGGAGGGACGCGACCCTCAAGGAGCGCTCCGCCGCGCAAGAGCACTTCATCGACCTCTGCCGGCTGCTGGATGAGCCAACACCGGCGGAGGCCGACCCCATCGGTGCCTGGTACTGCTTCGAAAAGGGCGCCGCCAAGGCCGGGGGAGGGGAGGGCTGGGCGGACGTCTGGCGGCGCGGCTGCTACGGCTGGGAGTACAAGGGCAAAGGCAAGGACCTCAAAGCCGCATTCAAGCAACTCCAGATCTACACGCCGGCCCTGGAGTACCCGCCGCTCCTGGTCGTCTCGGACATCGAGACCATCGTCATCCACACCGCGTTCACAGGCACGGTGCCGGATGTCCATATCCTCACCCTGGAAGACCTGCGCGACGCAGCCAAGCGGCGCCTGCTCAAGTGGGCCTTCAACGAGCCCGAGCGCCTCAAGCCTGGCCAGACCACCGCCGCGCTGACGGAGGCGGCGGCCGGGCGCTTCGGCGGACTGGCTCAGACCCTGCGCGCCCGCGGCCACGACCCCGAAACCGTGGGGCATTTCTGCATCCGGCTGCTGTTCTGTCTCTTTGCCGAGGACATTGGGCTCCTGGGCAACCACATGTTCACCCGCCTCCTGGAGGCCGGCGACAGGGATCCGGCGAGCCTCGGCCCCATGCTCCGGGACATCTTCGGCGCCATGGCCAAGGGCGGGCGGCTCGGGATCGAGCCCGTGGACTGGTTCAACGGCGGGCTCTTCGACTCGCCCGAGACGCTGCCCCTGGAGCGGGACGACCTCAAGGTCCTGCGTGGGCTTGCCGCCCTGGATTGGTCCGCCATCGAGCCCTCCATCTTCGGCACCCTGTTCGAGCGCGGCCTGGACCCGGGCAAGCGCTCCCAGCTCGGCGCCCATTACACCGACGCGGGCTCCATCATGCGCCTGGTCAACCCCGTGGTCCTGGAGCCGCTGCGGGATGAGTGGTCCGAGCGCAAGCGTGAGATCGAGGACCTGATGGGTAAGGCGGCCGGGGCGAAGTCGCCCTCCGCCCGCACCAGGGCCGCCAAGGAGGCCCACGGCATCCTGCAAGGCTTCCTGGACCGGCTGGTGTGCTTCCGCGTCCTCGACCCGGCCTGCGGATCGGGCAATTTCCTCCTGCTCTCCCTCCTGGGGCTTAAGGACCTGGAACATCGGGTGATCCTGGAGACCGAGGCCCTCGGGCTGCCCCGCGCCTTCCCCATGATCGGCCCGGAGAACGTATTGGGGATCGAGCTCAACCCCTATGCCGCGGAGCTGGCCCGGGTCACCGTCTGGATCGGCGAGATCCAGTGGATGCTTGCCCACGGCTTTGCCGTCGCGAAGAACCCGATCCTCAAGCCCCTCGACACCATCGAGCAGCGCGATGCGGTGGTGAACGCGGACGGGACCGAGCCGGAGTGGCCCGAGGCCGATGTGATCGTGGGGAATCCGCCGTTCTTGGGCGACAAGAAGATGCTGGCTGCTGTGGGCCGGGAGTACGTGGCCCGGCTGCGCAAGCGCTACCATGGGCGGGTGCCCGGCGGCGCCGATCTCGTGACCTATTGGTTCGAGAAGGCGCGGGCGCAGATCGAGGCGGGGAGGGCACGTCTTGCCGGGCTCGTCGCCACCAACAGCATCCGCGGCGGGGCGAACCGCAAGGTCCTGGACCGCATCACCGAGACCGTGGCCATCTTCCATGCCTGGTCCGATGAGCCCTGGATCAATGAGGGGGCGGCGGTGCGGGTATCGCTGGTGGCGTTCGGCCGGAGCGGCACAGCCGTCCTAGATGGCGAGCCCGTCGCCACAATCCACGCCGACTTGACCGCTGGCGCTTCGGCCGGGGCAACCAGCTTGACGCAAGCGACGGCATTACCGAAGAACGCCGGTGTCGCCTTCAACGGAATCCAAAAGACAGGCCCCTTTGATGTTCCAGGCGACCTCGCCCGCTGATGGCTGACCCTGCCCGCGAATCCGAACGGGCTTGGCAACTCCGAGGTCCTAATGCCTTACTGGAACGGTTTGGACCTTACGAAACGGAAACGCGACATTTGGATCATCGACTTCGGATGGCAGATGTCGGAAGCCGACGCCGCGCTGTTCGAAGCCCCTTTCGAGCACGCCCTGCAACACATCAAGCCTGTCCGCGCGACGAACAGCTTGGAAGCCCTGCGCCGATACTGGTGGCGGCTATGGCGGCCCCGTCCAGAAATGCGTCAAAGCATCTCTCGGCTCCCGAGATACTTCGTGACGCCGGAGGTCTCCAAGCATCGCGTCTTCGGGTGGCTAAGGCTCCCGACGTTGGCTGACAAGAACCTCGTGGTCATCGCCCGTGCCGACGACACCACCTTCGGTATCCTCCAGTCGCGCTTCCATGAGCTTTGGTCCCTGCGGATGTGCACCTGGCTTGGGAAAGGGAACGACCCGCGCTACACACCCACCACCACCTTCGAGACTTTCCCCTTCCCCGAGGGCCTCACCCCGGCCGATACCGCCGGCCCCACGGACATGCTGGACTCTGGCGTGGTCTTGCCGCCCGTCGCGCCGGAGCGCCGCGCCGCCGCCCTGGCCATCGCCGAGGCCGCTCACCGGCTCAACGCCCTGCGCGAGAACTGGCTGAACCCGCCCGAGTGGGTGGAGCGGGTGCCGGACGTGGTGCCGGGCTACCCGGACCGGATCGTCCCGAAGCCAGAGCACGCAGCCGAGATCAAAAAGCGGACCCTGACCAACCTCTACAACGCCCGCCCGGCCTGGCTGGACAACGCCCACAAGGCCCTGGATGCCGCCGTGGCCGCCGCCTACGGCTGGGACGACTACGACCCCGACATGCACGACGATGAGATCCTCCGCCGCCTGCGGGCCCTCAACCTGGAGCGCTCCGGTTACCGGTCGCCTGGATGGAGCGAAGCGGAATCCAGGGCTGCGGTGCCGCGGTGCAGTGGTTAGGCTGGTCGGCAACGGGGGCGAGTTGCCCCGGATTCCGCTTCGCTACATCCGGGCTACGGGACTGGTCGGCTCGGGTGGGCGAAGGTGGGCGGCGGGCGCTGGTTTGTCCGCGCCGGGCACTATGGTATGTTGGTAGTGCCTGTGGTGCGGTGTACCCCGATGGGCAAGGGGGCAGGCGCCGGTTGATGTCGGTTCGAGTCCGACCCCGCACCAGAGGCGTCCCCATACCGTGGTGTCACGCCCAGAAAATGCATAGCGCGTAGCCTGGATGAAGCGAAGCGGAATCCAGGGGTTGCCGGCACCCACCACCCACCACAAAGCCGCCCTGAGCGACCACCCCATGGTCCAGTTCCGACGCAACCGTGTCCCGGGCGGGACCTATTTCTTCACGGTGACCCTGCGCGACCGCCGCTCGCAGGCCCTCACAGACCACATCGGGCCGCTGCGCGAGGCCTTCCGCGCCGTCCGTGCGGCCCGCCCGTTCGAGGTCGTTGCCATGGTCGTGCTCCCGGAGCACCTCCACGCGGTGATCCGTCTCCCGGAGGGCGATGCGGACTATTCGGGACGCTGGCGGGCCATCAAGGGCCAGTTCTCCCACGCCCTGGTCAAGGCGGGCGTGCCCCTGGAACAGGACCGGCGCGGCGAATACCGCCTCTGGTGCCGCCGCTTTTGGGAGCACAGCATCCGCGACGAGCGCGATCTGGAGACCCATGTCCATTATGTCCACTACAACCCGGTCAAGCACGGTTGGGTGACCCGGGTGGCCGATTGGCCTTGGTCGTCGTTCCATCGCTACGTCCGGATGGGGTGGGCGGACCCCGATTGGGGTGGGGGCGGGTGTGCCCTGGATTCCGCTGCGCTCCATCCAGGCTACGCGGGTGACTTGCGGCGTTTTGGCGAGGAGGGGTTCGGGGAGCGGTGAGGGGATTGAGGTTTGGTGCGAGGCGCCCTGGATTCCGCTTCGCTCCATCCAGGCTACGCACTGCTTCATACCAGCACTGGGAGGAGCGCGAAGCATGAAGACAACCTACTACACGGACGACGACATTCTGGAGATCCAGGTCAGCGAAAAGCCGGTCGCGGGGGAGGTGTCCCATGGCTGGAATGTGAACATCGCCTACGCGGAGGACGGTAGCGTCGTCGAGATCGTCCTGCTCGAAGCCCGGGAGAAGGGCCTGCTCCCGGTTGCGCTCGATCAGGCAGCGGCATAGGAAGAGAGACCTTTCGCAGCTTCCCGGCGCTTCATCGAGATCGATGGCGGCGTGGCGGGCGAAAAGGCCGCGCGAGCAACTGGCGGTCGACTGCAGCTCAGCGCAATCCAGGATTGCCCGCCCCGTCTTCAGTCAGGAGAACGGGGCATTTAGCCTGGAATTGGAGCGCACCGTGGCCGCGATTCCGCTCCGCTCCATTCGGACCACGAGACGGACCCCCGGCGGAGCCGACGCGGCGCGACCCGGATACCTCAGGTGCCCCGAGACCCCTTGATCAGAGTGACGACGACCGGCTTGGCACCCTGAACGGGCCGCTCCGCTGCGGCACGCAATGCCTTTAGGGACTGCCGAAGGACGCGCAGTGCGGAACTGAGGAAGAGGCCGGCGATGAGGCAGCCGACGAGGATGTCGGGCCAGCGGGAGGCCATGAGGTAAGTCGCGGCCGCAGCGCCGAGCACCGCGACATTGGCGACCAGGTCGTTGCGGGAGCACAGCCAGACGGAGCTCATGTTGAGGTTGTCGCCCCGGTGGCGGTAGAGCAGCAGGAAGCACACGAGGTTCGCCGCGAGGGCAAGGCCGGCGACCACCCCCATGATCTGCACGACCGGCATCACTGGATGGAACGTCTTGTAGACGGCCTCACCCAGCACGCCAAGGCCGAAGAGGAGCATGAAGACCCCCTTGGCCAGGGCCGCACTCGCCTGCCAACGCGCCGAGCGCGCGATGACAAAGAGGCTGAACCCGTAGACCAGGGCATCGCCGAGCATGTCCAACGCATCGGCGAGCAGTGAGGTCGAGCGCGCCAGGATGCCCGCCGTGCCCTCGACGAGGAACATCAGGGTGTTGATGGCCAGCACGATCCACAGCACGCGGGAGTGACTCTCGCGCAGCGCGGCGACCTCGCAGCCCTTGTCTTCGCAGCAATCTGCCATTTCACTGGACTCCCAACCGGTGCCTGCATTTTGAGAGACGTTGATTATCGGCCATCCCCGGCCAGTTTCCGCACGCTCTCTGCGGTCCTGGCGGGGGCGCCCGCAGGTCCACCCGATGTGCATGCTATCCTGGCGCGACACCCGGGGCGGGAGGGTCCTCGGGTTCGAACCCTTACCCGCCCGTAAACACTGGTAGAACGCTATGGGGCGCGGCGACCGAGTCAAGGGCCCGATCCTGGCCCCCTTTACCCTGGTGCTTCTACTGGCCCTGGGGGCACTGCTGGTCACCGCCTACCGTTACGAGGCCCACGCCCGGGCGCACGATCTGACTAACAGCGTGCGGGCGGTGGACCGTCTGTTCCGGCTCCAGCTCGACAACGACGCGGCCAAGCTCCACGCGACCCTGTGCCCGATCAGCCGCGATGCCGCCCTCAAGGCGGCCTTCCTGGATGGCGACCGCGAAGGGCTGTTGGCCCAGGTGGCCCCCCTGTTCGAGCGCCTCAACGCACAGCACCGGGTGACCCACTTCTACCTGATGGACGCCGGTCGCCGGGTGGTGCTGCGGGCCCATGAGCCCGACCTCGCCAGCGATCGGATCGACCGGAGCACCCTCCTGCGCGCTGAGGAGACCGGGCGTGAGGCCCAGGGTCTGGAGCTGGGTCCCCTGGGGACCCTGAGCCTGCGCGCGGTCAAGCCCTGGTACGATGGGGACACCCTGATCGGCTACCTGGAGCTGGCGGAGGAGATCGACCACGTCTCCCGGGAAATCCACGCCGCCCTGGGCGTGGATCTGCTGGTCCTGGTGGAGCGCCGATTGCTGAACCGGCCAGACGACCCGATCGCAGCCGGCGATGGCCAGGGGCCGGTCATCCTGAGCAGCACCCTGCGGGACATCCCCCAGGTGGTGTTGGACCACCTGCGCCAGACCCCAGGTGCCAGCCAGGGGACGGTTCATGCCCTGGCGGGGACCCAGGTCCTGTACACGGCCCTGCTCCCCCTCGAGGGCGCCTCCGGTCAGGCCCTGGGACAGATCGCGGTGGTGCGCGACGTGACCGACTTGCAGGCCGGCTTCCGGTCCGCCCTCATCACCGCGGCCGTCCTGGTTGTTGGCGCCGGGGTTCTCGCCTTCGGCCTCTTCTACCTCGTCCTGGACCGGGTGGAGCGTGACTATCGGCGCCAGCGCGCCATGGAGACCCGCTTCACCCGCCTGAGCACAGAACACCAGCGCATCGTCCAGATCGAGAAGCTGTCCGAGGTCGGCCGCACCATCGGTGAGATCGCCCACCAGATCAACAATCCTCTGGTGGGGGTCATCAACATGACGCAGTTGGCAGAGCGCGAGGCCGACGACCCGGCCCGGGTGCGCCAACTGCTGGGCGAGATCCGCCAGGCGGGCAAGGACTGCCACGCCTTCCTGCAGCGGATGCTGACCTTCACCCGGGTGTCGCGCTGCCAGTCCAAACCCACCGAGGTGACCGGCCTGGTGCGGGACACCATCGCCCTGTTCCAGCAGAGCACCGACGGCCATCCGGAGGTTGCATGCGACCTGCCTGAGCCGCTGACCCTGGATCTGGACCCGGTGCTCCTGCGCCACGCCCTGTTCAACCTGCTCGCCAATGCCGCCCAGGTCAATCCGCCCGGCGCCGTGATCACCGTCCGGCTCCAGCCGGCGATGGGGCCTGAGCGCGTCCCGGGCTGGTCGCTGGCGGTGATCGATCAGGGGCCAGGGCTGACGGAGGCGGTGCGCGAGCGGCTGTTCACGCCCTTCTTTACCACCAGGCCCACCGGGACCGGCCTCGGCCTGGCGGTGGTACAGCACGTCGCCATGCTCCATGGGGGGGAGGCCAGCGCCGACAATCAGCCCGGCGGTGGCGCGATATTTGCTGTATGGCTACCGGCAGATAGGTGCAATCCGGGGGCTGCCGCATGATTCGCAAGATCCTGCTGGTCGACGACGAGCGTTATACCGCCAGCCTCTTCCAGGGGCTGCTGCGCGGGCGGCCATTGACCCTGGACCTGGCCCTGAACGCCGCGGAGGCTAGGCAGCGATTCCGCTCTTCGGATTACAACCTGATCCTCATGGACCAGCGCTTGCCCGACGGCAGCGGCCTGGATCTGATCCAGGAGATGCGCCGGGAGCGCCCCCATCAGATCGCCATCATGATCACGGGCTACGCGGACGTGCGCGACGCGGTACGCGCCGTCCGCGAGGGGCTCTTCGATTACCTGACCAAGCCCTTCGACGACCTTGAGTCCCTGGAGGCGACCATCGACAAGGCCCTGGAGTTGGACCGCGCCTACCGGGAGATCGACAGCCTGCGCTCTACCCTGGACGGGCGGGGCGAGGGTCAGGCGCTGATCGGCCGGTCGCCGGCCATCGAGCGGCTGTTGCAGCAGATCCGCCAGGTCGCGCCCCTAGACACCTCGGTGCTGCTCGAGGGCGAGAGCGGGACAGGCAAGGAGCTGGTGGCGCGCATCCTCCACGCCGGCAGCCCGCGCTCCGGCGGGCCCTTTTGCGAGGTCAACTGCGGGGCCCTGTCCGAAAGCCTGCTGGAAAGTACCCTCTTCGGTTTCGAGAAGGGGGCCTTCACCGGGGCAGCCAGGACGACGCCGGGGTACCTGGAGCAGGCCGACGGCGGCTCCCTGTTCCTCGACGAAGTGGCCGACATGAGCCCCAAGCTGCAGACCAGCCTGCTGCGGGTCCTGCAGGAACGGACCTTCACCCGCCTTGGCGGGACTGGGGTGCGCGCCAGCGACTTTCGTCTCATCTGCGCCTGCAACCGGCGCCTCGCCGAGGCGGTCCGCGACCATGCTTTCCGGGAGGACCTGTTCTACCGCATCAACGTCGTCGCCCTGCGCATCCCGCCGCTGCGCGAGCGGCGCGAGGACATCCTGCCCCTGGCGCTTCACTTCCTGGCGCTGTTCCAGTCCCGCTTCCACAAAGACGTGGGGCCCTTCACCCCGGAGGCCATTCGCCTCCTGGAGGCCCATCCCTGGCCCGGCAACGTGCGCCAGCTTCGCCATGCCGTGGAGCACGTGGTGGCCCTGCACCCGGGCGGCCCCATCGGTGCGGTCCACCTGGATCAGCTTGCCGCTCCCGATCCGATGTCGCCGTCCAACCCGGGCCAAGTGCGGCCCTACGCGGAGGAGCGCGCCGACTTCGAGCAAGACTACCTTGAGCGACTGCTTCAGGCTGCCGGCGGCAATGTCTCCGAGGCGGCGCGTCTCAGCGGCATCGCGCGCCAGAACCTCTACCCGCGCCTTCGGCGCCGGGACTTGTCATGAACGCGTGACACCTGTCACGACATAGTGACACTCCGCTCTGCCCTTGTCCTCCGCCGCCGCGCCAGCATTCGATAAAGATCTGTGCCTTGCACCGTGCAAGCAACCTGGCCCGGCAATTGCTGACGTTAAGGGCGCTACGCCCCGCCCAATTGCCGTGGGCGCATCGCGTTATCAAGCACTGATTCCGGGAGGATCAACGAATGATGAAAACACCCTTCGCAATCCTGATGGGGCTCGCCGTCGCCGCATCCTTGGCTGCGCTGCCCGCAGCAGCCGCCACGGTCAAGGGGGTGGTCGAGGATGCCGACGGCAAGAAGTTGGAGAACGCCATCGTTTGGCTGATCCCGGCCGCTGACGTGGCGGCCATGGCCAAAGCGCCGGTCGAGATCAAACGCGACTCCCCCAACGACGAGCCCCTGGAGGACAACCTGGCGGCCAACAGCAAACGCTACTTGAAGGCGAAGAGCGGCAAGGGCGGGAAGTTTTCCATCGCCAAGGTGCCGAACAGCAAGTTCTTCCTATACGTCGAGCCTGCCGACGCCCGCTACCTGCCGGGCGGCGACCAGTCGCGCAAGGCCCTTTCCACCCAGGAGCTGACGGCCGCGGCGGTGACGGTCAAGGTGTCAGGCAACACCCCAGCGGGCGCCTCCTACGTGGGTACCACCAAGTGCCTGAAATGCCACGAGGAACAGGAGTATTTCACCAAGACCCTGCACCGGTTGGGCATCCGCGTCATCGGCGACGACAGCAAGCTCCAGGACTATTCGCGGTTCCCGGACTTCAATACAGGCCTGGACAAGCTCATGGCCGGTGCCAAGTTTTGGTTCCATGGCTTCGACGAGAAGCGCAGCTTCGACAAGTACCAGATCAGCGACAAGGAGCCCGCGGACCCGAGCACCGTGAGTTTCACCGCAACCTTCTTCAAGGATGGCGACGGCAAGCTCAAGTTCCGCACCGAGAACGCGCGTGATCCGAGCGACCCGCCGCGTGTCTACCCGGTCGAGCTGACCTATGGCGGGGGCCTGTACAAGCAGCGCTACCTCTACCGCGTCGGCCAGAACCTGTTCCCCTTCGTGCAGTTCAATACCCAGGGCGATGACAGCTACGGCGACCGTGGCCGCAGGCCCTGGCGCGATTACCATGCCGACTGGCTGTTCAAGGAGGACACCAAGAAACTCACCGACCCGCCGGTGAAGAAGTCATTCGAGCGGGAGTGCGCCGCCTGTCACTATGCGGGCTTTACCCTGACCCAGACACCCGAGGGCAGCTTTGTCGCCGGCTCGATCAACGACAAGAACGGCGAGTTGGACATCGACGGCGACGGCAAGCCCAACGAGATCAACATGGGCTGCGAGACCTGCCACGGTCCAGGCTCCGTGCATTCGAAGGACGAGGAGTCGGTCAGTATCGTCAATCCCGGCAAGCTGGCCTCGGAGCGGGCTTCCACCATCTGCGTGCAGTGCCATAGCCGCCCCCAGGGCCACCTGGGTAACGATTCCCCGGTGGATGTCGCCAACCGGACGATGCCCCCGGGCACCAGCCGCAACACCTTCCTCAAGGAGTTCACCAGCCGGGAGGATGCGGCCGCCAAGGACTTCTGGCCGGACGGGGTGCATTCCAAGGCGCATCACCAGCAGGGCAGCGACTTCATCAAGGCGTCGAAGTACCGCAACGACCGCCACCTGGTGGCCTGCTACGACTGCCATGACCCCCATGGGGAGGCCGAGTTCCCACACCAGCGCAAGGCGGCTCTGGAATCAACCGAGGCCTGCAACAAGTGCCACGAGAAGGAAACGGACATGAAGAGCCACGTTACGGAGACGACCAAGTGCACCGTAGCCCCGGACCAGATCGCCTGCACGAGCTGCCACAACACCAAGACCATGCAGACCGGTGCCGGGATGGGCAAGGGTCTGGTCGGACGCGACGGCAAGCACTACTGGATGAACGACATCACGTCGCACCTTTACGACGTGCCGCGCAAGGACAACGCAGGGGTCAAAGGTGTGGAGCCCGGCAAGGCGATGCCCATCCCCTATACCAACAGCTGCGGCGCGGCCTGTCACGACGCCGGCAATCTGTAACGCCACGCTTTGGGCGGCGAGCCTGGCCGGCCTGCGGCCGGGCGCAACCGCTCCGCATGGTCAGGCGTTCAGGTCTCCCCGGCATCCATCTCGGCGGCGCCAGATTGACCCGAAAGCGTACGTGGGTCATCCTGCCGGCCAGCGAGCGGGCCTAAAGCCCGGTGCGCGAGCCATGATCAGGATCAGAGCAGGACCAGGCAAGACCCTGGCGGAGTCTGAGAGCCCATGAGCGAAGCCTTGCAGGCCGCGGTGGCGCGGCAGCGGATGTTGTTGCGCGGCCGTCTGGCCTCCCCGCTGGAGCGTCTGGCGCGCGCCTGTGCCGAGGTCTGGCCGGATCGCAACGCGCTGGAGGTGCGCCTGCTCGACGCCTTGCCGGGGCTCCCATTCTGCAAGCATCTTTACGTGCTGGATGCGGCCGCGCGCCAACTCACGGCGAACTGCTCACCGAAGGGGTTGATGCCGGAGTACCTGGGGCGGGACCGCAGGGGGCGTCCCTATCTGTCTGAATCGCTGGCCGGCGAGCGCTTCGTACTCTCCCAGGCCTACATCAGCCGCAACGCGCGCCGACCCTCGCTCACCGCCGTACAGCGCATCGAATCGCCTGCGGGGGCCTGGCTGGGGCTCTTGGGGGCCGATTTCGACCTGCGCGAGCTGCCGCTCACACGGGAGGTCTATCAGCCGCCGGAGCAATGGGTCCAGCTTAAAGGCGACCCTGCCATCCGCGGCGGATTGTTCATGCAGGAACGGGTCGAGAGCCTCATGGATCGGCGGATCGACGAGGTCCTCGACCTGGTGGTGGAGCTGATCGCGGTGCACGGGGTCTTCCACGGAAAGCTCCATTTTTCCAGCTCCAGGGCCACCCTGTGGCTGGTGGACGACCCGTACCGCTTCCGCATCCTGGATTTCGAGGATCTGACAGACCCGGGCATCTGTCTGACCTACCCGACCCGGGCCTACCCCGATGCAGCAGCCATCCCGCTGGAGCGGGTGCGCAACGTCTTCACCACTTTTCGCGAGCTGCGTTTCATGGACGAGACCATCTACCTGCGCTCGGGCTCGCTCAATGTCTTCAACGGCATCGTGGGGCTCAACTTCTCCTGCGATGGCTCGCACTACATGCCCTGGCACGAGTTCTTGAGCAAGAATCTGGCCTTCTGGATCGGCACCGGGGAGACCTGCGTCCTGGACGACTGAACAGGACGCGTTGGCTCGGCGTGAGCGCCATCGGCCCAGGTCAGAGCCGCATCGGTGCCCCGTAGCCGGTCAGCTCCAGATAGCCGCGGCCGACCAGGCGACCGGCCTCGCGCAGCCGGCTCGCGCCTTCCCAATAGACCGCCCCGGCCGAGGCGCGGGAATCGAGCTCCTGGTCATCGAACAGGGGCTCGGTCTCGAAGACGCGCTCGCCCACGCGGATGCGCTGCGCCACCGGGTAGACGGCCCCGGTCCGGGGCGAGGTCCAGCGCGCCAGAGGCTCGAATCCGACGGCTGCCGGCGCGAAGGTCTGCACGCGCGCCGAGCCGGGTTCGCGCAGGCTGGCATAGGCATAGAGCGCTGCGCCGGCTTCCTTACGGCGGATCTGGAACGCGGTGAGGGCCGAGCCGTCGTCCAGGTTCATGCCGATCCAGTCCCAGCCAGTCGCCTCCGGGTCCAGCAGCGTGCTCGACCATTCGTGGTCCAGCCAGGCGCGGCCGCTTACTTCGATGGTTTGGGCCTTCAGGGTTTGGCCCTCGCGCGTTAGATGCGCCTCCACGTCCAGTTGCGGCACCGTGTAGTAGTAGCTCGCCTGCTCGACGCCAGGCCCCTTGCGCGAGAGCCCGTCCTCGCCCTGCAGCAGCAACGGCTGGGTGGGCGTGGCCGCAAACCGCAGGTTGAAGCTGCGCGCCGCAATCTCGCACTGGTAGCGGCCGTCGGGGTCGCGCCGGAAGGTCCAACGGTCGAGTCGGACGTCGGTGTCGGCCTCGGAGGCGTCGGCGAGCCCGAAACCGGCCCTCGCCACGCGCTGGTCCTTCAGCAAGGCGCCGCGCGCGGGATCGGCGATGGCCGCGTGGGCGATGATGAGCTGGTGCGCGGCGAAGCGGCTCGGGTTGGCCGGATCGATTGGGGTACGGGTGCGGAAGAAGGTGACCTGGAAGCCGAGCGGCTGCGGCTGCGCATCCAGCCATCCGGTCAGGTACCACCATTCGATCCGATAGTCCGGGTGGGCGCCGTGGTCGCGCGGAAAGACCAGCGGCCGCGGCTTGACCGTGGGATAGGTCACGGGGCCCGCGGCCCAACCCAAGGCGGGGGCCGCCGCTAGGGCGAGCAGCAGCGCACGCCGGCGACGGTCTGGGTGTGGCCCGAGGTTCTCGGTGGTGCCCGGGCGTTGCGGATCGATGGGGCTCACCAGTCCTCCCGGACGGCAAGGATGGCGTCGCCAGAGACGGCGCGGCGGCCGGCGATCAGGGCAGTGGCGGCCGCTGCGGCCAACAGCGCGGCGACCAGGCCGAGCACCAGGCCGAGCGGCAGCCGGAAGTCCATGGTCCAGTGAAACGACTGGGGGTTGACGATGTCCACCAGCACCCAGGCCACCGCAAGCCCGGTGGCCAGCCCGATGACGATGGCCAGCGCCGTGACCAGCAGCCCCTCGATGGCGAGCAGCCCCAGGATCTGCCCGCGGGTGACGCCTAGGTGGCGCAGCATGCCGAACTCGCGGGTGCGCACGATGGCCTGTGCCGAGAAGGTGGCGGCGATGCCGACCAGCCCGATCACGATGGCGGCGATCTCGAGCAGATAGGTGACGGCGAAGCTGCGGTCGAAGATGCGCAGGCTGATGGCGCGGATCTCTCCGATCTCGGCGAGCTCGGCGCTGCGGGTCTCCAGCTGGGCCTGCAGGTCGCGGATGACCTGCGGCGGGCTGGCGCCGGGCACCAGCCACAGCGCCGCCTCGGTGCGCACGGTGTCGCCGGTCAGGCGCTCGTAGTCGGCGGCGTCGATAGCGATGGCGCCGAACTGGCGCGCGTAGTCGCGCCATATGCCGGCGACCAGGAAGCGCTGTGTGCGTCCGCCGATCGGCAACTCCAACTCGCCGCCCGGTTGCGCGCTGTAGAGCTCGACGATGGCCTCCGATACCCAAGCCGGCGGCGGTTGGCCCTCGTGCCATGCGACTGGTGGACCCGAGAGCGGCAGTTGGCGGGCCGGGTCGGCGCGATCGATGGGGCGGGCAATCAGCGATACCGCCGCGCGGGCCGGGTCGAGCGAGATCTTCAGGCTGCGGGTGAGCTCCAGGCGCGCAACCTGGGGGTGGGCGGCAAGCGCGCGCCGGTCGTTGTCGGTGAGGTAGGCGGTGGTGCCGCCGAGGCTGCCGCTGGCCGCCGGATTGGCGCGCACATAGACGTCGGCGGGCAGCACGCGGTCCAGCCATTGGTCGACGGAGGCGCGGAAGCTGGCCACCATGGTCGCCATCGCGACCATCAGCGCAAAGCTCGCGACGATACCGGCCGCACCGATGGCGGCGAACCGCGGCGTGGCGGCGAGCCGGGTGGCGGCCAGCCACCAGGGTGCGGCCTGCGGCGGCAGGGTGCGGGAGGCGAGCCAACGCTGCAGAGGCACGAAGAGCCAGGGGGCCACCCGCGGCTTGAGCAGCACCGCTGCCAGCAGCAAGAGACCGATGGCGATATAGGCGCCGAGGGAGATGCCGCCGATCGCCGGCAGAAGCAGCAGCCCGCCGGCGGCGCCCAGCAACGTCAAGCCCGGCCATGCCGGGCTGCGGCTGGCGTCGTGGTCCAGACCGCTGCCGCTCTTGAGCGCCAGGGCCGGTGCCGAGCGGGCCGCATCCCGTGCCGGCAGCCAGCCGCCGACGGTGGCCGCGGCGACGCCGAGGCCGAAGAAGATCAGGGCATCGCCGAGGTCGAAGGCCAGCGCCGGCTGCACGCCGGTGAAAAAGCCGCTGCCGAGGTCGCCGCCCAGCAAACGCAGCGCGCCGGCCGCCAGGCCGAGCCCGAGCAGGGTGCCCAGGAGGGAGCCGGCGACACCGAAGACCGCAGCCTCGACCACCAGCAGCCGCTCGACCTCTCCCCGGGTGGTGCCGATCACGCGCAGGAACGCCAGTTGCGTGCGGCGCGCGGCCACCGATTGGGACTGGAGCGAGTACACGAGGAAGGCGCCCGTGAAGAGTGCCACCAGCGCCAACACGTTCAGGTTCACGCGATAGGCGCGCGACAGGTTGGAGACCCGGGTCGCCGCCTCGTCGGCGGTCTGCAGGTCCACCCCGGCGGGCAGGGGCCAGCCGGCCGCGACGCGGCCCGGGTCGGAGCCGGCGGCAAACTGCAGGTCGATGCGGGTCAGCCGCCCCAGGCGGTCGAAGCGCCACTGGGCAAACCCGAGGTCCGTGGTGGCCAGGACCTCGCCCGCACGCGCTGCCGGCAGGCGCCCGGCGACGCGCAGCCGTTGCACGCGGGCGCCGACCTGAACGCCGACCTCGTCGCCGGGCGCCAGGCCCAGCGTCGCGAGGGCGGCGGGCGACAGGAAGAGGCCATCGTCGAGCAGCGCGAACCGGGTGTCGCTTTCGCCGCTCTCCTCAGGCCCACGGGGCTCGCCGATCAGGTGCGGTGTCAGTCTGGCCGCCCGGAACAGGTCGATGCCCTGGATGGTCAGGGTTTGGCCTCGCAGCCGGGTCGGCTCCACCAAGGCCGCCTCGACCTCCAGGACCGGGCTGGCCAACTCCACCGCCGGGTCGCGGGCGATGACCTCCAGAACCCCCTCGTCGAAGCCGTCCCGGGGGCCGCCGATGGACGCGTCGGCCTGCCCCGTCACACTGCGCACGGCGGAGGAGAACTCGGCCAGGGCCGAGGCGTTGATCAGGTGCACGGCGTAGCCCAGGCACACGCCGATGGCGATGGCGATCACGGCCACCAGGGCGCGTAGCGGGTGCTGGCGCGAATAGCCGCCGACCAGATGGGCGAGCAGCCAGGTCATGCGGGCACCAGGCGGCCGTGGTCCAGACGCAGCACCCGGTCCGCCGTGCCTGCCGCGTGCTCCGAGTGGGTGACCAGGAT
>JBFZCW010000010.1:0-4863 GCA_041307765.1 Chromatiaceae bacterium
GTCCGCGAGCGGCGAGAGCAGCGGCATCGCCAGGGCGGCATGGCCGGAGCTCGAGGGGATCAGGAAGGCCAGCGGGATGTTCACCACCATCGCCGCGACGGCGAAGGCCGCCGCCGAGGCGCCGGTGATGAGCTGCTCCATCGCGTTCAAGATGGTGTCGAGGGTCTGGGTGTTGGTCAGGATCACCGAGACCCCGCCCGCCAGGAGTATGACCATGGCGGGTCCCATCATGTCGGAGGCACCGGCGGCAATGAGCCGCACGATCTCGCCCTCGCCCATCCGCGCCACCAGGCCCACCAGCACGGATGCAATCAGGAAGAGCATGGCCAACTGGGGGAACCACCAGTCGAGCTCGAACCAGAAGGGCGGGACACCGACGACCTCGTGGGTCAGGTAGTAATCGGCCGGACCCGTCGTGCCGCCGAGTAGGGCGGCCCAGGGGATGACCGAGAAGATCATGAGCCCGAAAGCAAAGGCGGTGATCGCGAGCACCCATTTCTGGGTGCCGGTGAGGGTCTGATCCGCCCTGTCCGCGGCCGTTGCGCCCTCGGGCTTGCCCACCGGATCGCGGTCCGCTGGGCTCGCCGCCTTGGGGTCATCGGATCCGACCAGCGATGTGCTTGGGTCCGCCTTGACCCGCGCCGCGTAGCGTAGCACCCAGGCCACCGCCATGGCCGTCAGAAGGATCCACAGGACCAGCCGCAGGACTATGCCATCGCCGATGCCGACCCCCGCCTCGCCGGCCGCGACCCCGATCGAGAACGGGTTCACCGTGGAGGCCATCACTCCGACCATGGCCCCGACGATGATCATGGCCGCGGTCACCAGCCGGTCGTAGCCCAGGGCGGTCATCAGGGGGATGAACAGCGCATAGAAGCCGAGGGTCTCCACCGAGAATCCCATGGTGGTGCCGAGCAGCGAGAACAGCACCATGACCGCGGCGATCATCAGCCAGCCCCGGGTGCGCAGGCGGTTGGCGAGCGCCGCCACCGCCACCTCCAGGCTGTGGGTGGCGAAGCTGATGGAGATGAAGGCGCCGATCGCCATGATGAAGACGATGACGCCGATCTGGCCGAACAGACGCCCGACGGTCTGGGTATCGACGAATCCGGCCACCGGGCTCAGCAGTCCATAGATGCCGTTGACCGGGGCGAGGACGAGTTGCTCGACCCGGTCGTCGAGGCTCAGCGGCGACTCGATCTGCCGATAGGTCCCGGGGATCGGGGAGCCGTCGGCGTCGCGGGTGTAGCTCCCGGCGGGGACGAACAGGGCCGCCACCCAGACCAGGATCGTGACCATCGCCAGCGTCGTCACCGCACTCGGGAAGCGCCAGCCCCCCTTGCGCGCCTGCGGAATGGACAGCTCGCTTAAGCTCTCGTCGGCCATGTTTCCCCCCTCAAAAATTAGAACGACTTGCGGACCATGAGCCAGGCCTCGGTGGAGCTGTAGTTGCCCCACAAGGAATTGCTTTCGTCGCGCAGATACAGCACCTGTGGTCGCAGCGACCAGCCCGGGGCGACGGTCCAGGTGAGGCCCGCCTCCAGCTCGTAGATGTCGTCGCTGCGCGTATAGCCCGTCGGGGGAATCGTCTCGTCGTGATACTCCATTCGTTCGTCGGCGAAGGCGTTGTGCTCGTAGAGCCCGAACAGGAAGAACCCGAGGCGGTCGTTCAGGTCCATGCTGAAATCGAAGGTCGCGCCGTAGAAGTCCTGGTCCCCGTCCGGCCAGCCGTGGGTAGCCCACTCCTGACCGCCGTTGACAGCCAGGGTCAGCGCCCCGCGCCCGCCGAACAGGCTGTGGGTCCAGCGCAGCCACAACTCCCCGATGTCGCGGCTGCGGGGCTTGAGGTCTCCCTGAGGATACTGGCGGGAGCGGATCTCCCCTTCCAGGGTGATGCGGTTCAAGGCGTCCAGGTTGAAGGACTGGTTGGCGAAGAGGCCATAGTCCTGGCGGTAGCCGTCGTGTCCCCGATAGCTCGCCCGGCCCCGCACCCCCAGTGCCCGGCTGCCGTGGCTTAGGGACTGGTTGAGCACTGTGCTCCAGCGCAGGTCGGAATCGTCCCGGCGGTCGGTGTCGTCGTAGTAGCGGAAGCGGTAGTCCAGGGTCCCGTCCAGGGAGAGTTCGTTCCCCAGGATGTAACCCAGTCCGCCGCCGATGCGGGCCTTCCAGAACCAATCCCGCGTCGGGTCGCCGCCCGCGGCGTTGGTGGATCGGGTGACGTTTTCCCGGTAGTAGCCGCCGCCGGTCTCCGCATAGCCGAAGGCGCTCAAGCGCCGCCCGGCCTTATAGTCCCGCGCCGCCCGGGCGTAGATCTCGGCCTGCTGGTGGAGGTCTGGGGGCAGGTTGTCGAAGCTCAGGACCTGCTCGAACTCCAACACGGCCAGGGCGTACTCGCCCTTGTCCAGGTACGCCTGGCCACGTTCGAGGTGGGTAGCGATTGGGTCCGCCTCTGCCGCGTCTGATAGGGGGGGCTGCGGCGTCTCGGCGGCCTGGGCGGCGGCCTTCGGCATGGGTGCCAGCATGAGCGAGCCACCCACAAGAGCCGCCGATACCCAGGCACCGACAGCCCGATATTGATTTGTACCCATGTGGCTCAGCTCCTCGTTACTGCTGTTCCCCTTGCGCCTGGGGCAGATTGTGGTCTCGGTGATTGAGGCAGCTTGCGTGGTTAGGCCAGCGCCTTCTCCTTGAGCCTGTCGAACTCTACCTGGCTGATGGTGCCGGAATCGAGCAGCGCCTTGGCGTCGGCGATCTGCTCGGCGGGGGACTTGCCCGCTACTTGCCGGATGTAGGCATCGGTATCCGTCTTGGCACGTTCCAGGGCCGTGCGCTGCCGCTCCGCCATGCCTTGTCCGCGAAACAGAATGTAACCCAGCGCCGACAGGAATGGCAGGAACACCAACCCAATCAGCCACAGGGCCTTGTAGCCTCCGCCAAGCTCGGCGTCGCGAAATAGGTCTACGATCACATGAAAGAGGATGATCAAATAGGCAACGAAGAAGAAAGTTGATGCGATCAGGTAGAGCATGTCCCAGAAATTGGCCATTGGAATGGACCTCATGGTTGAGTTGAGAATCGAACCGGCTATGCCGGACTTGCGCACCCGTCCACGCCCCTCACCCCCGAGGGGGGAAGGGGCGAACGGTTGCGCACCGTGCGTAGTCAGGGCTTCCAGCCGTGATGATGTCAGGCCAGGATGGCCTGACTACGCAAGCCAAAATGGCCGAGGCTGAACACGGCCAGAGTTAGCGCGCAACACCGCTGGTGCCGGGTTACGCATCCCTCCGGGGATCAGAAGTCGACGGCGTCCCGAATCAGCGGGCAGGTCATGCAGTGACCGCCGCCACGCCCGCGGCCCAACTCTGCGCCGACGATGGTGATGACCTCCACGCCGGCCTTGCGCAGTTCCGTATTGGTCCAGGTGTTGCGGTCATAGGCGACCACCACGCCGGGCGACAGCGCCACCAGATTATTACCGCTGTCCCACTGACCGCGCTCGGCGGCGTAGTGATCGCCGCCGGTCTCGATGACCCGCAACTTCTTGAAGTTCAAGGCGTGTGCGACCACATCGACGAAGGGCTCCTTCTCCAGGGTCGCCTCAATGCCCGAGGGGCCGGCGTTTGGCCGAATGGAGATCGCATGCACCTGATCCATGATGGGCGGATACAGGGTGACCAGATCGCGGTCGGCGAAGGTGAATACGGTGTCCAGGTGCATGGCCGAGCGCAGCTTGGGCATGGCCGCAACGATGACCCGCTCGGCCGCGCCCTTGGCGAACAGGGCCGCCGCCGCCTGGGCTATGCCCTGGCGCGAGGTCCGCTCGCTCATGCCGATGAGCACGACCCCGTTGCCGATGGGCATGACGTCGCCGCCCTCCATGGTCGCCCGGCCGAAGTTTTCGTCCGGGTCCCCCCACCAGACCTGGATGCCGGCGTTGGCAAAGGACGGGTGGAACTTGTAAATGGCCGTGGTGAGCAGGGTCTCTTCCCGGCGCACCGGCCAATAGAGCGGATTGACCGTCACGCCGCCATAGATCCAGCAGGTCGTATCGCGGGTGTAGATCGTGTTGGGGAGCGGCGGGAGCAGGTACTCGGTGACGCCGTGGGCCTCGCGGACCAGGGACAGGTAATCCGAGGTCGCGTATTCCTCCGGGACATCGACAACCGAGAGCCCGCCGATCAGGAATTCGGCGAGCGCCCGCGAGTCCAGGCTTTCGAGAAAGGACCGGGTGTCCTCCATCAGCCCCAGGCCGACATTGTTGGGCGTGATCTTCCGGTCCAGTATCCAGGCCCTGGCAACCGGATCGGCGACGGTCTCGGCCAGGAGATTGTGCATCTCCACGACCTCGACGCCGCGGTCGCGCATCTTGTTCATGAAGTCAAAATGGTCGCGCTTGGCCATCTCGACCCACAGGACATCGTCGAACAACAGGTCGTCGTTATTGCTCGGGGTGAGTCGCGTATGTGCCAACCCAGGCGCACAGACCATGACCTTGCGCAGGGTCCCGACCTCGGAATGGACGCCGTAAACCGGCGCAGTGCTGCTTGCATTGGTCATCACAAATGGTCCTCTGTGCTTAGATGGAGATTGCGCCGGTGGCGAGGCCAAAGATGCCGTAGGCCGCGCCGATGAGTACGACGGCGAACACGGCCAATTCGGCGTTGGTGAAAATGGTCCGGCCTTGCTCGCGGCGGGCGACGATGAATAGCAGGGTCCCGGGGGCGAAGATGATGGCGGACAGCAGCACGAACTTCAGCCCGCCGGCCACCAGCATGAAGATGGTGTAGAGGGTGGCGATCCCGGCCCAGATCAGGTCCTTGTTGCGGTCCTTGTCGCCGGGTCCGTAGGTCTCGCGGGTCAGCG
>JBFZCW010000011.1:0-7675 GCA_041307765.1 Chromatiaceae bacterium
CCTTGAGGGTGGTCTCGGAGATGGCCATGGTCCCGGAGAGGGAGTGCAGGACTCCGACCTTGATGGTATCGGCGGCCTGGGCGGCGCCGGCCCAGCCGGCCGAGAGGCACAGCGCGGTCGCGCCTGCGGCAAGTTGGAGGAAGTGGTGTCTGGAATGGGGCATAGCGTGCTCCTGGATGGGGGGAAACCGGTCGGACGCATCGAGGTCCGCTTCATACCCTATCAGAGATCGTGCCAAGCCCCTGGGGCACTCCGGCGCGACGCCGCAGATCAGTCGATTGGAGTGACACTGGGGCTGCGGGGGCGACAACCGGAACCGGGAGGAGAGCTGGGTTGTGCACGGCGGCGCGCCGAATCGGTGCGGGGCGCGGCCGGGGCGCACACCGGCGGTGCGGAGCAGGAGCCGTCTCCTGCTGAGTTCAATCGGGTGGGGCGGAGACCTCTCCAGCACGGCGCACCGATGCGTTCGCGCGGTGCACGAGGCCCTGAGACATCTCAGCCGGGACGGGGCCAGGCCGCTCGGCCCCCGTTGCAAGAGACGCTTGACCCTAGGGCCACCCGGTGCGCGGAGTTGGGCCGCTTGCCGGAACCGTTCGGCTATACTGCCTCCCTTTTTTCAGGCGGCCCTGCGGCAGGAGCGGACATGCGCAAGTATCACGTCTATGGTATCGGCAACGCCCTGGTGGACATGGAATACGAGGTCGAACCCGAGGACCTGTCAAAGCTCCGTATCGACAAGGGCGTAATGACTCTGGTCGACGAGGCGCACCAGGTCGAAATCATGGAGCACCTGGCCGAGCGCCATCACGTGAAAGGCTCCGGCGGCTCCGCAGCCAATTCGGTGATCGCCGTCAGCCAGCTCGGCGGTCAGGGCTTCTACTCCTGCAAGGTCGCAAACGACGCCCTGGGCCACTTCTATCTCGACGACCTCAGCGCCAGTGGCGTCGATACCAACCGCCATGGCGAGCGGGAGGACGGTCACACCGGGCGCTGCGTGGTAATGGTCACGCCCGACACGGACCGGACCATGGTCACCTTCCTCGGGGTCAGCGGGGGGCTCTCCGCCGGCGAGTTGGTGACCGAGGCCATCGCCGACAGCGACTACTTCTACATGGAGGGCTACCTGGTGACCTCCGACAGCGCCCGCACGGCGGTGACGGCCGGTCGCGAGATCGCGAGGGGGGCAGGGGTCAAGACCGCAATCTCCCTGTCCGACCCCAACATGGTGACGTACTTCAGGGCCGGATTGTTGGACATGATCGGCGGCGGGGTGGATCTGCTGTTCGCCAACGAGGCCGAGGCCAAGGGCATGGCCGGCAACAGCGATCTCGATGGGGCCCTCGACTACCTCAAGACCATCGCGCGCGAATTCGCCATCACCCGCGGCCCCAAAGGGGCTTTGGTGTGGGACGGTCGGCGCATGATCGAGATCGAAGCGGTCAAGGTGCAGGCCGTAGACACCGTGGGCGCCGGCGACATGTTCGCGGGCGCCTTCCTCTACGGCCTAACCCAGGGCTGGGGCCACGAACGGGCCGGCGCCCTGGCGTCCGCCGCGGCGGGTAAGCTGGTAACGAGTCTGGGGCCGCGTATCCCTGCCGCCGAGACACAGGAGATCCTGCGACGCTTCATCTGATCCAAGCTGACCAAGGCATCATCGGGCACCAACGCCCCTCCGTCGGCGTTCAGGGTGTGAACATCGCCTGGGGGGTCTGGGCCCCATCGCCAAGCAGGATCCGCAGCAGAGCGGCACTGGCCCCTGCCCCCAGTCGTTCGGCCAGACCCTCCAACAGGTCCTTCTTTTTGGTGTAGTCGACGATGGTCTCCGCGCCGATCAGCTCGCGGGCGACGTAGCTACTGCTGCCAAGCCCGTCGACCAAGCCCATGTCCACCGCCTGCTCGCCGCTCCAGAAGAGCCCGCTAAAGACCTCGTCGCCCGCCTTGAGTCGCTCGCCGCGGCCATCTTTGACGACGCGGATGAACTGGCCGTGGAGGGTATCCAACACCGTCTGAACGAAGGTGCGGTCCTGCTCCGAGAGGGGCGAAAAAGGATCTAGGATGCCCTTGTGTGCCCCGGCGGTGAGCAACCTGCGCTCGACGCCAAGATCCTCCATGGCCTCTTGGAACCCGAAGCCGTCCAGCCGCACCCCAATCGAGCCCACCAGGCTTCCTTTGTCCGCGTAGATCTTGTCGGCGGCCACGGCGATGTAGTAGCCGCCAGAGGCGCACAGATCGGCCGCCACGGCATAGACCGGCATGTCTTTGCCCTTCTCCTTCTTGTACTTGGCCTTCAGGCGGTGGACCTCGTCGTTGATGTAGCCGGCCTGCACCGGGCTCCCGCCAGGGCTGTTGATACGCAGGACGACGCCCTTGGCGTGCTTGGCGTCGAAAGCCTCGCGCAGCGCCGTGATGATCTTGTCGGCGCTGGCGTGGGTCTCGGACGAGATGACCCCCTTGACCTCCACCAGGGCCGTGTGGTCCTCACCCGGCTCCAACTGTTCGAGCATTTCCGGAGAATAGAGGGCGATCAGGAGGGCGAAGAGGTAGAGCAGCCCAAGCACCTTAAACAGGTTGCCCCAGAATCGGCCGCGGCCCTGATTTCGCAGGAACTCTTGCGCCATCCGGTTGATGAGGGCCCGCTCCCAATGCTCGCCCCCAGGCGGTGGCATGGGGTCGGGCTCACGTTTCCAGAATTTCCAGTTCACGTCGGTCAGTCTCCTGCGACAGGGTAGGTACGCGTCGGGTGAAAGGGGCTCGGCGGCGAAGGCCGCGCCAGTTGGCGTAGGCGATAGATCCGCCTGCGCACAGGCGCTGCAGGTCACAGAGCGGCGCGCTTCTCCAGCCAGGCCGGCATATCCGCCAGGTCTGCCAGGCAACCGAGCGGGCCTTGGGCCATGAGCCGCTCCCGTGAGTGGACCCCATAGCAAACCGCCAGGGCATAGGCTCCGGCACTTCTTGCCATCTGCATGTCGTACTCGGTGTCCCCGACCATCAGGGTCTCGGGTCCCCTTGCGCCAAGCTCGTCCATGATCTGGAGGAGCATCTCGGGGTGGGGCTTGGAGAAGGTCTCGTCGGCACAGCGGGTGGCCTGGAAGTGCCCGCCGAGCCCGGTGGACGACAACACCAGATCGAGCCCGCGGCGGCTCTTGCCGGTGGCCACGGCGAGCAGGTGACCCCGGCTGCGCAGCCAGTCCAGTGTCTCCGCCACCCCCGGAAAGAGCTGGGAGGGGGTGTCGTTTGCGACCAGAAAGTGGAAGCGGTAGCGCTCGATCAGGGCCAGGCGGCCGTCCCGGCCGGTCTCGGGCAGGAGGACCGCCAAGGCCTCGTCGAGCCCCAGGCCGATGATGTCCCGTGCCGCCTCGGGGCTCGGCAGCGGCAGGCCCAGGTCGGCGAAGGCGGCATGGATGCACGCGACGATGCGTGCCTCCGAGTCCATGAGGGTGCCGTCCCAGTCGAAAACGATCAATTTGAAGGGCATGACTCCGCCTCCAGGGCCCGGATGACGGATTCCAGCGCCGCCGGCAGGGGGGCCTCGACCCGCAGCGGCGTATCCATGTAGTCGGCGCGGAAGGTCAGGGCCGCGGCGTGCAGAAACAAGCGTTTGAGCCCCAAGGCACGGAAGCGCCGGTTGGCCTCGGCGTCGCCGTATTTGTCGTCGCCCGCCACCGAGGCCCCGAGGTAGGCGGCATGGACGCGGATCTGGTGCGTCCGCCCGGTGAGGAGGCGCACCTCCACCAGGGTCGCGCCACCGAACTGCCGCAGCCGCCGGAAGACGGTGCGCGCCGGCTTGCCCTCGGCCGCATCCACCCGCACCACCCGCTCTCCGCTGCGCAGGGTGTTCTTGAGCAGGGGCGCGTCCACCAGGATCTCCGCCCGCGGCAGGGTGCCAGCCAGGAGCGCAAGGTAGCGCTTGTCCATGGCGTTGTCCCGCAGCGCTTCGTGCAGGTCGCGCAGGGTGCTGCGCCGCTTGGACAGGATCAGGCAACCCGAGGTGTCGCGGTCCAAGCGGTGCACCAGCTCCAACTGGGTATCCGGGCGCTCCCGGCGCAGTGTCTCGATGAGCCCGAAGCTGAGGCCGCTGCCGCCATGGACCGCGAGGCCCGCCGGTTTATCGAGCACCAACAGCCGGTCGTCCTCGTAAAGGACAGCATCAGCCAGGCTCCGCAGGGTTGCCTCCGGGGGGCGTCCCGGCGCCGGCGCCTCGGCCTGGCGGACCGGCGGTATGCGCACCAGGTCGCCGGCCCGAAGCCGGTAACTCGGCTTGACCCGCCCCTTGTTGACCCGAACCTCGCCCCGGCGCAGGACGCGGTAGAGGTGGCTGCGCGGGACGCCCTTGACCCTTGCCATCAGAAAATTGTCGATGCGCTGCCCGGCGAACTCCGGGTCGACGTTCAGCATCTCGACGGCCACAGGCCTTTGCGGTGGGTCGGACAAGGGGCAATTCCTGACGAATTCAATGTCGTTTGATGGTTATCGGGAACACTGTTACCATTCGACGCTTGCGCAACCGGCGGCATTTTCAGGATCTTCGGAACCGCACAGCAGTCACGCGGCGCCTTGGGGAGCTGATGCTGCGGCGGCGTTTCGCCGCCCGTAAAGGGTCCAGGTCCGCAACGGTGAGACGGTCCCCGAAGGCCGGCGGACCCCGGCCTGCGCCCCAACGCGACCGACGCCGAGGCCCATGTGCGTCGGGGGCGGATTGTACACTGAGTGTCCGAGGGGACGGGCCGCTGGCCCAGCGGAGAGGGCCGCATCCCCGTCGAAGCAGATTTGCCGGCCCGCGCGATAACCGCGGGCCCGCACACAACGCCGCCGACGCCACAGGCATCCCCGGCAATCGAGCAATCGCGCGTGCCCGCCCGGCAGAACCGGACGGGACCGAACAGAGATCGTTCCCCGAGGCCCTGCGGTCGGCGCCAGAGCGCGGCGCGGGCACTTCGGGTAAGGAGCTGGCGCGGGCCGTCGCGCTCAGGCGCACGGTCCGTGCCTAGTGTCTTGTCCGGGTGCGCCCGGCGGGGCACGCGCCAAGGTGCGAGCACAACAACATGAAGCGAATGCTGATCAACGCGACTCAGCCGGAGGAGTTGCGGGTTGCCATCGTCGATGGCCAACAACTGTTCAACCTGGATATCGAATCCCCCGGCCGCGAGCAAAAAAAGGCCAATATTTACAAGGGGATCATCACCCGCATCGAGCCCAGTCTGGAGGCCGCCTTCGTCGAATACGGGGCTGACCGCCACGGGTTCCTCCCCCTGAAGGAGATTTCCCGGGCCTACTTCGAGCCTGACTCTGCCACTCCAGGCAGCCGCATCAACATCAAGGATGTGCTCAAGGAGCGGCGTGAGGTCGTGGTCCAGATCGAGAAGGAGGAGCGCGGCAGCAAGGGCGCAGCGCTCACCACCTTCATCTCACTGGCCGGCCGCTACCTGGTCCTGATGCCCAACAACCCCCGCGCCGGAGGCGTGTCCCGTCGCATTGAGGGGGCCGACCGCAGCGATCTGCGCGACGTGATGAGCCAACTCAAGATCCCCGAGGACATGGGGCTGATCGTGCGCACTGCAGGGGTGGGCAAGAATGTCGAGGAGCTCCAATGGGACCTCGACTACCTCCTGCAGCTCTGGCAGGCCATCGAGGCCTCGGCGGCGGAGCGCAAGGCCCCATTCCTGATCTACCAGGAGAGCGATGTCATCATCCGCTCGATCCGGGATTACCTTCGCGGCGACATCGGCGAGATCGTCATCGACGACCGGCGCATGTACGAGAAGGCCGAGGCCTTCATCCGCCAGGTCATGCCCGGCAATCAGAAGAAGCTCCGGCTCTACGAAGACGACGTCCCGCTATTCACCCGCTACCAAATCGAGACTCAGATCGAGTCAGCCTTCCAGCGCGTGGTCCACCTGCCCTCCGGCGGGTCCATCGTGTTCGACATCGGCGAAGCCTTGACCTCCATCGACATCAACTCGGCCCGTGCAACCAAGGGCGCGGATATCGAGGAGACGGCGCTCAACACCAATCTGGAGGCGGCCGACGAGATCGCCCGCCAGCTCCGCCTGCGCGACCTCGGCGGGCTCTTCGTCATCGACTTCATCGACATGACCCCGGCGCGCAACCAGCGCGACGTCGAGAACCGGCTGCGCGACGCACTCAAGCAAGACCGCGCCCGCATCCAGCTCGCCCGCATCTCGCGTTTTGGCCTCATGGAGATGTCCCGCCAACGCCTGCGCCCATCGCTCGGCGAGTCCAGTCAGACGGTCTGCCCGCGCTGTCGCGGCCAGGGGACCATCCGCGGGGTCGAATCCCTGGGGCTGTCTATCCTGCGGATCATCGAAGAAGAGGCGATGAAGGAGAGCACCGGCCGGATCGTCGCCCAGGTACCCGTCAAGGTCGCCACATTCCTGCTCAACGAGAAGCGGCGCAACATTGTCGCGATCGAGCAGCGCCAGGACGTGGAGGTTCTGCTGCTGCCCAACGAGTACCTGGAGACGCCCGATTACAAAATCGAACGTGTCCGTCTCCAGGACATGGCGAAGGAGGCCGACGACCGACCGAGCTACCAGATCGCCACCCAAATCCCGGCCGAAGAAATCGACTACGCGCGCCCCGGCGATGCACCTCGCGCCGAGGAGCCTGCGGTCAAGCAGATCACCCCCCTGGCCCCAGCCCCGCACCGGCCAGAACCTGAGGGGTGTGAGGAAGAGCCTCGTCGAGCGGCCGAGGGCGCACGCGCAGCGCCGGCAGCCGGGGCCGCGCCTCCTCCTTCGCGCCCCGCCGACAGCCTGCTCAAGCGCCTTTTCGCTACCTTATTCCCGTCGCTGGCAACGGGTACGCCGCCAGCAGCGGCTGAGCCCGCTGCGCCGCATCCGACCGCGCGCCCCACCCCCTCAGCGGGCCAGCCGCAGACCCGCCCGGAGCATCCACGACAGGCATCCAGCGAGCCCCACCGCCATGGTCACGCGGCCGATATCCGCCGCCAACCGGATCGCGGGCCACGCCCCCAGCCCGCTGGGCGCCCCAGCCAGCCGGTCGAGCCGGCGCGCCGCCAGAGCCAGGGTGACGAACGCGGGGCCCGCGGTATCGGTCCCGACCAAGACCGCCAGCGCCAGGGGGAACGGCCTGGTGAGCGCCAGGCTGAGCGCCAGGGTGACCGTCAAGGCGACCGCGGCTCCCGCCGCGGCGGTCGGGGCCGACGCGGCGAGGGTAGCCGTGATGGCGAACCGCGCCAGGTGACTGGCGCGCGCACCGCGGACCAAGAGCAGGCACCGGCCAGGAACCTGGACCGAGCCCCGCAACACCACCCGGAGGAAGCGCCACAACGGTCCCCGGCGCTCGACCAGGAGCGTCTGGCCGAGCCCCGATCCACCGTTGACGAACCTGACCGGATCCGGTCCGAAGCTCCGCATCGCGAGGATCTGCCAGAGGGACCAGTCCCACAGGAGGGGGCGGGAGGTCATGGCGAGCGCACCCCAGAGGCCATTCGTTCGGAAAATCTGTCCCAAGCCCCCGGTCCAGAGGCGGCCGCCGAGCCAGCCTCGCCGCCCGCCGAGGAGGCCGCAACTGCCCAAGCGCAGCGGGAGTTGCCTTCGCAGGTGCCTGCTGCCGGTCCGGACGGTCCCGGCACCTCGGTCGAACCCACGCGGGCTGAGGCTGAAGAGCCATCGGCCGGTCCGCATGCCGCCGG
>JBFZCW010000012.1:0-11055 GCA_041307765.1 Chromatiaceae bacterium
TCCAGTGCCACCGGCAGCCGGCTCAGCAGGCCGCTCCCGACAACGCCGTCCACCGGCAGCGGGAGCAGCCCGGCCATCGCGGTGCGCGTGTCGTACACCTGCACCGGCACGCCCTCGATGACCAGGTCGCCCAGGGCGAATCGTGACAGCAGGCCATGCTCCACGCGCCCGGCCGGGCCGGCGGGAAAGTGGATCGCCTCGTCGCCAAAAGGCGTGACCCCGACCGCCGACGCCAGGTACGGGTCGAGCAAGGTCTCCCCGACGCCGGTGTCGATCAGGAAACGCCCGACCCGGCCGTCGCCGACCCTGGCCTCGATCAATGCCGGGCCGCTCTCGCCGAGCCAGGGCAGCGTGACCGGCGCCGTCGGTGGCGTCAGCCGATACCAGCCGCCGCCGGTGGCCGCAAGCTTGGCGGCTAGGGCCGGGCGGCCCAAATCGCGATACAGCCCCGCCGCCTCCAGCAGCCGCCCGGCGCGGCGATAGGTCTCAGCGAGCAGACCGCGCAGACGCAGGGATTCGGGCGCCTCGGCCAGGGCCGCGACCAGCAGCGGCTCGGCCGCGGCGGTCCGATTGCGCAACAGTTGCAGCTGGCCGAACAGGCCGCGGAATTGGCTCGACGCCTCGCCATCGGCAGCGAGGGCCTCGCACAGCGCACCGGCCTCGGTCAGCCGACCACCATGGAACAGCTCGGTCGCGGTTTTCAGGTGGAGGTTGATGCCCGACATAAGGATGGTGAGGTAGGGAGCTTGCGGCACTTCAGGCCCAGAGGCGGTGAACGATCCCGGCAGTCCCACCCGGATCGCAGACATTGGTTCGATCAGAAACGATCCCGGCATCGCCTGTCAATCTTGCGCGCTTCGCAGGCGCTGCGACCTCGCTTTCGCGGCCAGGAGTCACGCCCGCAGCCGGTCCCGGTGAGCGCCTTTGCTGTCTCGATTCCACCCCAACGGAGCACCGCGATGACCCTGACGCTTGCCACCGACCTGATCGCGGGCTGGCCCTGGCCGTTGTCTTCGGCGGCATGACGTTTTTCTCCGCGGTGCTCGCGCCGCTGGTGTTCGGGAAGTTGTCGGTGGCGACCGCGGGCGGTTTCATCCGGGAGGTGTTTCCCTGGTACTACCTGACGCTGGGGGCGGTGAGCCTGATCGCGGCGCTGGCCCTGCTGGTTGCGGGCCGGTCTTGGGCCGCGCTGCTGGCCGGCGTCACCGCCCCGCTATCGCCGGCTGTGCGGGCGCATGGACAAGCCGCGCGCCAACACGGCCGTCGCGCACAAGCTCGCGCGGATGGTCTACTTCATGCTGACGCGCGGCGAGTCCTTTGTCGACAAGGGGCAGCAACACTACGAACAGCAACAGCGCCGGCGCAGCATCGCAGCCCTAAAGCGTCGCGCCGCCACTCTGGGATTCAACATCACCCCGTCGTCGGCAACCGCATGAAAACCGATGGCACCGAGTTTGTTTCTCAAGAGGTGCAGCCTTGCCGGAAGGACACGAAATTGGTGCGGGGATCCGGGGCCAGGGCGCCGTCGGTGGGTCGCTGCCAGGCCATGTCGAAGGGGTTGCCGGAGGCCATGGGGTTGATCCATTGGCGGTCGGGGTAGACCAGGTAGCTCACGCCGTTGATCTCAGACTGGGTGCCCAGCACCCGGCTCATTTGGTAAGCGGTCGCGGCAGCGGCGTCGAGGATCTTGCGGGTCCTGGCATCCGGCGCGAAGGGCCTGCCCTTCTCGATGCCCAACGCCGCGAGCATGCCCATCCAGTCGGGGTCGGCCAGGGCCGGGGTTTCCGAATCCACCAACTGCTTGATCTGGTCGAAGGCGCGGGCGTCGTTGGCAGGCAGCATGTTGGAGGGCACGCCGGAGGCGTCCGGATAGACCATGGCCCTCGCCTGGCCCTCCTTGCCCAGGGGGTAGACCCGGGTCCCTTCCAGGGTCTGTATGCCGGGGATCAGGTCAGCGGCATCCTGATGGAATCCGCGCAGGAAGGTATTGATCAGCGGCATGGCCCAGAGGTAGGTCTGGGACGCGCGCTGGAACAGCAGCTCGTCCAAGAGCTGCTTGCTCGACGCTTCCGTCGGCCGGTTCTAAGGTCGGGCTGTTGGCGAACGCATCGAAGCGCTCCTGCTGGGCCATGAGCGAGGCTGGGATCACCGTCATCGCTGTCAGGAAGGCGAGGATCCTGTGTTTGCTTGTCTTCATGCGAACCTCCGGTTCCTGGAGCGAATGGCCCGTAGACGTGGCCGTGTTGGGCTTCAGACGAACCGTCTCGGGCGGGTCGCGGCACAGCAACCTAGCGAAATGGTCGGCTCTATCCGAAAATCGAAAGCAACCCAGCTACCGCGCCCCGCCAGTTGGCACCTGGTTCGCGTACTGCGCCGAGCGGGACCTCATTCAGCAGGCCGCGCTCAGGCTCTATGGCCGGCCGCTGCCGATCCCGGCCAGCCGCGCCACCAGCATCCAGCCCGAGGCGCAGGCCGGGCAGCGGATCGCGGCGACCATCGGGGCCCTGTTCGCCGTCGCGGCCCGGGGCGGGCCCGCCGAGCCGACCGAGCCCCTTGGCGGCTCACTGGAGGACCAACTCCACGACGACTTCGCGTGCGCCCTCAACGATGCCCGCCGCACCGGTGATCTGAGAGACGTCGAACCGCGCCGGATGGCTCGCGCCGAGGAGTATCTGGACACCAATCTGTCCGAGTCCTTCAGCCTCAGCGGGTTGGTCGAAGCGGCCGGCGCCAGCGGGCGGATGCTCGAGCGCCACTTCCGCCACATCTAAGGCGTGACCCTGCAGACCTGGTATCGCTGCATGAAGCTCAATGCCGTGCGACGAGACTTACAGCGGGCAAGGACGACCGGGGAGCGGGTCAGCGATATCGTCATGCGCTGGGGCTTCCTGCACTTCGGGCGCCTCTCGCAGGAGTACCGGCGTCTGTTCGGCGAATCCCCCAGGGAGACCGTGCAGCGGGGTTGATCCTGGCCAGACGCCCGCGGGCGGCGCAGCCCAGGGGTCAGCGGATCTCCATCGGGATTTGCGGGCGGCTCCACAGGTCGGCGTTGTCCCGCAACAGCGTGTACATGGACACATAGGCGCTCGCCGCCGCCAGACCGAGGCCGACCCAGGTCGCCCATCGCAGGATTTCTGCTATGTTGGCCCAGGCCTGACCGGCCAGGGCGGTGCCGATCGCGACGAGCTGGAAGACCAGCTTGAGCTTATTGAGTGTCCCGGTGCGGATCACGACCCCCACGCAGGGCGCCATGCTGCGAAATCCCTGCACCACGAACTCGCGCGCCACGAGCAGCAGCGCCACCCAAAGCGGCACCCATTGCGGCAGGTGGCAGGCCAGGAAGATGAGCAGCACATTGGCAAAGACCTTGTCTGCCAGTGGGTCCAGGAAGACACCGACATTGCTCGCACAGCCCAGGCGCCGGGCCGCCCAGCCGTCCAAGGCGTCGGTCAGGGCCGCTACCAGGAACAGGGCAAAAGCCAGCCAATGGGCGCCGGGGCCAGTCCCGGCCGCCAAGAGCCACATCAGCGGCAGCAACAAGACCGGTCGCGAAAGCGTCAGCAGGTTTGGAATCCAACACATTGGGCGCCCCTGCTGCGCTCAATCCGCCGGCGCCTGACTGCAGGCGCGGTGCTGCGGGTCCAGCTCGACGATCTCCATGCGGTGATTGCCGCAGGGGTTCTGGGCGGACGGGCCCTGAGCGAGGAGGGCCAGGCCCTCGGTGATGCCCTGCTCGGCGAGCCAGCGGCGGACGCATTCGCCCCAGTCGGCCCTGTCTTCCGCGGTCTTGATGGCATAAACCCCGTAGGAGAATTGCAGCGCCTGGCAGGTGGCCTCGCTGGGACTCATGGCCACCACCCAGACCGGCAGGCGGAAGCGGCCCACATTGCGCGCTGTGGCGCCGCTGCGGGTCGGCACCATGACCGCCCATGGCCGAATGCGCCGGACCGTGTGGTCGATGCTCTCGGCGATCAGGTCGACGGCCTGGGGGGCCCTGTCATCGGTCTCGCCGATTACCTGACTGGTCGGACGCTGGGGGCGCGACGGCTCCACGGCGGCGGCGATGCCGGCGAGCATGGCGACGGATTCCACCGGGTAGGCACCCATGGCGGACTCGGCGGAAAGCATGACGCAGTCGGTCCCGTCGAGGATGGCATTGGCCACGTCGGTGGCCTCGGCGCGGGTCGGGCGGCGCACCTTGACCATGGATTCGAGCATCTGTGTCGCCGTGATCACCGGCTTTCCGGCACGGTTGGCCTGGGCAACGATGCGCTTCTGGGTCACCGCGATCTCCTCGATGGGGATCTCTACTCCCAGGTCCCCGCGGGCGACCATGATGCCGTCGCTGGCGGCCAGGATGGCGTCGAGCTGCTCCAGGGCATCCCGGCGCTCGATCTTGGCGATGATGAAGGGGTCATAGTCGAGCGCCCGGGCCGCCGCGCGCACGGCCTCGATGTCGGCGGCGGAGGCGACGAAGGACTGGCTGACCGCATCCACCCGGTTCCGGGCGGCGAAGCGCAGCCACTCGTGGTCCTGGTCGGTGAAGGCGCTGATGCCGAGGTCGATCCCCGGCAGGTTGAGCCCCTTGCGGGATCGCAGCTCGCCGCCGACGCGCACGCTGCACACCACGTCGTCTCCCTGGACCTCCTGGACCTTGAGAAGAATGAAGCCATCGTTGATGAACAGCCGATCTCCGGGGCGCACCGCCGCGGGCAACCCGGGAAAGCTGACGCTGACCAGCCCTGCGCTGCCGGTCAGCTCCCGGGTCGTCAGAACAATGGTGTCGTCGCGCAGCAGCTCGACGGGCTCTTGGGTCAAATCGCCGATGCGCATCTTGGGTCCGGGCAGGTCCCCCAGGATGGCAACGCGGTGGCCGGTCTCGGCGGCCACGGCGCGGATAGTCTGGATCAGCTCGGCGTGGTAGGCCTCTGAGCCGTGGGAGAAGTTGAGTCTTGCCACGTTGAGGCCCGCGCGGATCATGGCGGCCAGGATGGCCGGGTCTTGGGACGCCGGTCCGATGGTGGCGACGATGCGGGTCTTGTGATCTGGGAACTTCATTGGCCTTTACTCCGGGGCTGGACGGTGGGGGTTTCCGCTAACGAAGCGCAGCACGTCGTCGAGCCGGTAGAGGCGTCCGCCGGCGGACCATTGGCCGTCGGGGACCTCGTGGAAGACGACCCAGACCCGCGCGGCGTTGAGTAGATTCATGTGTCCGCCCTCGGCGCGGATGACGGCGGCGGTCATCCGCGCAGCGATCTCTTGGCGGTGGGCCTCGGACATGGCACCGGCCATCAGAGTGACCTCGATGCGGTAGTGAGGCAGGCCCGTTTGGGCCTGGCTGCGCCCGCCGATGATGATGTCCTCGGGGGCCAGAGTGTGGATATAGATCCAGTTCATGCCCTCGGCGCGGGGGTTGTCACGGGCCACGTCGCAGTGCAGCAATGCCTGGGACAGGTCGTTGGCCAGGGCCTCCAGGGCCGGACGGGGTAGGGCATCCCTCGGCAGGATGAGGTCGACGATGGGCATGGGTGCGGCCGCCAGGTCAGCCGGGTTCTCCGCGTTGGATGCCTCGCCAGGTAAGGATGGAGGCTGCGTCCACCGCACCGTCGCGGGCGTACAGGGCATCAAGCCGAGCACGCGCGTCGGGCGGTGCTTCGGCATAGAGGCGGCCCACCTTCAGGGGTTCCGGGTTCGCCGCCGCGGCGGTGTCTGTGCCCCCATCGGTGACCGCGGCCAGGTAGATGGTGCGATCGCCGCTGTCCAGGCGCGACTCGCAGCGGCAGTCCAGCCAGGCCAGGGCATCGGCGATCAAGGGCTGACCGCCAGGGGTGGTGGCGGCGGCCAGCCCGGCGAATTTGTCCACCTGGTGCCCGGTGGTCAGGCCGAAGCGCCAGACCAGATCGAGTTGACGGGGGTGCAGCAGGTGCAGGGCGAAGCCCCCGGAACCCTCGATCAGGCCCCAGGTGTGGTGCTGCTTGGCCACGCCGAGCACCATGCGCGGCAGGGTCGCGACGATGGAGGCGCGCACCGCGAAGGTGGCGATGAGCCCGCCGCGGCGGCCGGCGTGGGCGCTGGTGACCAGCCAAAGGGGTGGGTCGTAGAGGTCGAAGACCTCGCCGACGGTGCGGGCCCTAAAAGCGTCGAGGGGGTTGAGCGGGGGCGCCGGCATGCTAGTCAACGGGGGCCGGCTCCTGGTCGCCCTCCGGCACCATCTCCGCATCGCCTCCGTGGCGGAGCCGCACATCTCCACCGGAAAGGGTATTCGCTTCGTCGTCGAGGTGCTGCAGGGCGTCAGCCATGCAGTCCTCCATGTAGTCGTCCATTTCCTTCGTCGCGACACGATCTTCCGCTGCCGCCTGGCGGCAGGCATCCTCGATCGCCTGGGTGTCGGCCGCTTGAGTGGCCGGAGCCATGAGCAGGCACCAGGCGAGCGGCGCCAAGCGTATGCGAAGGGGGGTTCTCATGACATGAGTCCTCGGGCTGGGATAGGGGGGCTGGCGATGGTCCGCCGGGGAATCCATCTGCGTGGGTTGCGACGGGAGGCCCCCTTGGCGGGTTGGACGACGGCGGGTATATACCTTCGGGCGGGGCCGCGCGCCAGCAATTTCTTGGTATCGTCGTGTGCGTCCGCGCCAGGAGCCTGGGGCGGAGCAGGCCACGAGTGCCGGGGTTAGGGGTCGTGTTCGGGGTGAGGATATGGATCGATCGGATGAACAGCACTCGGCGTCGGTAGAGGTCGCGCGGGGGGCTGGAGAGGTGATCCTCGGCTGGCGGGAGTGGGTCGGTCTGCCCGCCCTGCGGCTGCCGCTGATCAAGGCCAAGGTGGATACGGGGGCCCGCACCTCGACCCTGCATGCCTTCTATGTCGAGGCGTTCCGCTGCGGCGGTGAGGCCTTGGTTCGCTTTGGCGTCCACCCGCTGCGGGGTCGCTCCGACGTGGAGGTCCATTGCGAGGCGCAGGTCCTGGACCTGCGGGTGGTGAGCGACTCCGGCGGTCACAAGGAGCAGCGCTATGTCATCCGCACCCCGCTGGAGATCGGCGGACGAACTTGGCCCATCGAGGTGACCCTGACCAACCGCGAGGACATGCTTTTTCGCATGCTTCTCGGGCGCACCGCTATTGCCGGGCGCGGCGTCGTAGACCCCCTGCGCTCCTTCGTCAGCGGCCGCCAGCGCCACGCAGCGGCGGCCTACCACGGAAGCCGGCCGGATGCCGGGGGCTAGCGAGGACTTCTGACACCGTAGGCACAGAGTGCGAAAAGGACTCGCGGAGAGCTGAATGCAAGCGGATTGCGGCCCGCGCGGTGCGGTTGGGGACTGACTTCCAGTTTTTTGACAAAAAACAATTCCATCGCCCTGTTGGATATGCCTATTCAATATTCTTGCGGTTGATCGTTGGGAGGTCCCAGCTAGTCGCAGGGACCAGACGGGGCTGTCTTGGCCGAGACCTCCCAGGCAAACCGTGGGAGACCTTCGAAGGCGCGATAGATCCCCTGGTTCCATGCGCGAGACATTGCCTTGAGCTCCTCCGAGTCGGCGTCCAGCTTGAGGTGGTGGCTGAGCGCGAGGGTATCCTTGGGGTAGATCGCCACCTCGAAAGGCGGGCCGACCGTGGCATTGGGTCGCGAGGTGGCATCCAGGGACACAAAGCAGAGGCGGGCCCGTCGGCAAGCGAGAGCTCGGGTTTGGCGATGCAGTCGATTGCGGGCTTGCCGTATTTGTTCTCGCCGATCTGCAGGTAGGGCGTTTCGGGGGATGCGGCGAAATAGTTTCCCTGCGTGTAGATCAGCATGAGTCCATGGGGTTGGCCGGCGATCTGACCACCCAGGATGAAGATCCGATCAGGAGCGGGGGTAAAGACATGGAGCGTGCTGAAGGTGGTGACGTAGTCCACGCCGGCATTGGTGCGGGAGTCGGCAGCCAGCACCAAGCCTTCGTTGAGGACCAGTCCGACGCAGTAGGTCATGGTGTTCGTCTCCCGACGCGTGTAGTGCAGCACCCGATTGTATACACGCGCTAGCCGCCGCGCGGGCAGGTCGGTCCAGGGCGGACGGCCAGACCTGAGCCAGGGCCCGGCGGCGGGGCAGCTAATGCAAAGCCTCGTGGCTGCGGCTACCATGGGGCCTGGCTTGTACCGCCGTGAACGCCGCTGTCCCCCGAGACCGGGAAGATCCGCCATGCCCATCGATTGGAGTGAGTATCCCTGCGACGGCCTGTATGATGAGCTGCTTGCGGCGGCGGGCTCGCCGCGCCCCTTCGCCGCCGGCCTGGCAGCGGACCTGGCCCGCATGGGGGTCGATAACCTGGTCGCCCGGCAGGAGGCCGCCGGTGTGGCCATCAAGGAGATGGGGATCACCTTTACCGTCTACTCGGAGGAGGGTGGGGCCATCGATCGCGCCTGGCCCTTCGACATCATCCCCCGCATCATCCCGGAGTCCGAGTGGCGCCGGGTGGAGGCTGGGCTGAAGCAGCGGGTGCAGGCGCTCAACCTATTCATCGACGACCTCTACCATGACCAGAAGGTGGTCAAGGACGGGGTATTCCCGGCGGATGTCCTCGATAAGTCCGTCAACTTCCGTCCCCAGTGCATCGGTGTGAGACCGCCGTTGGGGGCCTGGGCTCACATCTGCGGTTCCGACCTGGTACGCGACGCCGACGGGACCCTCTATGTTTTGGAGGATAACCTGCGCGTCCCGTCCGGGGTCTCCTACATGCTGGAAAACCGCCTGGTCACCAAGCGGGTCTTTCCGGAGCTGTTCGAAGACTACCGCCCGCTCCCTGTGGACGATTACCCCTCGGAACTCTTCGATACCCTGGCCGCCCTCTCCCCGCGCCCAGGGGACTATCCGGAGGTCGTGGTCCTGACCCCAGGTATCTACAACTCGGCCTATTTCGAGCATTCCTATCTGGCCCAGCAGATGGGCTGCGAGCTGGTGGAAGGCCGCGATCTCTTCGTCGCGGACGACGACTGCGTCTATATGCGCACTGTGGACGGTCCATGCCGGGTGGACGTGATCTACAGGCGCATCGACGACCTCTACCTGGATCCCGAGGCATTCCTCCCGGAATCGACCCTGGGTGTCCCGGGGCTGCTGCGGGCATGGAAGTCCGGCAACGTCGCCCTGGCGAATGCCCCAGGGGCGGGGGTGGCGGACGACAAGGTGGTGTACGCTTTCGTCCCCGACATCATCCGTTACTATCTTGGCGAGGACCCGATCATCGCCAGCGTCCCGACCTACCGGTGCATGGAGCCGGGGGCGCTTGCCTACGTGTTGGAGCACCTAGCGGAGCTGGTGGTGAAGCCGGCCAACGAGTCGGGCGGCTACGGGATGCTGGTGGGCCCGGCCTCGACCAAGGCCGAACGCGAGGCCTTCGCCGCCCTGGTCAAGGCCGACCCACGCAACTACATCGCCCAGCCGACGTTGCGGTTGTCCACTGTGCCGACCCTGGTCGGGCGTAAGGTCGAGCCGCGTCATGTGGACCTTCGCCCCTTCATCCTTTCTGCCGACCGCCAGCGGGTCACCACGGGTGGGCTGACCCGCGTGGCATTACGCAAGGGCTCGTTGGTGGTCAACTCCTCCCAGGGCGGTGGGAGCAAGGACACCTGGATCGTTCCCGACGAGGGTCAGGGCGGCTGACCATGGGGTCCGGTACCCTGACCAGGGTTTTGGCATCCGGCTTTTGAGAGGCAGGCGCCATGCTGTCGCGCGTTGCGGAAACCATGTATTGGCTCGGCCGGCAGGTGGAGCGGGCGGAGAACGCCGCCCGGATCGTGGCCGTCAACGCCAACCTTTTGTTGGATCTGCCCAAGGGCATAGCACCGGGCTGGCGCCCCCTGGTGGACATCACCGGGGCCAACGCCCTGTTCGAGGAACATTACAAAGACTATGAGGAGCGCCATGTCGTGCGCTTTCTGCTCGGGGACGGGCGCAACCCGGGGGCTATCCTGTCCGCCCTGGCCGGGGCTCGGGAGAGCTGCCGCACCATCCGGGACATAGTCCCGCGGGAAGGGTGGGAGCAGATCAATGAGCTCTACCTGTACGCCCGAGACGGTTTGCTCAACGGCCTGACCAAGGGCGGGCGGCATGCGTATCTGAGCCATGTGATCCTGGGCTGCCAGACCATCTCTGGGCTGCTGTCAGGGACCATGCTGCATGATCAGGGCTACGACTTCGTCCGACTGGGGCGGCACCTGGAAAGGGCGGACATGACCACCCGTATCGTTGACGTGCGTTCCGCGAGCCTGCTTCCGGCCGAGACCAAGGAGCTGCGTCCTTACGCCACCATCCAGTGGGTCAGCGTCCTCAGGTCCATGAGCGCCTATCAAATGTATCGGCGCAGCGAGCAGGTGCGAGTGCAGCGCGGCCCGGTGCTGCGGTTCTTGTTCAAGAGCCCCGCGTTCCCGCGCGCCGTCAACCACTGCTGCGAGCGGATGCGCTCCAGCTTGGAGCGCTTGCCGCGCAATGACCCCGCGCTGCGGGTGGCGGGCAGACTCTCGCGCAAACTCCTGGGGACCGAGGTACAGCGTCTCACCCAGACCGAGTTACACCGGTTCGTCGATGAGCTGCAGTTGGACATCGGGGACCTGCATGAGGAGATCGCGCGCACCTGGTTCCCCCCGCGGTTGGGCGAGGCGGCCTGAACCTGGTTTGTGCCGCGGTGGCTGCGAGGGATCATCTATGCTTGATCCGGCCGCAGGGCGCAGGGCCCGGACCGCCTGACGGGCTACCTCGTGTATATCAGACCCCTTTGATACACAGTGAATAGGTCGCAAGAGTGCAACCGAACGAGATTGTCGACGCCTACCTGGACGCCATCGCGAGTCATGACTACGACGGGGCCCGCCGCTATCTGGCGGACACCGGGTTCAGCTACGAGAGCCCGATCGCGCGCTTTGATTCGGCGGATGCCTTCATGGAGCACAGCGCCCTGACCATGGGCATCCTCCAGGGCATCGAGCGGCTCAAGACGTTCGTCGACGGCCCGGACGTGTGCAGCTTTCTGGTCCTGCGCATCCAGATCTCGGACAAGCAGCGGGTCAAGCTGGTTACCTGG
>JBFZCW010000013.1:0-10072 GCA_041307765.1 Chromatiaceae bacterium
GAGCGCCGATCGAGCCCACGTCTACTCAAGACGCAACGACAACAACACTGCCCAAAGGAGCCAAGCCCATGAAACCAAGCCTCGCCGCCGCGACCATCGCCGCGCTCGTCTTCGCCGCCCCGCTGGCGGCCCAGGAAGCCGACAAGATGTACCAGGCAACGGCCAATTCGAACATCCGAGCGGCGCCGACCACCAATTCCCAGAAGATCGGCTACCTCAAGCAGGGCAGCCGAGTCCGAGTGATCGGTAGCGCCGCGGGGGGCAACTGGCATCAAGTCCAGCTACCCAGCGGGCAGATGGGCTTCGTCTTCGGCCATCTACTGGCGTCGGCGCAAGGCGACGGCTCCCTGGAGCCGGCCACGCCCAGCCTCAAGGGCGGACCCACCGAGGCCCCAGTGGATGCCTTTGCCTACATCATTTGGCCGCAGAATGGCGAGGTGATCCCCGGGGGCGATTTCGTCGTCCTGTTCGGACTGCATGGGATGGGTACGGCCCCTGCCGGCGTCGACAAGCCTCATACCGGTCATCATCACCTGCTGATCGATACGGATCTGCCGCCACTAGACCAGCCGATCCCGGCAGACGACCACTTTGTCCATTTCGGCCGCGGCCAGACCGAGTACCACCTAGTCCTGCCCAAGGGCCAGCACACCCTGCAACTGCTGCTTGGAGACGCCAATCACATCCCGCACACCCCGCCGGTGATGTCGGAGCGGATCACCATCACTGTGCCCTGAGCAACCGACGGCGCGCCCGGACGACGGCCCAGCGCCAGAAGGGTGCTGGCCGAGGGTCGCAGGACAGTCATGGCAATCCTGAATGCGTTGCCCTCAGGGCGGGCTGAGGCGGGGCAAGACCGTCGACGGGCGCGCGGCCCGCCTCTCGAATGGACTTGCATTCACTGCGCGAGGGAGGAGCGAGCGACCCGAAATCCGTGCAGGTAGTAGCGAACGTCTCGATCGTAGTGGTTGCGCCGGGTCGTCCGCATGTACTCCGATCCAAGCTTCCAGCTTCCGCCGCGCAGGACGCGGCCGATGCAGTCGCCCCTCAACCAGGCCGAACCGTCCGCAGGCGCCTCTTTGTAGGAGGGATTGGAGCAGTCCATGGTCCATTCCCACAGGTTGCCGTGGACATCGAAGAGTCCGAAGGGATTGGGCTTGAAGGAACCGACGGGGGCTGGGCCCCGACCATCCCAGCCGCTCCCGCAGTCCGTGCAGTTGGCGTTGCCCTTGCCCACCTGGTCGCCCCACCAATAGGCAGTCGTCTTGCCGCCGCTGGCCGCATACTCCCACTCCGCCTCGCTCGGCAACCGGTAGGCATGCCCCGTCTTCTTGCTCAGCCAGGCGACATAGCCTTGGGCATCGTCCCAGCTCAGATTGCTAGCCGGCACTTGACTGTCGGCAGCACCCTCGGGACTGACGCGGCAGCCACCCTCGCGTAGACAGACGTCCCATTCGGCGGCGGTGATCTCGTAGGCACCAATCAGGAAGGGACTGGCGAAGCGCACCTCGTGACGCGGCTTCTCGTCGGGCCGGCCTTGGTCAGAGCCCATCAGGTAGGTGCCCGCCGGCACCTCGACCATCAAGGGGCAGGTGCTGCAATCCTGAACGGTGCCTCCGGGCGCCTTCGGTGCGGCTCCGTCACCATCCGATACGGTTGGAGCGGATCGGGCAGCCTCGGGCGCGGGCGTGACGGGCGCCGTCTCCGGTACCGGCACGGCCTGGCCTTTCAGTGCCTTGATGCGCATCTCGGCGAGGCGTGCAAAGCGCCCGTTCGGGTACGCGGACAGGTAGGCCTGGAATTCCGCCGCGTCCTTGCTGGCCTTGACGGTCTCCCAGAAGGCCAGGTCCTCCCAGAACCCAAGGTCGCCGGCGCCCTTCGACTTTGCGCCCGAATCCGCAAGGAGCGGGGCTGCATGGAAAGCGCCGATGCCGAAGATCAGCGCCAGGGACAGGGCAATCGGTTTTGTCGAAGCGAATGACACTTTGCGTTGCCCCAGCTCCCGGGTTGTCGTCAGGTCTCCTGCCCTGTACGCGGGCACGAGAGGATTGGTCGGAATCCTAACATTGCAGGCCCGCCACACATAGCCTGCGGTTCTCGCCCGTGGCTTCGACTAGAACCGGCTCCCGGAAACGACACTCACCATGCTGTCGATCTCGTCCAGCTCCTTCTGGATTCCCTGGGATTTGGTCTTCAGGTCTGTCACCGGCTGATCGTCCGGCCGGACCCCGCGCAGCTGATCCTTCGTACTCGACACACGTGCCTGTGCCTGATCGAGTTGGCGCAGGCTTGCCTGGGTGGCAGGACCTTTGCCCTCGGCCCTCAGACGGGAGCGCTCTAGGGCGATTCTGCGCTCCTGGCTTGCCAGGCGTGCCTGCGCACGCGCCAAGTCTCCGCTCACCTGCGCCCGTTCCTGCTCAAGAGATCGAGCCTGCGCCTTGAGCCGCTGTTGCGCGTCCAGCTCGCCCTGGTGGACACCTTCGCGGTCGTCGACGCGGCGCTGGTAGCCACCTCCAGCCAGGCCCACGACACCGCTGACGAAGCCGCCCTCATGGGGATCGGCACTGGTGGCGCACCCAGCCACAATGACGGAGAGACCGGCAGACAAGAGCCTGCCGCCCCAACGCCCTAGGACAGTGGCCGCTGCGCGCATCCCCGGGCCCTTGCATTTGCCGCCATCCACTCGCGTCATCGCCAGCTCCCTATGCCGCTGAGACGGTGTTCGCGAGCCCATCCAGAGTCTGGATCTGCTGGTTGTACGCCTTTAGCTCGCTCTGCAGCCGCCCCGTATCCGTGCCAGGATTCTGCTGTCGGTACTCCCGCTCGGCGCCCTCGAACATGCTGTATTTCTCCCGCGCGCCCTTGGTGGCCTGGGTGACCACGGCCTTGTTCTCTGAAACGCGATGGCGGGTACTTGTCAGATCGGCCTCGGAGACCTGCCCAGCCTTGTAGCGGCTCTGAACGGAGGCGAGACGGCGCTTGTCCTCGGCCATGACCTGCCGCGCGCTGGCAATCAGCTCCTCGGTCTCCTTGTTCGACTTCTGCACGTCGGAAATCATCGAATCGAGCTGGTCCTCCTTGTTCGAGTACTGCTTCTGCTTATTCGCTATGTAGGCTCCCGCCAGTCCGCCCACGGCCCCGCCGATGAGTGCCCTCTTGAGGATCCCCTCGGTATCCTTGCCCTGAAAGATGCCCAACAGAGCGCCCGCGCTAGCCCCGATCAAGGCCCCTTCCCAGACCGTTCGCTGGAAGGCCTGACTCTGCTTTCGCAGGCGTTGCTCCTCTGGGGTCAACGAACTGTCCGGTGCAGCCGTGGTGGACGACCCGCCTGTCAGCCCGGTCATCCAGGACGCGCCGCCCGAGACGGGTTCACCGACCCTGTCCCCGGTGCTGACGCACCCCCCCATGAGCACCGCCGCAGCCACACATGCAGGGACAAGCCCGGCGCCCTCGGTTCTCGTTAGAAAAAAACCCAACATTGCTCCCCCGCTGCGTCATCAGACGAAACCAAACGCTTATGAATTGTTCAGGAAACGCGCCAAGACCCCATGTTGGTCCGAGGAGTCTGCCCGGGATCAGCCCCGCGCGCCCTGCGGCCGCATCGGCGACTTCCCCCGCAACGGATCGAGTGGTCGGAAACTCGAAGGCGTACCCTGAGGTGCGCAAACATATAGCAGGAGCCCGCCGGAAAAAAGCGACTTGACCGCATGACCCTCGATCATTGAACCGACCCTCGATTGGCCTCGATCCGATCTAGCTCGCCGAGCCAGGAGCCTTTGTCGGCCTGCCCGTCGCGACGGTACGCCGCCATGTGCGCCACGAATTGTCCCGCATAGGGTATGAGGTAGCCGTTCTGCTTCAAGCGGAACTCATCGTTCACGACCGCAAGACCCGCACTCGCCTCATCCTCCCCGTAATCCCGACCCACACCGATCACCGTGTCTCCATAATAGGACAGGCTGTTGTCGAGGCTCGCGTGGATTTCGTCGAGCTGCGCCTGCCATTTCACCATCTTGTCCTTGAGTGACGTGCGAGCCTCATCGATTGCTGCGTCGGAGCCTTGTTTGCCCACGAGATCCGCTGAGAAGCGCTCGAAGCGCCCCTGCGCCAGTTCCATGAGTTGCTCGATGGCGCGTGCGCGCTGGCGGTCCGTCACCACCCGCTTGGCCAGGAAGGCGCCCAAGCGCAGCAGGGCCCGCAGGGTCCGGGCGCGGGCCTCGTTGATCGCAGACTGGCTCCGCTCCATGTCACGCTGAATCAGCTCCAGGCGGGTGCGCAGCACCTGGTCCTGCGACTGCTCGGCCAATCGCCTGAGCTCCGCAAGGGCTTGGGCGGCATCGCCCCCCGCGTCCCCGGTCAAAGCGGGCAACACCGACCAGGCCTGTTTGATGGCGTCCAGGCGCTGGGCGGAGACGATCACCGGGGCCGTCAACACCAGGCGGAAGCCGAGGCTGTCGAGCGTCTTGGCACGGCCGGTGGCCGCGTTGAAATAGTTATGCTCCTGGCGCACGGCACTGCCCAGCTGACCCTCAGGGGTGAAGACGTCACCGCCGCGGCTCACGAATCCGCCCGCCTGACCGTGGGGGCGACCGCGTCGGTCCAGATGGAAGGGCACCAGGGTCATCTCGGCCACGTTGCCCAGGATGTCGTATAGGCCCAGGGGATTGGGCTTGAGCAACCCTACGGGGTGGAGCCGGCCCTCCGCCGAGCGGCTGCTCTCGAACCAGGCATAGCGTGCCAGGTCACCCTCGGGCATGGGAAAGACGGGGGCGAGAAAATCGGTCTCGTCGACCTTGAGCCCCCCCCGGGCGGCGAACTCCCACTCTTCTTCCGTGGGCAGGCGCAGGAAGCCTGGCTCCCTGTCCTCCCGGGGGATCGCGTCGGGCGCGTGAGCAAGCACCCACTCGGTATAGCGGCGGGACAGATCCACCGCGTCGAACCAGCTGACGTCCGTCATGGGCAAACGACCCCGCATCGATGGTACGGGGCAGTTCTCAGCGGTCAGGGCCGCATACTGATCACGGGTCGTCTCGTACTTGGAGATGTAGTACCGGCGCGCACCCAATGCCTGCCCCGAGAATGCACCGGCCAAGTGGCTCAGGCGTCTGCCCTCCTTGTAACCGCGGTCCGCGTCACTCTGGCCAAGCTCCACCTGACGGTCGTCCAGCAAGTTGCCTGAGGGAATCTCCACCGGGCGAAACACCATGGCGCCGCCACAAGCCAGGGGCAGCACCAGATCATCGGCCGCCGGCATCGGGTTGAAGAACTTCTCCGGCCAAGTGACGGGCCCAGTGGCCGGGCCAGCCGACAGCGGGCCAGGGCACAGCGCCAGGAGCAGGGCGGCCAGCATTGGCGCGCGCGAAACGTCAGACATCTCTCAACCCCTCGGCAGGCTCGATGCGCGCCGCGCGCCAGCCGGCCCAGGCGGCTGAAGCCGCCGCGCCGAACAGGGTCGCGGCGAGCGCGCTCATGACGTGGGCAGGCAGCAGCCGGCAGATAGACTCCCCCGGTTGCAGACTCTCGGCAAACCATCCGTTCAGGGCGGTGGCGACCGGCAGGTAAAGGGCCAGGGCAGCAATGGCCCCCAGCATGGCCACCAGCACCGCCTGGGTCACCGGGAACAGGACCAGACTGAGCGTCGGAAAGCCGATCAGTCTCACGATAGAGAGCTCGCGGCGCTTGCGCTCTACGTTGGCCAGCAGGTTGGCCGCGAGCGAGGCCAGAAAACCCAGGGTTCCGATCAAGGCGATCAGCCAGAAGACCCGGGTCAGGTTCCGATCGAGCGACTGCACGGCGGCGATCTCGGCTACCTGGGTGCGCACCTCGATGCCCTCGGCGGTCAGATCCGAAGCCAGTCCGGCGACGGTATAGATGCTGGTGGCATAGAGCCGGAACCGGGCATAGGTCCGGGGACCGACCGAGGGCTCGGAGCCCTCCCAGCCCAGCTCCGGCACCGCCACCCCATCGCGATAGTCCTCGGTTGCGACCAAGAGCGGCAGGGGCACCAGGGCCGCCTCCTCCGCTAGGGAGTCCGGCGCTAGAACACCGGTGACGGTCAACTCCCACACCACACCCTCGTCCCGACCGTTGCGGTGGCGGTCGATGCGAGCCACCAGCCGGTCGCCCGGCCCCACCGCCAGCTTCCGCGCCGCAACGGTGGACAGGACCAACTCGGCCACGCCGCTGGGTGCGGCGCCCGAGACCCCGAGCAGGGGGTCGCCGCCACCCGTGGGGATCATCTGCAGGGCCCGCAGCTCGGTTCCATTCGATGGACTCATGAGCCGGCTCAGGCTAGCAGCGATGCGGCGGGTGTTGGGAACCACGAAGTCCACGTCCGCCCGGGCCGCGATCCGGGCGAACCAGGCTTCGTCGAAGTGGCGGCTGCCGACGGCCAAAACCTCCCGATTGGAAGGCGATTCCACCAGTCGCTGGGCCAGGGTGTCCACCAGACCGAATTTGAGACCGAACAGGACTAAGAGCGGCGCCAGAACGGCCATCAGGGCCAGCACGAAGCACAGGGAGATACGCCGCTCGTGGGCGAAGTCCCTGTACGCGAGGCGCAGGATCTCCCGGTTGGGGCGCATGGGCTGGTTGGTCCTGGTAGGAGCGGTTGGCGTTACGCGTTCAGCGGGTTAAGACTAATCCGATGTTAGCTCTAACATCTGAAACCTGGCGGCGGACGGCCTTTCATCGGCTCAATTCCAAAACAGCGACCGAGTGGTCTCGCCGTCGCGCTCGATCCTATGCTCCAGGACCTGGACTCCAGGGATCCCCTCCGCGCGCCAATCGTGGCTGGCAATCACTGCGGTCACCCCCGCCTGTCGAACCAATTCCAGGAGCAGTTCCAAGATAGCCGCCGCGTTGACCGGGTCCACCGAGGCGGTGGGCTCGTCTGCCAGCAGCACGCTCGGGCGGTGGGCCAGGGCCCGGGCGATGGCGACCCGCTGGCGCTCTCCCACCGACAGCTGACCCGGACTCTTGTCGAGCTGTGGGCCTATGCCCAGCCGCTCGGCGAGGCGCTCGACGAGTCCGGCCGGGTCCCGCCCCAGCAGGCGGCAGGACAGGGCAATGTTCTCCCGGGCGGTGAGGAAGGACAAGAGCCCGCCAGTCTGGAGGACATAGCCGATGTGGGCGCCGCGCAGCCGGCCGAGCCCGTCTAGGTCGCGCCGCTCCCAGAGTCGGATCAGGTCCGTCGGCCCCCGGTGTTCCGGGTGGAAGCTGAAGGCCTCGGCGCCATCTGGCCTGAGCGCCAGGGCGAGCAGGTCGAGCAGGGTGCTCTTGCCGCAGCCGCTCTGACCCCGCAGGACCACGACTTCCCCAGGACGAACCCGCAGCTCCGGTACCAAGAGCTCGAACCGGGACGCCCCGGCCTGCCGTACCTTGGTCAGTGCGCGGCACAGATAGACCGGCGGCGAAGGGGCCATCAGGGCAGGGCATCCAGGGGGATAGTGGTGACGGATTCGCCCTTGGAGGCGCGTCCGCTCAAATCGATCCAACGGTCGGTGTCGTCATGGATGCGGCGGTAGAGCCGGATCTTCTCATCGATGGCATCCAGCACCTCCTGCTGCTCCGCATAGGACCGCGCCAGCCAGCGGGCCTCGGTAAGGTTCATGATCTGGCTGGTGTAGGGCAGGTCGTCCAGCCACTCCCCCACCAGACCCACGTCCGCCAGGCGCTTCACCTGCACCGCGCTGACTTTGTCCGGGTCACGGGCCAGGGCCGCAGCGGCGCCCCGTAACTGACCAAAGAAGTCCTTGGCGCTCATCGTCGTACGCTCACCGGCTGCGACGATGGCCTCGAGGGTTTCCTGGAGGTTGCTCAACTGATTCTTGCCGATGAGTACCCGCACCTCCAGGACCTTCTGGGCCGGGTCCTTGAGGTCCCGGTCGCTGACCCAGGCATCGATGAGGCGCGGCGCCCGGCTGCCGGTCTCGCGGCCCAGATAGGCGAGCTGCATGGCACGCCCCACCAGGGCCGTCTTGCGCTCCACCTCGGTCGCCTGGGGACCCTCCGGCACCTGAATGAGACGGCCGGAGCGGATGCCCGCCAGTTGCTTCACCAGGGCGTCGGCCAGTGCATCCACCTGGGATCCAAAGTCCTCCACGGCCCCCCCCTTAACCGGGAAATAGAGGTCTCCGGCCTCGCCCCATCGCGTCAGAGTCCGGTACTGGGACGCGGCGAGCTGATGGGTCTGACGCCCCTCGGGGGTGAGCAGGTGAAGGGCGGCGATGGCGATCTTGCCGCCGCCGGCGGTCTGGTCCTTTTCCTGTGCCAGGAGACGAAGGCGCTCAGCTCCCAGGTGACTGCGCGCCAGCGGGTCATTGGCCTCGCGCGCCCCGGCGTCGGTGATCAGCACGATGAAACGCCCGGCGTAGCCCCGCCAGTCGATGGACTCGATGGCGTCATAGACCCCGGCGAAGGCATCCTCATTAAACCCCCGGCTGGAGACGTTGGTCGCCTCCACCCGGTTCACCTTGGCGAAGAAGCCCGACGGGTCCCGGCCGTCATCCAGATTGGCAGCGACCCGGCTGACGTATTCCAGACCCGGGGCAACGTCGATGTTGTCCCGGAAAGCCACCAATCCGAAGCTCAGTGCGTTACCCATGGGGGAACCCTTGAGCCGCTCGTATATGCGGCGGATGGCGGCACGGGTACGGTCGATGTAGGGACCCATGGATGTGGTGCTGTCGACCACGAAGACCACTCCGGCGCGATAGTCCGCGGGCGTCCCGACCTGTGCCTCCGCTGTCCGGGCCGCCCCGCCCCGAGCGAGCAGGTCGGGGTCTCCGGCCTGGAGGGTCACCGCCGCGACATCCAGGACCGTGGCACGCAGTCCGCTCTCTAGGTCAACCTGCTCGTGCGCGAGGATCGGCAGCAGATAGAACTGCCGGTTCGGGTCCACATAGGCGTCCGGCTCCTTGGCGATCACCGGAAAACCCTCGGGGATCTCGCCCTCCTGGATCGAGGCCCGCAGACGGTCAGTCTCCGGCACCAGGGTCTCGGAGTCCATGAGTCCCAGAAGATCCCCCCGATCCCGAAAGAACAGCGCTGGCTCCCTGTTCGCGTTACGGGTGAAGGCCACCGTGAGGGTCTGACGCCAGTCGATGACCTCGGCGGCCGGGAGCCAGCCGGCGGCGGCATCCGCAGCGGCGGCGCCCAGCTCGAGCCAGTCCGTGCCCTGGACCGGCTGCCGATCGTAGACATAGAAAATACTCAGCGGCGGCACCTCGGCACCTGACCGGGTCGTCGCGCCAGGCGCATCCCGCAGGGCGGCGCCGGGGCGGGTCAGTACCCGCTGGTAAAGGCTGGTCTTGCCCGGCATCGGCAGGGCCTGGCGCCCGGTCGCCGCGGCCGCAGCCGCGGCGAGTCCGACCCCGATGAGGACCGCACCCAAGAGTTGCACGCGGACCGAGCGATGGATGGACATGCGCATCATGGAGCCACCTCAGCCCTATCGAGGGCCTTGATCCGCGCATCGGCCTCTGGTCCCCCGGCCTCGGCGGCACGCCGATACCAGTCGCGCGCCTTGGCGGCGTTTGGCTTGGAGAAGGGCGAGCTGTCGTGAGACCAATGCAACGGATCGTACATCTCTGCCAAGGCGAAGGCGGCAGGGCCGTGTCCGGCGTTGGCCAGCTCCCGCACCAAGGCGAACGCCGGATCGAGTCGCCGTGCCTTGATCAGCCCCTGGGCCAGTGCCCAGAGGTCCTCCGCCGGGGGTGGCCTGCCGGCATTCAGCGCTTCCTGGGCAAGCGCGAATGCCTCGTCCAGCCGGCCCGCGCCGATCAGGTCGCCGAGATCCAAGCGGGCATCTGACGGCTGGGGCTGGGGCTGGGGCTGGGGCTGGGGCTGGGGCTGGGGCTGGGGCTGGGGCTGGGGCTGGGGCTGGGGTACTGGCTGAGGTTCCAGCTCCACCGGCAACGGGCGCAGCAGCCACCAGAGTCCGCCGGCAACGCCGGCGAGCAGCACCAGCCCGAGCGCCCACAGCCAGCCGCGTCGGCCGGCACGCGCCGCGGTGTCCTGGCGGCCCCGATCCGTCGATCGCTTGGACCCGCCACCAGCCTCTGCCGGCCAG
>JBFZCW010000014.1:0-2903 GCA_041307765.1 Chromatiaceae bacterium
AGCGGCCTTCGACGATCTACGAAAGAGGATCGTTGATCTGGCGGACCAGCACAAAATGCTGGAATACCGCGTAGATGACCTTGAAGATCGGTTGGAGAAAATGTCATGAGCGAGAAGAAGGTATTCAGGGGATGGGGCAACTTCCGCCCTAACGGTTGGTGGGACGCCTCGATAGACAAGGTGGTGGACCTACACGACGAGCCCGTCACCCTCCTCCGCGACGGCCCGAACGGAGAGCGTGGAGGGCTGGAGCGGTGGATGGTGGAGTACCTGATGACCGACGGCAACCTCACTGTCGTTCCAGATGACCATAAACAGTCGGACGACCCCTACCGGGAGGTTGACGAGATCATCGCCACCGCCATCCGGACAATCCTGGAGGCGGAATGAACGACGACACGAACGAGCTGCACCTGCAACTATTCAACATCCTCCTGCGGTGGGACAAAGACCCCGCATACGACCTTGGCAGGGGGGAGCACGACCTTCGCGCCCTCCTCCAGCCGGGGGAGCCGCGAGAGGGAGCCATGAGCGACCCGAAGCCGTGCCCGTTCTGCGGGGGTGAGGCGACCGTCGAATACTACGACGACGACGGATACTGCGTTGGGTGCGACGGCTGCCCGGCGCGTATGGACAGGACGTATGCGTCCGAGGAAGAGGCCATCGCCGCCTGGAACCGCCGCGCCGAGCCCACGCAGGACCTAGAGGCGGATGCTCTGAATCGCTTGGGCCAGGAAATCCTTACCATCAACCGTGCCAACGGCTGGACCGTGGCGACCCCCGAGTCGTGGGACGACGAACGTCACATCCCGGCCCTACTGTGCCTCATACACTCAGAGGTGTCCGAGGCCCTGGAGGGATTCCGGCACGGGGACCGGGAGAACGTTGCGGAGGAGTTGGCCGATACCCTGATCCGGGTCCTCGACCTGGCCTGCGGGTTGGGGATCGACATGGACGGCGAGGTGGAACGCAAGCTCGCCAAGAACCGTGAAAGGGGGCTCAGGCATGGCGGAAAACGAATCTAGGGCGATGCCCAACGTCGTCATGGTCGGGGCGACCGTCCACAACGTCCCGTGCCCGACCGCACTCGACAGCCGACTCGGTGTCTGGTTCTCGCCCGAGGCGTGGGCGAGCGTGGTGGCGATGGAGGGGCGCATCCGGGAACTGGAGTTTGAGCACGAGCGGTTGCGCCAAGCCGCCGCGGAAACCGGCGAAGCCGTGGAGCAGACCCTGGGCAAGGCCCTCGGTTACCCCTGGTACAAGGATGACCCGGTGAACTTCCCCGAAGCTACCGAGGCCGATGGGGTGTGCGTGGGGGAGCACGTCCCCGAAAGCATTGCCCTCGAAGCTGCACAACGCATCCTCAAGCTGGAGGCCGAGAACGCCCACCTGGCCGACGCCGTCCGCCGGGCCGACACATGGGAGGCCCGGTACGTCGCCCACGAGGCCGAGCGCGACAGCCTCATGACCGACGCCGTCCGGCGGGCCGACACATGGACGGCCCGGTACGTCGCCATGGCGCTCAAGGTGCGTGGCATGGAGGCCGAGGTCAACCGCCTGACCTGCTCGCTAGTGGAGGCGATGGGCGAGCGGGACCGGCTGCGGCGGTTCTTCGAGCGCACCGCCCGGGACGTGTGGGACCTGGAGGAAATCGACGGCGGCGCGTGGCAGGATACGGCCCGGGATCTCGGCCTCATCGTGGAGGTCCCGGCGGACGAAGAGGCCCGCGAAGAGTACGACACGGACACCATGCTTGTCTGGGCGTGGAGCCCACTGGCGAAGGGAGGTAGTACCGATGAGCGATGACGCTGTGGGCGCGTCGGCCCCAGAAATTGGGCCTGATGAGATCCTCGCCCGCTTGGACGAGGTGGTGACCTCTCTTGACATGCGAGGAGAGCGGTCCTTGCACGGGGACGCCGCCACCCGCATCCGGGAACTGAAGGTTGAGCGCGACGCCCTCCGGGCCAAGTTGGAACGGGCGAGGGAGGCAATGAGGGACCCGGAAATCCTGTGCCTTGCGTGCCTCAATCGAGCCGCCGCCGCCCTCAAGGAGGAGGAATGAGGCTCACACTACCCCTCGCCCCCGTGCCGGCGCCGCGCCAGAGTCGGCGCGATGCCTGGAAACCATCCCCCGCGGTGGTCCGCTACCGGGAGTTCCGGGACAACGTCCACCTCCTCGTTTCCGCCAGCCGTATCACGATCCCGACCGGCGGCCTGGCCGTGGCCTTCGAGTTGCCCATGCCGCCGTCCTGGAGCCGCAAGAAGCGCGAGGCCCTGGAGGGGGCGCCGCACACCCAGAAGCCGGACCTGGACAACCTTCTGAAGGCGCTCCAGGACTCCATCTGGCCCGAGGGTGACGCTTCGATCTGGCACATTACGGACCTGCGAAAAACCTGGGCCAGGGAGGGACGCATCACCCTGTCGTGGGACGATGCAACCGCCGCTCCATGAGGCCGATCACCTTCAACTTGGCCCTGCCGAGGCCGGGTTGGGGTAGGAGCCGGTCCAGCCGCCGCCGCACGAAGGCCCGCACGGGCGCCAGGATCCAGTGCTGGGGCAGGATGCCCAGCACCGCCTCGATCCAGGCGTCCGTGCCGTCTTCGGTGACGTAGAGCGGGGCGATCTCGTTGAACAACAGCTCCACGGCCGCGACATGCTTGGCGAAGTCGTCCACGGTGACTGGACGGTGGGCCGTGACCGGCTCGCTGCCCAGGGCGGGAACGGCGGGAGGGATGAAGCCCATCCCCCCAGGGGTGGATGTGCTCACTTTGGCGTCCTCGCGAAGGGGCGCAGGTCGGCGACGACCTTGGCCCAGGTGACGACTGCGCTGGAGTCTATCAGCACGCCGCCGAGTAGGATCAAGACAAACCCTGCCCCGAGGCGCACCCACTCCTGGGTGGCCG
>JBFZCW010000015.1:0-6477 GCA_041307765.1 Chromatiaceae bacterium
TAGGCCCCCCCGGCTGCCCCCCGCAGCGCGACCTCGACCACTCGGTCGAGGTCGTCATAGCTGGTACGGATTTGCATGCCGCCGGGGGAGGTCTCGATGACGATACGCCCCCGGTTGTCTACGGTGCGAGCGGTGCGGTGTCCGATCGTACTGGTAGCGGTTCTCCTCCAGTACGCGCCCGTCGCTCGACAGGAGCCTGGTGCGTGAGGGCATCACCAGGGCCCTATCCGGGTTCTTGGCGTATTCGGCCTCGGCGCGATAGGCGTCTGCCGCGTTTCCGCCGCCGTCGTGCTCCAGGGACAGCAATTCGCCGTCTGGACCGTAGTCGAAGCTCTGGACGGCGATCGCGGTGCCGGTCACCTCGCCGTTCTCGGGGTTGGTGCGCCGGATCGGGAGCTTGAACTGGGCCTGGTCGCCGAAATGGGCGTGGTCGGTGGTGGTCTGGAGCATCGGCGTGAAGGCAGGCAGGCAGCCCGCGCCGCTCGCCGCGAGCGACGGGATAGTGCACAGGCCGCTGTCGTAGTAGACCGCCTGCTCGACTGCGGCCGGCGGGAAACCGGACTCCAGGTCAAAGCGGGTCTGCTCCTCTTTGGTCTTGACACCGTTCACCTGGGTGATAACGGATCGCTCGCCGAATCCGAGCAGATCCCCTCGCTCAAGGACGCCGTCCGTGAACAGGTACTCGGTGAGTCCGCTCTCGCCGGTCGAGCGGTCTGTGACCGCGACCTGGTGCACCAGGGTGCGGTGGGCCGGCGTGGATTGCAGGCGCTCGGGGTTGCCCACCGGGGCAGACCGCGAGCTCGATCGGTAGGCGATGTCCGTCTGCCGGCCGTTGGGTTCCAGCACCTGCACCAGCAGGTAGCTTCGGGTGCTCCAGCTGAAGGTTGCGGTGCCGTCAGCGGCCACCGCATCCGGCTTGCCGTCGGCGTCCAGGTCGCGCAGCTGCTGGGTCTGGCTGCCAAGGCTCTCGGAGAACCCGCCGCTGCGCCGGTCGATCGCGCCCGAGTCCAGGTTCTGAGTCGAGCCAAGCGTGAACTGGGGGCTCCACCAGGCTGGGATGGCGCGGGCAGCGGCGGTGAAACCGGTCCCATGGTTGTGATACCAGAGCTGGCCCGCACCCTGACCAGTGACGAGGTCGGGCAGACGGTCGCCGTCCACGTCCACCAGGGTCTGGTAGGTGTAGCCGGGCTCCTCTAAATACACGTAGGGATCGGGATCGTTGAGCTTTTGGTAGGGCGTCTGGGGAAAGCCCTCCTTGACCCGGCTGATGTGGGGCAGAGGCGACGTCCATTGCGCGAGGGTGCCCGCGAACCCGGACGGGCCGCCGAAGCGCACGAGCCAGGGAGTGGTCGTGGCAATGACGTAGTCCAGATAGCCGTCGCCGTTTAGGTCGTGGAAGCCGCCGGTCTCTGACGTCTCGTCGACCACTTTCTGGGCGCTCTGCACGTCGTACATCAGGGAGGCGATCTGGACGGGGTTCGGCCGCACGGTGTAGGCGACACTCTTGAAGGGCCCCAGGGTGCCGCCGTCGGGCAGCGCGGACACGGCCTGCTCGCTCCAGCCGCCCCCGCGCAGGCCGGTGTGGGGGTAGTAGGTCCCGAAACCCGGCTCGAAGAGGTCAAGCCATCCGTCGCCGTTGAGATCGACCAGGGTGCGGCGGATCGACTCGCTGTTGTCCGGAAATCGGTTGGCGTCCGCCGCGATGCTGATCCCGGCGGTCAGCCAAGGGGCATGTTCCGCGGTCGCGGTTGGTGAGAACCCAAGATTGGTCCCGTAGTAGACCTGCCAGTCGTGGGTCTACTCCGAGCGCACCAGGTCGGGGTATCCGTCCCCGTCGACATCCTGGGTGAGGGCGATGGTCTTCACCGTCTGGGGCGGGCTGAGCTCGCCCTCCACCACGGTCTCCACAGGTGCAGAGGCCGGACCGTTCCAGGGCGCGAGGTCCGGCTCGAAGAAGTAATCGCCGTCGAGGTCGAGCAGCATGCGCTGGACATGCCAGTCGCTCGAGGCCAGCGCGAACGTCTTGGTCGGGTCCGGCGTGTAAGCGGAGCTGCCGCCGTAGAGCATGTCCGGCAAACCGTTGCGATTCACGTCCGCGAGGATGCAGCCGGTATAGTTCATGCCCACCGGCTCGATGTCCCAGACCGCGTCCTTCCAGAGCTTGGAGTAGCTGCAGCTTTGGGGCGTCGCCCATAGGGGACCGCTCGCGCGCCCCGTGCTGCTGTCTTCCCAGAAGGCGTAGCCGAGCTCCGCCACCGTGAGACGTCCGCCGCCGGCACGCCGGATGTTGATGCGGTTGAGCACGTCGCGCTCGTGCAGGGGCGTGACCACCAGTTCGTAATCGTAGGCGCGGCGCCAGCTCCCGCTGGCCGTGGGGTCCGTCTCCACGAGGATGCCGGAAAGGGTTTGGTCGAGGCGCTCCACGAGGCCGTGCGTGTTGCTGTAGGTCGGATACCCGAGGGGGCTTAGCTGAAGCTCACCCGGACCACCGGCGGGGTGGAGCTGGGGCCGTTTCCACCGTAGGTCAGGGTCGAAAGGCGGCCCTCCGCGGTGTAGCTGTGGATGGCCTCGTTGCCCCAGGGGTCCGCGGTGCGCGTCACGCGCCAGAAGTCGTAGCTGCTGCCAAGCGCCGGCGACAGGGTCATTTCGATCCCGGCCGAGCGCCGGGTCCAGAGCCGGGTGGCAGCATCGAAGGTCGCGGAGACAGGGGCGGTGCCGCCCTTGAGGACGTAAGTCCCGGACGTTCCACCGGGCACGAGCAGCCCGTCGCCAACGGGACCGCTCAGGGTGAAGTAGCCGAGACCGGCAAACGCGGGCCCCCGTGCCGGGGCGATCTCCGCGACGCCTGACAGCGACCAGCCCTGCGGCAGCTCCCGCCCGGAAACGGCGGACGAGGCGTAGCTCAGCCCGAGGCTTGGCGCAAGGCGCGCCGGCGGGAGCTTTAACCCGTAGCTGTAGCTCGCGTCCCCTCGCTCGCCCACGCCGACCGCGCTTGGGATGCCGCCCCCAGTGCCGGCGCTCTGGGACACGCCTTGCAGCAGCGACGGAAGCGCTCCGTCTCCGACAAAGTTCATCATGTTGCCGTCCGCGGGATCGGCGGAGGTCACCGCCTGCGCCGCGCTCGCCAGCAGGCTCAAGGCCGCGACAACAGGTGTGACCGCCGTGTGGGTCACACGCAGTCGTCGGAGCCGAGCGAAACGGTCGATAGGTGCCTCTGTGGCCATAGCCGTCCACCCAGAATTCGAGAGATTGCAGTTGGGCCCTGTCGCCGCCGAGAGTTGAGGCGTGCCGCAGTCCGCAGCCGACAGGCGAAAGATACCCGATGGAGGCCTGTCGGCGCTGCGGGGCGCCAGACCCCATGGACTTGACGTGTCCCCAGAACACGGGAGCAGAACTGGCACTGTAGGTGAATCCAGTTCTAAGAAATCACTGCTATCTGACGGATAAACAGAGAAAAGCGGAACGGAGGATGCTCAAACAGGTCGCGCTGCCATCCGACGCTGGCCGTGCTCTTCCCGGGCGCGGATGGCCCGAGCCCGGGAAGGCGATCATTGCCCGGCGAGCATGGCCCGCAGCATCCAGGCGGTCTTCTCGTGGACCTGCATCCGCTGGGTGAGCAGATCCGCTGTCGGCTGATCGTTCGCCTCGTCCGCAAGGGCGAAGACCCCGCGGGCGGTTCGCACCACCGTCTCTTGGTCCTTGGACAGTTGGGCGATCATGTCCACCGCCGTTGGGCGCCCCCCGGCGTCCTCCACGCTGCTCAGCTCGGCGAAGTCCCGGTAGGAACCGGGAGCGGGGAAACCGAGGGCGCGGATGCGCTCGGCGATGAGGTCCACGGCAAGGGCCAGCTCCGTATACTGGGTCTCAAACATCAGGTGCAACGTGTTGAACATTGAACCTTCCACGTTCCAGTGGAAGTTGTGCGTCTTGAGGTACAGGGTGTAAGTGTCGGCAAGGACCCGGCTTAGCCCCTGGGCAATGGCCTGACGCTGGGCATCCGGGATACCGATGTCGATCTGGGTATAGGCGTTCATGGCTTACCTCGTTGTTTGACCGAGCGGAATTGCGATTGGCGGGGGCTGCAAGTCGATCTGGCACCGCCTCCTGCCGCTCAAGTATGGGCAGGCGGAGGGGCAGGCCAAAATCGCTTGTTCTGCTCGTCATGTTCGGAGCGGACGATGGATTGGGGGATTGGTGCTGCGCTCGGCTCGCCCCGCTATGTGGGTAGGTCGGCAGGCTGAGGAAGGGCGGCGGCACGACGGTATGTGCTCTGGCCGGTCTCGGCTGAAATCAGCGCGGGAAGCGATGGCAGCGCTGCTGCCACTAGGTGCACTGGCACTGCAACCAAAAAAATGGCCGGGCTTATCGCCCGGCCGGGAAGGCCCCGGTTGAGGCGGCGTGGTGCCTGAACCTGGGGAGGGGGCTTGATGCAGGCCTACGGGTCGGGTCCGGGCGTCGTGTCGGCGCCTCGGGTATCTGCTGCGGTCACAGGCCCTTGAGCCGATTGATCTCGGCGTTGCGCCACGCGGTGATGGGTGCCCAGGGGCCGTAGAGGATGTCCTCGTCGCTGAAGGGCTCGCCTGGATAGTCGCAGCCCACCAGCCAGGAGGCGGGCTTGCGCAGCGCCCCGGGGATGCCGTCGGGCTCGGTGTGACAGAACATCTGGTTGGCCATGCCGTCGGGCCTGGACTGGTCGTTGATGTAGACGGCCATGTCCAGCGCTTGCTGGGAGGTCAGCGTGAGGGGCTTGCCCAAGGGCATGTGCTCCTTGATGTAACCGGCCAGGTTCGGGCTGTTGTAGAAGGCGGCCCCGCGGGAGTACCCGTCCTTGCCCCAGAGCGCCGGGACCCGCGGGCGGTTTTCGCCGCGGCGATACTCGCCGCGGCCGGGCCCGTCTTTGCTGTGGCAGCTGTTGCATCGAGTGTTGTAGAGATTGCGGCCCGCGACGGGGTCCCCGCTCATGTTGGCGACATTGGCATCGACCACCGGCAGCCCGTTCCCCGGGAGGTTGACCCAGCCGGCCCCCTGCATATTCGGGTCGGTGACGCCGTCGGCGAGCCAATCGATGTAGGCGACCATGTCGCGCATGACCGGGTCGACCTTCGAGGGGGACTGGACGGCGTTCATGCAGTTGCGGAAACAGTCGATGATGGAGTCTTCCAGATCGCGCCGGTAGTTGAGGGGGCGGAAGTAGGGCAGCCCGGCATACTTGTCGGGGGACTGATACATGGGGGTGCCGAAGGGGACATGGCCGCCAGTGAAGTGGCAGCTCGAACAGGCGATGGTGGTGGTGGAGTAGGGGGTGCCGTCCGGATACTTCTTGTTGCCGTCCGGCCCCAGGGTCTTGCTGGTGTGGTGGATGTACTCATAGCCGCGCTTGACGTCGGCTGGAGCGGTGTCGATCTTGCGGCAGTCGAACCAGGAACCCATGGCGTCGCAGTCCGGCTCGACGATCTTGCCGTCGAAGCCGAGGTTGTCCGCCAGGGTCACGGGGCTAGCAAGGGCAAGCGAAAGAGCTATGGAAACAGTAGCCTTCATGGAATTTCTCCATTCTCCGGTTAGGGGGCGGTCGATGCTTAGTGCCCGGCGCCGGTGTCCCGGCCCGGGTAGGGGTGACGGTCTGGCGCCGTCGTCAGGTCTTGAAGCCGAGCAGGGAATAGGCCGGGCACCAGCCCAACAGGGCGGTGGCCAGCGGGACGACGCCGATCCAGCCCCAAGGGCCGATGGTCCCCAGGGCGGCCAGTGCGATCAGGGCAACCCCAGCGACAATGCGCACGGTCCGGTCCAAGTTGCCGATGTTCTTGGTCATGCTGTGTTCTCCTTCAGGTTCGGGGCGCCCCGGGCTGGGGCTTGGCGCTCAGGTTGCCGAAATGGGGGATCGGCTTCAGTAACTTGGTCACACGCCGGAGCTGATGCGCTCCAGCCCCGCCCGGTCGCGGACTTCCAGGGTCGCGCGGCCCAGGTGCACCAGCCCCATGGACTCCATGCGCTTGAGGTACCGGGACACCACCTCCCGGGCCGTACCTAGTTCCACCGCGACCTCCTGGTGGGTCGCGGCGATGACCGCCCGGGGGTCGCTGCTGGTGCGTTGCAGCAGGAAAGCGGCCAGGCGGCGCTCCACGGGGCGGAAGGCAACCTCCTCCATGCGGGCGATGACGTCGGCGATACGACTGCCCAGGTTGGCGAAGACGAAGCGGCGGAAGGCGGGGGCCTCTGCTAGCCCGCGGTCGAAGGCCGGTTTGTTCAGGACTAGGGCCCGGACCGGCGACTCGGTGAAGCCCTCCGCGGGGTAGTCGTCCCCGGCGAGGATGCAGCAGGTGGTCAGGACACAGGACTGTCCGGGCCGGACCCGGTACAGCACCGCCTCCCGTCCGCCCTCGCCGATGACCTGCACGCGCACGCTCCCGGCCAGGACCAGGACGTAGTTCTGGCATGGTGATCCGGCGTGGAACACCGCCTGATCCGCCGGAAGATCAA
>JBFZCW010000016.1:0-5473 GCA_041307765.1 Chromatiaceae bacterium
TGAAGCCGGGCGCTGAGCCCCCTGGCATCCGAGTCGAGGCCGAGGCGGGCGTTAGAGAAGTCCAGGATCTGGGTCTGACCGCCCGCGGTGACCTGCAACCGGCCCTCAGGCACAGCCACGGCGGCGTTGCCGGTCAGAAGGGGCCCAGCGGCCGCAAACCGGCCCTTGAGACTGGCCCCGCCCTGGATGGCCAGGTTGGATGGCAGAAAGCGCGTCAGGAGAGAAAAGGCCAACCGGTCCAGGTCCAGCTCGGCATTCCACTTGCCCACATCGGTCTGCTCGAAACGGACGCAGCCGCCAGAACCCCCGCCAGGACCGCGGCCGCCTGATCCCTGTCCATCGCGCAGGCAGAGGGGACCAACACTGACCTTCGGCTGAGCCACGACGATGGGCGCGGCGCGCTGCAGGCGCCAATTGCCGTAGTCCTTGCTGGCCAGCTCGAGCTCCGCAAGATCACCCTGGTAGGCATTGTCCGGCTTGAGGGCCCCGCCCGCCTTCAACCGCAGCGAGAGGGCATCGCCCTTCACGTCGGCACTCAGGCGGTGGTCGGCCATGGCACCGTCCCCGCGCACCTCCAGGGTCTGCCAGGTGAGCCCAGCGGCGGTCAGGTCCTTGCCGTTCAGCCGAATGTCGAACCGTCCATCCGGGCCGAGACCCAAGTCGATATCGCCCTCCACGGACTGGACGCCCTGCCCCGCGACCTGCACGCCCTTGGCCCCGAGCCTGAGCTTGACCTCCGGGGCCGCGGCGGTTCCGAGGACCGTGCCATCCGCTTGGATGCTTCCCCGTGCATCGGGCAGCAGGTTCCCCAGGTCGGGCGAATCGACTGCGAAAGCCAGGTCCATGCGCTCCCCGACGGTCCCGCTGACCCGCGCCTTGCTGGGCCCGGAGGCGGCGTTGAGCTCCTCGATCGTCACCGTCTCGCCAACCACCAGGACCTTGCCCGCCGCGGCCACGGCATAGCCGCGCAGCTCTCCCTTGATGTCCTCCAGTTGCGCGCCGAGGTCGGGACCCTCGGCGGTGACCCGACCCTGGGTCGCGACCCGCCCGCCAAGCCTGCCCGGCCAGTCCGGCCAGTGCTTGGACGGATCGATGCCGTCCGCGGTCAGCTCCGCGTCCCAGGTCAGCCCCGGGTCCCAGGTCCCCTCCCCCTTCCCGTCGATGCGACCGCCCAGGGTATCGAGGTGGAGACTCGACACCCGCGCGGAGCGCAGATCCCCGGTGGCGGTGAGGTCGATGGTCGCCGCGGGCAGGGTCCCGCTCCCGGCCTCCGCCTTGGCCTCAGTCTGGGTCTGGCCCTTGGCCCCAGGCCCAGTCTCCCCCTGGAGGTGCAGGTCATAGCCGTCCAGGGTACCGGCGCTCGCGGCGGTAAAGGCCACCCGGCCATCGAGGTCCGGCACCAGATGGCCGGGGTCCAGATCCTTGGCGACAAGCTTGAGGTCCCAGCGCGGGGCCGGGTCCCAGGCAACGTCGCCGTTGCCGTCGATGCGCCCGCCGAGGGTGTCCACCCGCAGGCTGCCGATGCGGCTCGACTGGAGGCTGCCCTCTCCGGCCAGGGCCAGGGTGGTGGCGGGGATGTCCGCCCCAGCGACCTCGGCGGTCAGGTCGTAGCGGTAGGCGTCCAGGGCCCCGGTGACCGTGACCTTGCCCCGCCGCGCCTCGACCTGGGCCGGCCCGCTGAGGGGCCACCGCAGCCCCTCCCAGTCGCCTTTGAGGTCGATGCGCCCCTGCTCCGGGTCCAGGGTCCCCTCGGCGGTCAAGAAGCCACCGGAGCTGTCCTCCTTGAGCCGCAGGGCCCGGATGGTCAGGGTCTGCCCCGCCCAGGTCAGGTCCAGGTCCACCCCCAGGTGGCCGGGGATAGAGGCCGACGCTGCGCCGGTGGCCTGCCCGTCGAGCCGACCCTTGACGCTGGCCTGGTCCCGATCCCCAGCCGTGATCAGGGTGCCCTGCAGGTCCACCGTCGGGAGCTTGGGGTCGAAGGCCGGCAGGTCGACCCGGTGCAGTTCCACCCGACCATCCAAGGCGGGGGCAGAGAGGACCCCGGTAACATCGACGCTCAGGTCGAGCTCGACGGCCCCGGTGATGCTGTAGTCGATGCGCAGCCGGGAGAGATCGCCGCTGACCCGCCCGCCCCCATTCAGGGTAACCGGGTCCGCCTCGGGACCTCTTGGGTCCAGGGTCAGGGTCCAGGTCAGCTCAACCCCCAGCGGATACTCCCCCACCAGTTCCCCCTGACCCTGGGCGCGGGCCTGCAACCGGAATTCGGGCAGGTCCAGGGCCAGCTCGCGCAGCTCCAGCCGGCCGGCGTGGAGCCCGGCGGCAAGCGCAATGCGCTCCACGACGAAGGGCGGGGGCGGGTCATCCCTCAGCTCGCTGATGCTCAGCCCCTCGACCAGGGCCTGGCCGACCTCGATCCCCACGGGCAGGACCAGCGCCGGCAGGGTCCGGGGCTTCGGGTCCGGCGGGCTTGGACGGGTGGCGATACTCAAGCCCCGTGCGACGACGGATTCGATGTGCAGGGTCCCGGCCAGGGCCCCCCAGGGACGCCAATGGAGGTGTAGCTCAGCCGCAGAGAGGTTCAGGTCCGGCAGGCGGACCTCCAGCCCGATCAGGTGCAGGTCACGGGCCAGGCGGCCCTGGACCTGCTCGACCCGGACCACACCCGGGGCGAGGTCGTCCATCAGGGACAAGGCGCTGCGCAGCCCAGACTCGGTCCCCAGGACCCATACCAAAACTAGGACGGCCAGCAGCAGGACCTGGACCAGGGCCGCCAGCGGCCAGAGCCACCAGCGCCGCCGGCGAGGCTGGTCGGGAGTGCGAGCCGAATCCTCGGGCTGGACCGGCAGGCGCTGGGGTTCGCCGGTCACAGCGAGTTCCTCGCTCACCCAGGGACCCCGCGCGGACCCTCGTTCTTCACGAGGATCACAGGTCCGGCCCCAGGATCAGGTGCAGACGGAACCCTGCCGGCTCCTTGGTCAACGCATAGGCGACCTCGACCCGCACCTGGCCCACCGGGGTGCGCCAGTGGATGCCAGCCCCGACGCTTTGCTCGAATTCCTGTGAATAGTCGGGGTCGAAGGCGTTGCCGAAGTCGGTGAAGATGGCGGCACTCCAATCCCCCCAGAGCCGGCGCTCCAGTTCCAGGCTGCCCGCGGCCAGGAAGCGCCCCCCGACGGTGTCGTCGGTCGCGGGGTCGTTGGGCCCCAGGGCATCGAAGCCCCAGCCGCGGATGCTGTTGTCGCCGCCGGCGTAGAAACGGCGGCTGGCGGGGAGATCCAGGACATTGTCGGCCCAGGTCGCGCCCAGGTCGCCGCGTGTTATGAAGCGATAGTCCTTGCCCATGCTCCTGATCCACTTGCCGGAGGCAAGGACGCTAAGGTAGGAGGTGTTGGATACCACCCCCTCCAGCGCACCCTGGACGGAGAACTTGAATCGATAGCCGTCCTTGGTATAGATGGGGTCGTCGGCACTGGTCTTCGCCCAACTGATGTACGGCACCAGCTCGTTGGTCACTCCCTGATCGGTATCGGAGACGATGTAATCCTCGTAGCGGTAGTCGATACCGATCGTGCGTCTCAGGCCATTGCCGACCACGGCGGAATGGGCTACCTCAACCCTATAGAGATCGCCCTGACGGCTGTCGGTATCGTAGGAGTTGAGCTCCGGGCGCACGAAGACATAGTCCCGCACGGGGTTGCCAATGGGGATGCGGTACTCCGCCGAGAGGGACTGAATCGCCCCAGAGAAGGTCAAGTCCGCACGCAGCTTGTGGCCGTTGGGGCCGATGTAGCGGCGGCGATAGTCCATGCTGAGCCGCGGCCCGACGTCTGTCGCGTAGCCCACCCCCACCCGGTACTTGTTGGCCTTCTCGGGGGTGGCGATGACCTCGATGGGGACGACATGATCGTCCCCTGCCTCGTCGAGTTTCGGCACGATCTCGACCTTCTCGAAGTACTCCATCCCTAACAGCTTGCCCTGTAGGCGCAGGAGGCGGTCCGGGTTGTAGACCGCCCCCGGCTGGATGGTCACGAAGCCGCGCAGATACCCGTCCGCCAGCAGATCCTGCTTGAAGCGGACCTCGCCGAAATAGAAGCGCGGCCCGGTCTCCAGGTGGAATCGGACCTGTGCGGTGTAGGCCACAGGGTCGATGAGAACCTGGTGCTCGACCAGATCGGCCTCCAGATACCCTTCCTGGGAGGCGACGCTGCGCACTTCTTCCTTGGCCCTTTCGTAGGCCGAGTGCAGCAGAACGTCTCCGACCTTCATCGGAAAGTCCTTTGGGATCTTTTGGTTATCAGCACCCTCGCCGGTCACGCGGTAATCCACGGTCCCGATCTTGATCGGCTCGCCCGGCGTAACCTTGTAGACGGCCACCCAGCTCCCCCCGCCATCCGAGGGTGGGGTCAGGGAATCGGCGATCTCGACCCGATAGAGCCCAAAGGGGGCCAAGGCGTCTCGGATCTGCTCCGGCGCACGGCGGTGCAGGGCTAGCACGCGCTGCTCCGTGAGGGTATCGTCCCCGCGCTCCTGATAGATCCCAAGCAGGGCCAGGACGTTGGCCTCCCATTCGCCCTCCAGTCCCTTTACCTCGACCTGCAGTTTGAGCGCCAGCGCGGCCTGGGCCCATAGCAGCACGGCGGAGGCCAGCAGGTACCGCAGGCGGCGCGGACCGCGAGGCCGTGCCCGACAGGACGGGGGACTTTGGGTAACGGTCATGTTCCACCGGCCCCTGGGGGCTCGGCGCTGCCTTGGCCGGCCGCGGCGGTCCCGGCGCGGTCCGTCTCGCTGGCCGCGCGCCGGGCCAGGTCGGCGCGCAGCGCACGCAACTCGGCGCGAAGCCCTCGCAACTCCTCGGCCAGCGGGCCTGTGTCGCGATGGATGACGCGCTCGATGTCGTCCATCTCCTGGGCGTGCTCCGGCCCATGCATGCTCTGCATGGTGTCCACGATGATCCCAATAAAAAGATTGAGCATCGTGAAGGTGGCGAGCAGGATGAAGGGAATAAAGAAGACCCAGGCCAGGGGGTACTCTGCCATGACCGGCCGGACGATGCCCATGGACCAGCTCTCCAGAGTCATGACCTGGAACAGGGTGTACATCGAGGCCCCGATGGTCCCGAACCACTCCGGAAACCTGTCACCGAAGAGCCCAGTGGCCATGACGGCGAAGACATAGTAGAGCAGCAGCATCAGGGCCCCGATGGCGGCGATGCCGGGCACGGCGCGCAGCAGGGCCTCCACCACGAAGCGTAACCGCGGCACCAAGGAGATGAGCCTCAACACGCGCAGGACCCGGAGAGCGCGCAGGACCGAGAGGGGTCCACTCGCCGGTAGCAACGCGATACCGACGACCACGAAGTCGAAGACGTTCCAGGCGGAGCGGAAGAAGCCCAGCCCCTGGGCGTAGAGCTTGATGCCTAGCTCGACGATGAAGACCGCCAGGACAAGGGCGTCCACGGCATGCAGCAGGCTGC
>JBFZCW010000017.1:0-4101 GCA_041307765.1 Chromatiaceae bacterium
ATGGCGAACGGGAACCACATCGTGACGGTGCCGCGTCATCGTCCGGTCAAGGCGATCACAATGGGCAACATCATTCGCGACGCCGGGTTAGATAACGACCGGTTCAAACAGCGCCTGTGACCGGGGCGCACGGGGTCTTTACGTCTGTCCCTCCAGCCTGATCTGGCGGCAAAATCGCTTGGCCCGTAGCGCCGTATGCGGGGATCGTCATCCGGCGCAATGCGGGCGCCGAAGCCGGCGGGTCTGCGGGTTAGCGTGGGCCTCGCTACTGTACCTGTGGTAACTTAGTGCCCTGCATGCACCAACAGGGTGCGTCTTGACTCGGCGCCCCGCTCAGAACGTGGGGCCTTGCCCCGGCCTTGCGGGTGGGTGGTGGATTGTTTCCCTGGTAAGCACCCGCCCAGCATCGCGACCGCAGACATCAAATGTCAATGCGTTCAGAGCGTTACTGTCTCTGGGTTCAGCGTGCCATTCTGCCCGGCCGGATCGGCTGATCGCGTGAGGCTTTCCGTCGTTCCGCGGCGCGTTTTTTGCTGAAGTATTCCGCGTGCCCGCCGCAGGCCCCCGTACAACCTCAGGTATCTGAAGCTATGGACCCCATTCGCGAGCTTGGTCTCAACCCCAGCGCCGGCTCTTCCGCCCTGGCCTCCAGCCCCCTGTCGGCCGAGGAGCGCCAGAAGCTGCAGCTCTACATCAACCTCAAGTTGGTCTCCTCCGGGCAGCCGTCCTGCGGTACCGGCGAGACGGCGGGCTTCATCGATATCGCCCACGATCTGCTGCTGAGCTACCGGGAGAAGAACCGGCTGCTGTCGGCCTACCACTGCCCGGTGGACAGGCGCATCCAGGACTTCCTGAACCGTTATCTCAAGGATCTGGAGCTGGACAGGGTTCCGACCCTGCCCTTCCAGTCCTTCATCCTGGATCGCCACGGCTTGGCTCGGGAGCTGTCGGTGCCGATCGACAGCGATGAGTTTCACTCGGACATCGTGGCCAGCTACCGCGTCGCGCAGGGCGTCCTGCACAACCCGGCAAGCGACCGGCGTACTACCGAGGGCTCCTTCCACGTCGCCGAGGGCGGGCTGCCCATCCCGGGGGACAAGAAGGCGGTCCCCAAGGCGGTCTTCGCGCGCCTGCTGAGCGCGGCACTGACCCCCCCTCAGGACCTGCTCACCATCCCGTTCACGGCGAACCAGACAGAGCCGGCGCGCATGTACGTCTCGCTGCTGCTGCGCCCTGTGATCTGCCCCGAGGTGCCGGGTTTCCAGCCTGAGAAGAACATGGAGATCCGTTTCTTCGCCCCGGGCAACCTGGTCTCCAACCTGGACTTCGTGGAGAGCATCTTCGGCAACGGGGGCAATCCCTACCTGGCCGAGTTCGACGCCGCCCTGGACGTGGACCATTGGTCCGGGCACACCGGCTGCGTCCTGCTCGCCCCGCACCTCACCACGCTCACCAAGCAGGAGCTCGGCCTGCCTCACTGGGATCATGCCACCGCCCGCCAGCGCGCGGAGGGCATGTGCTGGCACGACCCCGCGGAGCGCTACAACGGCGGCCAAGCCTTCAAGCTCACCGCCCGCGATGCCTCCGGGGTGATCTTCACCATCCTGGCGGACAACTACTACGGTTACTGCAAGAAGGAGGTGAAGACCCAGATCAGTTTCGCCGCCAATCTGTTTGGCCTGGCGGAGGAAGAACATGCCGGCGGGGCTCTGGCCTTTCCGCGGGTCAACCACGGCGAGGAGTTCGGGGTGGACAGCGCCACCCGCGAGCCCGGCTACGACTTCGCCGACATGGTCGCTCGCTACGGCGACCTCATGGACCTGCAGCCCGAGGGTTACGGGATCGACAAGCGCTTCCCGCAGGTGATCTACGTCCCTCAGGCCCTGCGCATGGACCTCAACGCCCAACGCATCATCTGGGAGAAGGACGGCGCCACCCAGGGCATCCGTCTGCAGCCCGGCAAGGTCTACATCCAGCCCAATGGCTACAAGGTGGAGATGCAGAAGCACCCCGGCGCGCCGTCCTGGCGCCTCATCGGCACTCGACCCGAGGGGACCTTCTGCCACAAGCCCTGCACCGTTTCCGGCGGGGGCAAGTCAGAGATCTCCAAGTCCCTGGACGATGCGGTACTTTATGGGCCCATCTTCGTCGACGATCTGCACAAGGACCTGGACCGGATCCAGGAGATCTTCGATCGGGATTACACCGACCGCTTTCTCCCCGGCTACGAGCACGAGGACCGCGACCCCAGCCGGAAACCGTTGTCGCCGGAACGCAGCCTGGGCTCGGTGATCAAGCTCCTGACCCCGTCGCCGAGCTACAAGCCGGAGTTCAACAACTGGCTGCAGTCCATGCCGCCGCGGCTCTTCGCGCTGGCGTTCATGATCAAGCGACTCTACCGCCCGGAGTGGGGCGACGCCTGGCGCCAGCACCTCTCGGTGGACGAGGTCGACGGCGCCCCGGGGCACGAGCTCAAGGCCTTCGGCCGGCGGATCGTCGCATCCTATCTGCGCGTGGGTTTCGACCAGGAGGGCAAGTGGCGGACCTTCAAGCTGCGCCAGGACTTCATCGCCGCGGAGAAGGTGCAGATGGAGGACGACATTACGGCCTCGGTGGTGATCCCGGCGGGCTATGTCAACGGCTGCGCGGCTGGGGTCCTGGAGAGCGGGCACAGCGTCAAGCTGGCCAAGAACTGCGAGTACCGCCTCTTCCAACGCCCGGACGATGCCATCATCCCCGGTTTCGATAAACAGACCGAACTGGAGATGGCCCAGTACGGCAACTTCATGGCCAACTACGAGCCGCTGAAGGGCGAGGCCCTGGCCGAGGTGGTGGAGGACGTCCTGACCCTGGCCAAGTTCACCCCTCCCATGCGTGAGCGCCTGGAGCAGGCGGCTCGGGACGGCGTCACTGTGGTCTCCTCCGCCCACCCCAGACTGGTGGACGGCAAGCCGTCCAAGAACCCGCGCTACCTTCAGGTCCGCCCCGACCTGGTCAACCCGGTGCGTAAGTACGTCGCGGAGATCGGCGCCCGCTTCCACCGCAAGCTGCCCCTGGGCAGCGTGGTGTGCAACCCGGTGGATGCGGTGCTCACCGGGCGGCGCAACAACCCGCCCGAGCCGGGTATCCGGGCGCTAGCGGTCTACAACCCAATCCACTATCAGGAGCTGCCGGAGCTTTTCATGGACTTCGTCTGCTCCCTGACCGGCAAGTCCCCGTCTACCACCGGGGCCGGCAGCGAAGGGGCCCTCACCAAGGCCCCCTTCAATGCCCTGCGCCCGACGGTGGACCTGAACAACGCCCTGGTCTCCTACATCCTGACCGGCTACGCGGGGTTCTCGAGCTCCGCCGGACACATCGGACCGGACGTCAAGGTCGCCCACGACGTGTCGTTACTGGTTCCGGAGATCTGGGCGCGGCTCTCGGAGCAGGAGCGCGACGCTGGGTACCTTGTCGCCAATGGCTATCTCGAGGCCATCCAGGACTTCGAGTACCAGGGCCGTACCGTACTGGCAAGCCGTCTGGGCTATCGCATCACGGAGCGCTTCGTCGCGCACTTCCTGGGCAAGATCTTCGACAATCCCCAGGCGGTCTTCACCCCGGCCATCCTGCGGCCGGAGACCCAGGACGTCGCGGTCTTCGTGGACGGCGTCGAGAACATCTGCGAGGCGCAGGAGCGGGTCGCCCGGCGCTATCTGGAGGACGGCAGCATCGAGGACGCCTGCCCGCCGCTCAAGGCGCTCCTGTACATCATGGCCGAGGGGCACTACCAGGGCCGCCGGGTACAGGACCCGGCCATCCGCGCCCTGTTCACCCGCGAGGCCCTGCTCGCCTCCGACTGGTATCAGGAGCGCCTGGAGGTCCAGCAGGCCCGGGACATCCAACTCGCCCGGCGCCTGGTGGTGAGCGTCCAGCAGTTCCTGGACCTGCGCCACTACGCCGATGAGGCCGACCGGCTCGATGCTGCCGCCCGACTGGAGCGGGCCAAGGCCCGTCTGGCCACGGTGCAGGACCCGGCCTATCTGGAGGCCCTGGTGGGGACCCTGGGGGCGGACCCCCTGCAGCCCGCCCGGGAGACCCTGATCGAGGCCCAGCGCCAGG
>JBFZCW010000018.1:0-30825 GCA_041307765.1 Chromatiaceae bacterium
TCTGGCAAGGTCCCCACGCCGTCCCGACGCATCGAGCAGGTCGTCCGCTTTGGTCAAACGCCGAGCTCAGCCGGCAAGCGCAGGCGAATTCTCAGGAGCGGAGTCAAGCATCAGTATAGCGAGAAACCGGCGCCGCCAGACGCGACGCCGGGCGGCCGCAACCGAGACGAGGGCACCTTGAACCATCGCATCGAAATCCATTACTGCGCCCAATGCCGCTGGCTCTTGAGGGCGGCCTGGATGGCGCAGGAGCTGCTGACGACCTTCGATCAGGAGATCGCCGAGCTGACCCTGAGGCCCGGCACCGGGGGCGTCTTCGAGGTCCGCGCCAACGGCGAGCTGGTCTGGTCGCGCAAGGAGCAAGGGCGATTTCCTGAGATCACCGAGCTGAAGCAGTTGGTGCGGGACCATATCGCCCCCGAGCGGGACCTCGGGCATTCCGACCGCAAGGCGAAGGACGCCGGCTGACCGAGCCAGGCGAGAGGCCTTCGCCCCGGGGGCGGCACTCCCACCTGGACGATCCCGGGCCTCACCCCACCCAGACCCGCGCGTTGCGGAACAGCCGCATCCAGGGCCCGTCCTCGCCCCAGCCGTCCGGGTGCCAGGAATGCTGCAGGGTGCGGAAGACCCGCTCCGGGTGCGGCATCATGATGGTCACCCGGCCGTCGGTACTGGCCAGGGCCGCGATCCCTTCGGGCGACCCGTTGGGGTTGGCGGGGTAACGGCTCGCCACCATCCCGTCGTTCTCGATGTAGCGCAGCGCGACCAGGCCGGCCGCGGCGTCCAGGGCCTCGGCATCGGAAAACTCCGCCCGGCCCTCCCCATGCGCCACGGCGATGGGCATCCGCGACCCAACCATCCCGCGCAACAGGACGGACGGGGACTCCGGCACCTCTACCATCACCAGCCGGGCCTCGAACTGCTCCGAGCGGTTGCGCACGAAGCGCGGCCAGTGCTCGGCGCCCGGGATGATCTCGTGCAAGGTCGCGAGCATCTGGCAGCCGTTGCAGACCCCCAGGGTGAAGCTGTCGTCCCGCTCGAAGAAGGCCTGAAACTGCTCCCTGGCCCTGGGGTTGAAGAGGATGGACTTGGCCCAGCCCCCGCCGGCACCGAGGACGTCGCCGTAGGAGAAGCCCCCGCAGGCCACCAGGCCGCGGAAATTGTCCAGGGTGGCGCGCCCGGCGACGATGTCCGAGAGGTGCAGATCCACGCACTCGAACCCGGCGCGATGGAAGGCTGCGGCCATCTCTACCTGGCCGTTGACCCCCTGCTCCCGAAGCACTGCGAGCCGGGGCCGGGCCCCGGTCGCGATATAGGGGGCGGCAATGTCTGTGCCGGGGTCGAAGCTCAGGTCGGTGCTCAGGCCCCAGTCCGCTGCATCGCCGATACGATCGAACTCCTCGCGGGCGCACTCCGGGTTGTCGCGCAGGGCCTGTAGCCGATAGGTGACCTCCGACCAGGCCCGCTGCAGGTCGGCCCTGTTAGCCGCGTAAACCTCCGAGCCGGCTCGGCGCAAGCGGATCACCCCATCCACGGTCGGCTCCCCAATGACCCGGGCCAGCCCGCCCGGGCCATTCCCGGCCAGCCCCGCCAGGACGGTAGCGGTATCCGGGCGGCGGACCTGGACCACGGCGCCCAGTTCCTCGCTGAACAGGGCGGCGAGCTCGTCCGGACCGAGTCCGTCCAGGTCCACGGTCAGACCACAGCGCCCCGCGAAGGCCATCTCGCACAGGGTCGCCAGCAAGCCGCCGTCGGAGCGGTCGTGGTAGGCCAGGATCTGCCCGCGCAGGGCCTGGACGGCGGTGAAGAAGCTCCGCAGCCGGTCCGGCTCGTCCAGGTCTGGGGCGGCATCGCCTAATTGCCCGTACACCTGCGCCAGACAGGACCCGCCGAGGCGGTTCTTGCCAGCCCCCAGGTCGATCAGGATCAGGTCCGTCTCGCCCTGGTCCGTGCGCAGCTGGGGGGTCAGGGTCAGTCGCACGTCCGCCACGGGGGCGAAGGCAGAGACGATGAGAGACAGGGGCGCGGTCATCTCACGCCGCCCGCCCTCCGGCCCGGACCAGACCGTCTTCATGCTCATGGAGTCCTTGCCCACGGGGATGGCAACCCCTAAGGCCGGGCACAGCTCCATGCCGACGGCCCGCACCGTGTCGTAGAGACGGGCGTCCTCCCCCGGGTGCCCGGCGGCGGCCATCCAGTTGGCCGAGAGCCTGACCTCCGCAAGGTCGCCGATGGCCGCGGCGGCGATGTTGGTGACGGCCTCGGCCACCGCCATGCGCCCAGAGGCGGGGGCATCGATGAGGGCCAGGGGGGTCCGCTCGCCCAGGGCCATGGCCTCGCCGGTCACGCCGGTGTAGTCGCTCGCGGTCACGGCGCAATCCGCCACCGGGACCTGCCAGGGTCCGACCATCTGGTCCCTGGCCACCTGGCCGGTGATGCTGCGGTCGCCGATGGAGATCAGGAAGGTCTTGTTGGCGACCGTCGGCAGGCGAAGGACCCGCTCGATGGCCTCGCCCAGATGGATCCCGGCCCTGTCGAGCGGCACCAGGGGGACCTGCACCCGGCCGACGTCCCGCGTCATTCGCGGCGGCTTGCCGAACAGCAGCGGCATGGGCATGTCGATGGGGGCATCGCCGAAGTGGGCGTCGTCCAGGTGCAGGTGCTGCGCCTGCGTGGACTCGCCAACCACCGCGTAGGGACAGCGCTCGCGCTCGCAGATCGCCTCGAATTCCGCCAAGCGGTCGGCTGCGACGGCCAGGACATAGCGCTCCTGGGCCTCGTTGCACCAGATCTCCAAGGGCGACATGCCTGGATCGGCATTGGGGACGGAGCGCAGGTCGAAGCGCCCGCCGCGTCCGGCGTCGTGGACCAGCTCGGGCAGGGCATTCGAGAGGCCGCCGGCCCCGACATCGTGGATAAAGAGAATCGGGTTGGCCTCGCCGCGGGCCCAGCAGCGGTCGATGACCTCCTGGCAGCGCCGCTGCATCTCGGGGTTCGCTCGCTGCACCGAGGCAAAGTCCAGATCCTCCGCCGAGGCTCCGCTGGCCATGCTGGAGGCCGCCCCGCCACCCAGGCCGATAAGCATAGCCGGGCCGCCCAGGACCACCAGGGGCGTTCCCGCCGGGAAGGGGCGCTTCTCAACGTCCGCCGCACGGATGTTGCCCACCCCCCCCGCCAGCATGATCGGCTTGTGGTAGCCACGGAGCTCAGTGCCGGCTGGACCTGGGACCTCCTGCTCGTAGGTCCGGAAATAGCCGCACAGGTTGGGCCGGCCGAACTCGTTATTGAAACCCGCCGCCCCGATGGGCCCCTCCAGCATAATGTCCAGGGCCGAGACGATGCGGCCAGGCCGGCCGTGGTCCTGCTCCCAGGGCTCCTCCCCGCCGGGGATGCGAAGATTCGACACCGAGAAGCCGCAAAGGCCCGCCTTGGGCTTGGAGCCGCGCCCGGTGGCCCCCTCGTCGCGGATCTCCCCGCCCGAGCCGGTGGCGGCCCCCGGGTCGGGCGCGATGGCGGTGGGGTGGTTGTGGGTCTCCACTTTCATGAGGATGTGAACGGGCTCCGCCAGCTCCCGATAGACCCCATCCGCCGGGTCCGGAACCAGACGCCTCCCGGGCCATCCCTCGATCACCGCAGCGTTGTCCTTGTAGGCCGACAAGACCCCGGCAGGGGCACACTGAGTCGTATTGCGGATCATGGCGAAGAGCGAGCGGTCCTGGGGCTCGCCGCCGATGACCCAGTCGGCATTGAAGATCTTGTGCCGGCAGTGCTCGGAGTTGGCCTGGGCGAACATCATCAGCTCCACGTCCGTGGGGTTTCGCCCCAGGGCGGTGAAGCTCTCGGTGAGGTAGCCGATCTCGTCCTCGGACAGGGCCAGGCCCAGGGCCGAGTTGGCCCTCACCAGGGCGGCGCGCCCCCCGGCCAGGATGTCCACCCGGGTCGCCGGGCGCGGCTCGGCACGCTCGAAGAGCCGCGCCGCCCCCGCCAGGTCGAACAACGCGACCTGGGTCATGCGGTCGTGCAAGACCGCCGCGGCCTCGGCGAGGGCACCAGCGTCCAGGCCGGTCTTGGCCTCCAGGTAGTAGGCCGTACCGCGCTCCAGGCGGCGGATGGTGCCCAGGCCACAGTTGTGGGCGATGTCGGTCGCCTTGGACGACCAGGGTGAAATGGTCCCCGTGCGCGGCACCACCAGGACCAGGCGCCCCTCCGGGGCATGGGCCGGGAGGCTAGGCCCATAGCGCAGCAGCCGCTCCAGCACGGCCAACTCGTCCGCCGCCAGGTCTCCCGCCAAGTCGGCGAAGTGCATGAACTCGGCATAGAGCTGAAGGTCCACGCCGGTAGCGGCCCGCAAGCGCTCCTGGAGCTTCTGCAGGCGAAAATCCGAGAGGGCGGGGGCGCCGCGGAGTGTCAGCATGAGGCGATTCCAAGGCAATAGGGGGCGGCGGGAATCATACCCGATGCGTGGCGGGCCGCGTTCCCTGGCCCGGCCTAACCCCTGCGCAAACCCGCCCGCGCGCGGCGCTTCTGTACGTATTCCTTGGCCGCCGCGGTGGCGGTGAACAGCTCCAGGCGCTCTTCCTCCCCGACGTCTACGGGCGCCATGGCGGCATCCGTGTACACACCGGCGGGCTCGGCCATGACCCGGGCGAGGATGCGCTGGTAGCGCCGGTGCATCCGATAGGCCCCGGCATATTTGCCGACGAACTCGACGGCCAGCTTGGGATAAAACACGAGGGGGTGCTCGATGGGCAACCCAGGTCGGCGGTCGCGCCGGCGCTTGATACGGATGAGCCCGCCCTCCAGCGGGTGCATGCCCTCGAACACCATGGGGGCGTGAAAGGCGAACAACTTGCCCATCATCTGCTTGGGGTCATAGCCCCAGACGCGGGACCGGCGCAGGACGGTGGCCACATGCTCCGGGGTGTAATAGAGGTCCCATGCCTCCCGGAAGATGCCCTGCCACTCCGCTGGGGTCATGCGCGGATGGGCCGTGGTCACGTGCTGGGTATCGTAGTTATTCATGTCCGGATCCATGGGGATGCCGGCCTCCACCAGCCGCTGGTGGTCTTTGGAGCCCGGCAGCGGTGTAAGGATGAAGAATTCCAGGATATCCACCGGCAACTCGCGCTGAATGATGGCGATGTCGCGACGGATGGTCTCGGGGGTATCGTCCGGAAAGCCGAGGATATAGCCCGCATAGGTCAGCACCCCAGCGCGGTGCCAGGCCTGGAGCATGGCGCGGTAGTCGGTGATCTTGTTCTGACCCTTCTGGGCGCCCTTCAGCGAATCCGGGTTGATGTTTTCCATCCCGAGAAAGGCGCGGGTGACGCCGGCCCGACCCGCCTTCTCGATAAAGCGGGGGATGCGGTGGGACTGTGTATCCACCTGGATCACCAATTGGAGCGGCATCCCCTCCTCCCGCAGGGCAATGAGTCGGTCGAAGATGGGCTCCCACTGGGTATTGCGGGCGAAGTTATCGTCGGTGATGAAGAAATTGCGGACACCTAAGGCCGCGTTGGCGCGCACCAGGCGCTCCACATCGTCGGGACTGCGGTGACGGGACTTGCGGCCCTGCACGTTGATGATGGTGCAAAAGCTGCAGAGGAAGGGACAGCCGCGCCCCGCGTCGAAGCTCGCCCGCCGGCCCATGGTGAGCCGCACCCGATCGGCGGGGAGGATGGGCGTGGGGGTGCCGGTCATATCCGGCAGGTCCATGAGATAGTTGTAGAGGGGCTTGAGTCCCTCCCCCACCAGATCCTGAAGGAGCCCCTCCAGCCGCCCCTCCAACTCCCCGGCAAACAGGGTGATGCCCAGATCCAGTGCCTCGCGCAGCTCCACTGGCATCTCCTTGAGCATGGCGAGACAGCCGCTCACATGGAACCCCCCGATCGCCACCGCCGCCCCAGCGGCACGGAACTCGCGTGCCAGGTCCAACGCCCGAGGGAACTGGTTCGATTGAACCCCAACGAGCCCCACGAGCACCCGCCCCCCCGCCTTCCCGAGCTCCCGCATCAGGCGCGCCGGGTCGATATGGGTATTGGTCTCGTCCAGGGCGCGCACCCGGATCTCCACGTCGGGGCCCAGCACTTGCCGCTCGGCGCAGTCCAGGGCGATGCCGTAGACCGTGGCCAGGCTGTTCGCCGGCAGCGACGAACGCCACCACTGGATCACATAGCCGTCGTCGTCGTAGTGGGACGGTTTGATCCAAAGGAGATGCACGATATTGGATTGGGCAGCGCTGGCGGCCATGGCGGGACCTTTGGCTGAGAGGGCGGACGATCCGCCAGGGAATTTAGTGGCTGGCGATTGAGGTGGGTCTTGGGAACCGCGATGCAAGCGCCCGCATCCCTTCCTTGTCTGGTTCCGTGCGACTCCCCGCCCTAGAGCGAGCGTCCCGCAGCATAGAGGAAACGGGCACGGGGTCAACGCCCTACCGCGCACTGTCCCGCAGGGCGAGCCATCGCATCGGCCGGCCAGCCGGAAACCCAGGGCTATGGCGGCCCGTTCGGGGTGCGTATTCGGCCAAGGGCAGAAGCAGGAGCGGCGCACCCCGTCGGCGGACGCTCGGTTACTCCAGGAACACCGCCGCCCGGGCGGCAGCGCCGCGCCCGTCTACCACGGAGAGAGTCACGAACCCAGGCCCGGCTGGCGCCCAGCGGGCAGTGCGGGCAAAGGGCTCCTGTCCGATCGGGGTGCCGTTGGCGAACCAGGCGAAGGGCGGCGTCCCGTTGCGGACCTTGAGGGCGACCTCGACCCCGCTGCCTGCAGTGAGCCCCAGCTCGATGCGGGCCCCGTCCGGGGGGTAGGCGATCTCCGGGGCACCGGCAGCAGCCGTCCCCGCTGCGGCTCGCCCCTCGACACGCCGCAGCGGTGGAGGCAGCTCCGCGTTGCTGACCCTGAGTACACCGGGTGGCGCCGGGGGCAGGGGAACCCGCGAGCCAAGCCGGGCAAGGGCATCCACCAGGATAGGGGCGGCGGCCTCGATGCCGGCGAGCCCCGGGACCGCGGCCCCGTCCGGGCGCCCGACCCAAACACCGGCCACATGGCGGCCGTCGAAGCCGACGGCCCAGGCGTCGCGGTACCCGTACGAGGTCCCCGTCTTGAAGGCCAGAGATCCGGGTGCGGCATTGGCCGGTGGCGGGGCCCCGGCGAGCACCGACGCGACAGTCCAGGCCGCCCGCTCGTCCAGCACCCGCGCACCCGGCCGGGCATTTGGACCGCCATGCGAGCCGTACCCGAGCATCTCAGTCAGAGCGACCGGCGTTCCGCCGCGGGCGATAGCCGCGAACACCTGGACCAGATCGTGCAGGGTCACCCCGACCCCGCCAAGCCCGATGGCAAGCCCTGGCGGCGAGAGATCCGGCAGGGCGGGACTGGCCCCGGCCCGGCGCAGCCGCGAGACCAGGCGGGCCGGCCCGACGGCGTCCAGGAGCTTGACCGCCGGGACGTTGAGCGAGAGCTGCAGGGCTCGGCGAACCGTCACGGTACCCTGAAACTCGCGGTCGAAGTTGGCCGGCGCATAGCCCGCGAAGCCCGTGGGGCGGTCTTCGATGAGGCTCTCCGGGTGGGCGATGCCGGCCTCGAAGGCCAACCCGTAGATGAGGGGTTTGAGGGTGGAGCCTGGGGAGCGCAGGGCGCGGGTCATGTCGATGTAACCGTCGCGGCGCTCGTCGAAGAGGCCGGCGGAGCCGACGGAGGCGAGCACCTCGCCGCTGCCATGGTCGGCGACCAGGAGGGCGACGGACAGGTCCTGCCCCAGGGCCGCCGCACGCTCGGCGGCTAGCAGTTCCAGGCGGCCCTGCAACGCGGCATCGATGGTCAGGCGGATGTCGGCGGCGCCGGGGTTGGCCCGCACCGCATGCTGGGCCAGGTGCGGCGCCAGCAGGGGGAAGGGCCGCCTTCCGGTGGGGAGGGGACTGCGGCGGGCGGCGGCCTCGGTGTCCGCGTCGATCACGCCGGCGGCCAGTGCCCTGGCCAGCACGCGGTCCCGGGCCCGACGGGCTGCCTGCGGGTCCCGGTCCGGCCGCCGCGCCTCCGGGGCCTGAGGCAGGGCCACAAGCAGCGCGGCCTCGGCGGGCGTCAGGCGCCGAGGCTCCTTGCCTAGCCAGGCCAAAGAGGCAGCGCGTAGACCCTCGATATTGCTGCCGTAAGGGGCCAGGGTCAGATAGGCGGTGAGGATCGCCGCCTTGTCGACGCGCCGTTCCAGGGCCAGCGCCGTGAGGATCTGGTGGAGCTTGCCGCCCGGGTCCCGCGTGGTGCGCCGGTCCAGCAGGCGGACGAGCTGCATGGTGAGGGTCGAGCCTCCCGATACGATTCGGCCGTTGGTCAGGAGTTGGACCCCCGCGCGCAGCAGGGCGCGCGGATCGACGCCCCGATGCTCATGGAAGCGGCGATCCTCCCAGGCCAGGAGCATGGCCAGGTAGGTCGTATCGAGCTCGGTCAGCGCAATGGGGAGGCGCCACCGCCCGTCCGCCACAGTAAAGGGGCGCAACAGGTGCCCGTTGCGGTCGAGGACCAGGGTCGAGGTCGGGACCGAGAGGTCGGGGGTCTGCACGCCCTCGACCAGGGTGTCGAGAGCGAACCAGGCGAGCAATGCGCCGGCCATCGGTCCAAGGACCAACAAGGCGGCGAGAAGGAGGATTCTGGGCTGGGTTGCTGGCACCCGCTGACCGCCATAGTGCTTCCGGGCGAAGGCGATCGGATTGTAATGGATAAAAAGGGACCGCGACGGTAGGGTGTGTCGCTACCGTCTCGGCCCAACTGGCTTGCTGCCCAGAAAGCGTCGCCGGATCACTGTCCGGCGTCCGTTAGGAGTGGGGCGTTGCCGCGGATCATTTCCGTCCGCGAATGCGATCGACGCCGTTGCGCGTCGCCAGAGCGATGAAGAAGCCGCCGCTGACCGCGGCGGAGAGAAGGCCTGCATAGGTCAATGCGTCGAAGCTCATGTTTTTCTCCCGGTTTACTGCACTCAATACGGTTGCTGATTCAGACGGCTGCGGCGTGGGCCCGGTCTGCGTAGACGCAGGATCCAGTCGCCGGACCGTCCCCCGCCCCCGTTCGCCCAAGGTGGGCTGATAGAGGTTGGGGACCTCTGCCGGCCGCCTGCAAAACTACTGGGTTGCCAGGGGTTCGCGGCCAACAGGGGTTGATGACGATTGCCATTCTGCCCGGGAGAGGTTTCGGAAGTATTTCGGTAAATGCTAATATTGTAACAGGTTGTAACAAGCCGGCCGGGAACCAGAGCCCCGCCCCGTCAACACCCCCGTGGAGTCACCATGCCCGAAGAGGCAACCAGAATCGTCGTAGTGGACGATGACCCGGATCTGCGCGACCTGCTGATTGGGTACCTCTCGCGCGAGGGCTTCGCGGTCAGTGGGGCCGAGAACGGGCGGGACATGGACGCGGTCCTCGCCGACACAGGGGGTGACCTGGTCCTGCTGGACCTGATGCTCCCCGGCGAGGACGGGCTGTCCATCGCCAGGCGCCTGCGCCAGACGAGCCAGATCCCCATCATCATGCTGTCCGCCCGCGGCGATGACGTGGACCGTATCGTCGGACTGGAGGTGGGCGCCGACGACTACGTCGCCAAGCCCTTCAACCCGCGGGAGCTGTTGGCCCGCATCCGGGCCGTCCTGCGCCGCCGGGAGCCGGGCGCGGCGCAGCGCGCAGGCGCAGGGGAGGAGACGAGCGACGAGGAAATCTTTGACTTTGGCCCTTATCGATTAGACCTGCGTTCCCGCGAGCTGCTCAAGGAGGGCATTCCCGTACCACTGACCGGGGGCGAGCTGGACCTGCTCGGGGCCCTGGCCGCGCATCCCAACCGGGTGCTGGACCGCGACCGCCTGCTGGACCTGCTCAGGGGTTACGAGCGCTCCCCCTTCGACCGCAGCATTGACGTCCAGGTCGCGCGCCTGAGGGCCAAGATCGAGCCAGACACCAAGCGCCCGCGTTACATCCGCACCGTCTGGGGCAAGGGCTATATGTTCACCCCGATGGCGGAGTCCTGAAGGCGCAGAACCGGCGGTGAAGAACGTGAAACGCCTGTGGCCCCTGTCGCTCTTCGCTCGAGCGGTCATCACCCTCGTCTTTACCTTCGCCGCCTTCGCCGTGGCGACCTCTTATGCAATCGTCCACTATGCCCTCTACCCCGTCTCGTCCCGCTCGGCCGCCGACCTGGCGGCCATGATGGTGCTGAGCTCGCGCACCCTGGTTCAGCTCCCGCCTCCGATGCGGGCGGAGTTCAAGGCCAAGCTCGACAGCGAGTACGGGCTCTACCTCGTGGACGACGGTACCGCCCCACCCGCGCTGGAGACCTATTTCTTCCCTTACGTGGAACGTCTGGAGCACGCGCTGGGCGAGCGTACCGGTCAGCCGGTGCGGGTCCAGAGCAATCTGGTCGACGACCGGCGCTGGTTCTGGGCGAGCCTGGACACCGGCCCACGGGTGGTCTGGGTCGGCTTCCCGCGGGACCGGATCCAGACCCGTCCCCTGGAGGCGGTGATGCTGATCCTGGGTGTGGCCGCCCTGCTGGTGGTATTGACCGCCGCGGTGCTGGCACGCCGGGTCACCACCCCCCTCACACGGCTGTCCCTGGCCGCGGAGCAGTTAGCCAAGGGCAGCTACCCGAATCCCCTCCCGGAGCAGGGACCGCGGGAGCTCGCCAGCCTGGCGCGGCAGTTCAATACCATGAACCGCCAGGTGCGTGAGCTCCTTGCCAACCGTACCGTCCTCCTGGCCGGCATCTCCCACGACCTGCGCACCCCCCTGACACGCTTGCGCCTGGGCCTGGAGATGCTGCCGCGGCAAGCTGACCAGGCCCTGGTCGAACGTATGGCCCGCGACATCGACGACATGAACGGGCTCATCACCCAGTCTGTGGAACTGGGCAAGACGCTAGGAGCCGGTGAACGCAGCCCGGTCGAGCTGGTGGCCATGCTCATGGACCTCGCCAGCGGCCGGGAGCGCATCGAGGTTCAAGCCCGCGGCCCCTGCATCCACCGGGTCCAACCCCTGGCCCTGCGGCGCATCGTCGGCAACCTGTTGGACAACGCCCTGCGCTACAGCCCGCGGCAGGTCACCCTGCGCTTGGACTGCCACGAGCGACCGCCTGTGATCTTTGTCCTCGACCGCGGCCCCGGCATCCCGGAGTCGGAGCGGGAAGCCGTCTTCCGCCCCTTCTACCGCCTGGAGCACTCCCGCAACCGTCGCACCGGGGGCAGCGGCCTCGGCCTCGCAGTAGCCAGGCAGCTCGCGATCGCCAACGACATGGAGATCCAACTGTGGGAGCGTCCCGGAGGGGGTACCATCGCCGGTGTGCGCCTGCCGCCGGACGAGGAGACGCAGGGGGTCTAGACCGGCACCGTTGCCGACACGCCCGCATCCCCAATCCCCGATTAGGCAACCGTGCCGCTCATCCGGTTGACGCAGCCCCCCGGGATGCTAAATTCCGCACGAGCTCGATCAGCATCAGAGTGACCCGCCTTTGGGGCGTCGCCGCGGCAACCCGCCAAGCGCCTCCATTCCCCAGGGTCACCACCGCAAGACCCACCACCGGAGCGAACACCGAATGCTGCAAGCCGGCGACAAGGCCCCCCTCTTCTCCCTCCCGGATGCCGACATGGAACGTGTCAACCTGCCCGATAAAATCGGGCACAAGCACCTGGTCCTCTATTTCTACCCAAAGGACGACACACCCGGCTGCACCATGGAGGCCCTGGAGTTCACCGACCTGCACCCGGAGTTTGCGGCCCTCGATACCGAGGTGATGGGCATCAGCCGCGACAACTGCGTCAGCCATGGCGCCTTCCGCGACAAGTACGGGCTCAGCGTCCGGCTGCTGGCGGACACGGAAGGAGAGGCGTGCGAGGCCTATGACGTTTGGCGCGAGAAGGAGGCCCACGGGGAGCGGCGCATGGGCATCGTCCGCTCCACCTTCATCGTCGACAAGGAGGGGATCGTGCGTCATGCCCTCTACGACGTGAAACCCAAGGGCCATGCCGAACAGGTCCTGGAGCTGATCCGGAAGCTCTAGGCGCGGCGGCGGAACGTTCCGGCTTGGCGCGTCCAGGCTGGACGTTTGAAGCGGGCGGCACCTTCCAGGGTCAACCAACTAGAAGCCCTTCCCGGGCATAGACCCGAAGTAGGCGCTCTAGGTTAGCCCCAATCACCGCTTCCTGCCCGGACCCATCACTCCGGCTCAGGGTCATTCCTGCCGCCAGGGCCGGCTCAGTCCCGATGAGCCGGGCCAATTCCGCCGCCAATGCGGCACGATCGCGGCTCCCATCCAACAGCGCCAATAGACGGGCGGACACGGCATCGAGATCGAGGCTACGGTGGCGCGCCGTGGCCGCGTGCCCCTCCCCAGCCGCCGCCTGTGCCCGGGCGAGGGCCGTCGCGCAAGGCCTGTCACTGACCAGCGTCGGCCAGGTGGCGGACCGCCCGGTGAGTCTCAGGGCCTGGGAGGCAAAGAGGCTGAATACCTCGCCGAGACAGGCGTCGGTGTCATTCGCGTGGGGCCCGCCGTCGCCCGCCTTGACCGCCACCTGTGCCTGTTCCAGCAGCAAGGCCAGGGGAGAGGCGTTGGGGTAGACAGCCGCGAGCTCGCGGAGCATGGCCTTGGTTAGGGGGTGCTCGACCTGGAAGCGGCCGCCAGCGGCCGAGGCATAGGTTTGGGACTGGACGAGGTCCAGGGCCATCGGCTCGATGGGCTTCAGGTCCGCGTACAGGCGGTAGTCGTAGAGCCGCTCCAGGTCGATTTCGAGGTCCGGCTCGACGTCGGCGCGCACCAGCAGCGTCCGGCGGAAGGGCCGAAGGGTCAGGAAATCCATGGCCTGTTCTTGCTCCGCCTGGGGCTCGATGCCCTCCAGGACCGCCTGGGCGGCCGCGCCTAGGGTGGAGGCGAACATGGTGTGGAGCTGGGTATCGGCGAGGTAGCGCAGCCCCTGGCCTTCGGCACACCTCAGAAAGTCGCCGAACAGCACCGGGGCGTTCGTCTCCTCCAGATACTCGTGATAGAGGTAGCTTGCACGCGCCTTGCGGAGATACTCGACCTCGCGCCTCAGGACCTCCGCCTCCGGCCGCGGGTCGTCGCCAAACCCTGCGGCCAGAACGTCTAAGAGGTCCCGCGCCCGCGCCAAGCGCTCCCCCACCGGTGCCGCCCCGCGCGTCCGGTACAGGAGCATGTCCCGCAGCATGCTGCGGCTGCGCCAGCCGGGCAACACGTTGTAACTCACGTAAGCGATGCCGTGCGGTGCCAGAAGGTGCCCGCAGAGGCTTAGGATGCGCCCCTGCACTGGCTCAGGGACCCAGGAATAGACGCCATGGACCAGGATGTAGTCGAAGGCCCCCTGGGCCTCGTCCACGTCCAAGATGTCCTGGTGTAGCAGGCGGACGTTGCGGAGCCCCAGCTCCGCGATCATGCCCTGCCCGCGCCGCGCCTGCTCCGCCCCCAGCTCCACGCCAACGAAGGTGCTGCCGGGCAGGCCAAAGGCCATGGGGATCAGATTGCCGCCCGCCGCGGCGCCAAGCTCCAGCACCCGGCAGCACTCCGGGGCCGCCGCCTGGACGCCGAGCAGGTGCCCCAGGGTCGCCAGGTAATCCGGATGGGTATCCGGCATCGCGAAACTCTCGTAGGGGACCTGGTCGTAACTGGGGAGGGTGGACATAGCTCTATCCAGCACATCACGATAGGCGGAGTGTGCCCGGGGCCAAGGGCGCAGTCCAGACCGACTCCGTCCGGGGCTGCATGGCCTGCGCCTGCCGCACCTGGGCATGGCGCAGGGATCTTGGGGTCAACCGCCGGCGCCCGGACGGCCCGAGGCTCCGTATCGCGTCCCCCACCCGAGCCGGCTCATCAATGCCTGCCAGTCCGCGTCCGGCGGGGCCGCGATACGCAGAGGCGCAGCCGTGTATGGGTGGTCGAAGGCCAGGGAGATGGCATGCAGGAGCAGGCGCTCGCAGCCGTAGCGCTCGCGAAAGAGGCGGTTGTGGCGTCCCTCGCCGTGTGTGGTGTCGCCCAGGATCGGGTGGAAGATGTGGTGGAAATGGCGGCGAATCTGATGAGTGCGCCCGGTCCGCGGCTGAACCCCCACCAGGCTGTAACGGCTCGTGGGATAGCGCCCGACAGCATGGGGCAGCTCGACTTGGGCGAGGGTGCGGTAGGCGGTCACGGCCGGGCGCAGGGGCAGGTCCGGCGCATCGCGGAGCGGGTAGTCGATGACGCCGTCAGGGGCCTCCGCTGTGCCCAGGAAACCGCGAACCACCGCGAGGTAGCCCTTCCTGACGCGGCGGGATTCGAACAACAGCGACAGCCGGCGCCCCGCCTCCGACGTCAGCCCAAAGATCACGACACCCGACGTGGGCCTGTCCAGTCGATGGACGGTGTACACGTGCTGCCCCAAGGCCTCGCGCAAGCGCTGGAGCAGCGCATCGTCCTCATCGGCAGCCAGCCGGGTTCGGTGCACCAAGAGTCCCGGCGGCTTATCGACCGCCACCAGGTACTCATCCCGGTACAGGATGCAGACATCCCGGTACGCAGTGCTGGACATGAGTGCAATGACGATCCTGGGTACGACGAAATCCAGCCAACAGCTAACGTTAGATGGCCGGACGCTGAGAGCTGAGAGCTGAGAGCTGAAAACCTATGGCTGGCGGCCCGCCCCCGACCTTTCCATTTTCGCCACCTCCCGCTATGGTGTCGCGTCCCTCCAACGCGGCGGCCCCTGGCGTGAAACTGCGCAACCTGATCCTCCTGGTCCTGCTTGTCTTCGCCCTTACGCCCTTGCTGCTGGCGGTGATGATCAACCTGCCCCTGGTGCTCGACCGCACGGCCCTCTTCTACCAGAAGGCCTATCTTCAAAACCTGCGGGCCGACTTCCGCGACCTCGACCAGCATCTCGCGAGCCGCAACGAGATGATCCGCCTACTCGCCAAGCTCCCGGAGCCCGGGCTGATCCTCGGCGGGGCGGGCAACGAGGACGAGACGGACCTGGCGCGCGCCCGCTATACCGGCTGGATCAACCAGATCCTTGGCGACCAGCGCGACATCATACAGATCCTGTTCCTCGGACCGGACAGCGGCGAGCGTTTCTGGCTGACGCGGGACCCGCAGTCCGGGAACTGGTCGCCGAGCACTAACCCGCCTCAACCCCCCAGCCCCAAGTTCGTCGAGGCGGGGCTGCGCCTGCAGCCCGGCGCCGTGCTGGTCAGCCGCATCCGTGTCGATACCGGAGCAAGCAGCGCCGACCCCCGCCAACTGATGACCCTGAACCTAATCAGCGTCATCGGCGCCGAGGCCGCAACCGTCGCCGGGGCCAACCCCGTCCAACCGGCACCAAAGCCGGCTGCGACCGGGCGCGGCGGCAGCGCACCCGAGGCCCTGGGGGCTGTGGTGATTACCATCGACGTCGGCGGCCTGGCGCAGTTCTACCGTGACACCCTATGGGTCAACGCCAATGGGAGCTACGTGCGCCCGGGCCGCGCCGTGGGCGGAGAACCACAAGCCTTCCAGGACTTCCCTGGGCTGGCGGAGATCTTCGCCGAGGGCAAGCTGGCGCTGTGGAAAGGCCGCCACGGCGCGGAGATGCTCTGGGTGCCTATGTTCCTCACCGAGGAGGAGGTGCCTCTGTGGGTTGGCCGCCCGGTGGACCAGTCGCCCATGGCCAACTTCCGCAACGCCCTGATCGTGCGGGTCTTGAGCATCGTCCTGCTGCTCATTTTGGTGGTTCTGCTGTTGGCCCGCTGGAGCGCCAAGCGGGTGGAACGTTTCGGCCAGGAGCTGGCCGGGGGTATCGGCCGGGTACTGCGCGAGGGGCGGGCCATCCGCTTCCGCTGGAAAGGGCCGCGGGAAGTCCGCGAGCTGGCGGACAGCCTGACCGCCCTGTCCGAGACCCACGCAGAGTTCCTTCGCTCCGCCCGCGAACATACCCAGCAGTTGGAGCAGTCCAACCGCTACAAGTCGGAATTTCTGGCCAACGTCAGTCACGAGCTGCGCACGCCGCTCAACTCCATTCTGCTACTTTCCAAGATGCTCGCCGACGACCAGGCCGGACTCAATCCGCAGCACCGGCGACAGGCCCAGGTCATCAACGAGGCGGGGCGCGACCTGCGCGCCATGATCGACAATATCCTGGACATCTCGCGCATCGAGGCAGGGCAGATCGCCGTGAGCCTGGAGTGGATCGAGCTCAAGCCCGTGCTTCAGGAGCTGATCGGGCTCTTGGGGCCCCTGTTCACGGATAAGGGTCTGCGCCTGAGCCTGAACGTGGCGCCCGAAGCCCCCAAGCGGATCTACAGCGATCGCGACAAGCTCCGCCAGATCATCAAGAACTTCCTCTCCAACGCCGTCAAGTTCACCGATCAGGGCGGTGTGACGGTTTCGCTCCTAGGCAGCGTTGCCGACGAAACTTGCGTGGGCATCGCCGTCGCGGACACCGGCATCGGCATCCCCAAGGACAAGCAGGGCATCATCTTCGAGGCGTTCCAGCAGGCCGACGGCTCCACTCGCCGGCGCTATGGCGGCACCGGGCTGGGGCTGTCGATCAGCCGGGAGCTCGCCAAGCTATTGGGCGGACGCATCGAGCTGGAGAGCGACGAGGGCCGGGGGTCGCGCTTCATCGTTTGGCTACCGGTAGAGCTGGACCCGAGCCACCTCGACGCCGGCCGGGTCATCCACGAACCCCCAGCGCCGACCGCGGCCATACCCGCTGAACGCGCGCAGCAGTCCGCTTCCCCGCAGGCTCCGGCGACGGATCCGGCACAGTGCTTTCAGGGCCAATGGGCCCTGCTGGTGGAGCGCGACGTGCAGGCCCTGGTATCCATGACGGCCTTGCTCGAAGGGTTGGGCGTACGGGTGCGCACCGCGGTGGACCTGGGTGAGGCATTGGAGACGCTCCAGGAAGAGGGCCCCTGCGGCGTGGTGCTGCTGGCAACCTTAGTGTCCGCGCGGGATACCTGTGATACGATCCAGGCCATTCGCAGTGACCAGCGCTACCGCGAGATCCCCATCGTGGTCATGGGTGGACAGGCGGACCGGACGCAGCTCGATCAGTGCGGAGCACCAGACCCACTCCACTTTCTGAAAAAGCCGGTCGCCCGAGGGGAGCTCGAGACCGTGTTGGAGACGCTTTTGGAGGCGATGTCGGGGGAAAAACCGCGGGATACGGCATGAATCGCTATCGTGGGTTCACACTGCTGATCGTCGATGACCACGCGCATAACCTGTTCACCCTGCGCAGCCTGATCGAAAAGCACATGGATGTCGCCGTGCTCGAGGCGGACTCCGGGCAGGCGGCCATCGATATCACCCTCAGCCGGCCTGAGATCGACCTCATCATCCTCGACGTGCAGATGCCCGAGATGGACGGGTTCCAGACCGCCTCACTGCTCAAGCTGCGCAAGCGCACCCGCGACATCCCCATCATCTTCCTCACCGCCGCCTTCAAGTCGGAAGAGTTCCAGCACCGCGGATATGCCGTCGGGGCGGTGGACTACCTGCTCAAGCCCATCGACGACAACCTGCTCATCAACAAAATCAGCACCTATTTCCGGCTGATCGAGAAGGAGCGCGCCCTCAATGTCGTACTGGAACAGCGGGTGGCGGAGCGTACGGCGGAGCTGGAGCAGGCCAGACAGTATCTGGCCAACATCATCAACTACATGGGTGAGGCCCTGCTGGTCCTGTCCCCCGAGGGCGAGATCAGGACGGTCAACCCCAAGGCCCTGCGCATGCTCGGCTACAGTGAGCAGGACCTCATCGGGATGTCGATCGGCGACGTCTTCGAGGAGGAAGGCGACGAGCAAGCGGGGGCCTTCATGGGCACCTGGCTTGAGGCCCTGATTCGCACCGGGGCCCTGAGCAAGATCGAGGCGCGCTTTATTGCCCGCGACGGTAGGCGCGTCCCAATCCTGTTTTCCCGCACAGCGGTCAAGGCCAGCGAGGGTCAGATCACCGACATTATCTGCATCGCCAAAGACATGACCGGCTATGTGCGCGCCGAAGAGACACAGCGCAGCGAGCCCGAACCAGACCCAGGCAGGCAAGAAGTCAGGCAAGACCTATGATCGAACCAACCCAGCCCCCGATCCCGGACGAGGAAGACACCGCACTCACGGCCAACGCCCTGAAGGCCATGGCCCACCCGTTGCGCTGGAAGATCCTTTGCGCCTTGGGGGAAAGCGAGCTCTCCGTGGGCGAGATCGTGGACCGCACCGGGACCTCCCAGAGCAACATCTCCCAGCATCTGGAGCAGTTGCGCAACAAGAACATTGTGGTCGCGCGCAAGGAGGCAAACCGCATCTATTACCGCATCCGCAACAACCAGTTGCTGGACCTCATCGGGATCATGCGCGACGTCCTCTGCCCCGCCAACCTCGACGACCGCTACCCCCGCTGAACCGTAAGCCGCCCGCCGTCAAGCAGGCAACCCCCGCGGGCGGTTGGGCGCCCCGCCCGCTCCCCCACGCCCCGTCGGAGAGCCCTGCCCGGCCGATACGACCAACATGTTTGCGTTCGGACCCTGGTCGCAAACCGATCACCCAACTCAGCGCGGTGCGGATATCCGCGATCTGTGACGGTGCGACACTATGTCGCAGCGTTGCCCTACGCAGCCATACGCCGCACAACACAATGAAATAAAATGCTTTTTGTCGTGCGGTGCTGGCTCTCTCCGCGCGGATTTGAGCAACGAAGGGTTGGTTGCTCTTCAGCGGGTTGGGTATAAATCCCGACAACGGGGGTAATGGGGGGATAGTGGGACCGTTCGAGTGCCAAACTGGACTGCCCCACCTCCCGCAGACGGACCGCGGCCGAGGGCCATCGTGACGAGTCGGCTTGAGCCTGTCAGAGCTGGCGAGTCAGACTCGATTGTATCGTCCCCCGCTCGCGAGGTAACGCGCATCGGAGACTGCCCGTCCAAAGTGCCTGCTGTCGCGCTGACGCCGGATGCCCAGGTGCGGGGCAACCAAAACGACGCGAAACAGGCTAGGGGAGATCCCATGGCAACCAGCACGCCTGGTCTTCGGTTTGGCCTTAGTGCGGCCGTTCTGATGTCCGCCCTTGGAACGGTTCGAGAGGCGTCGGCCACGAATTGGGTGATGTTGCAAGGTACGGAGCCACAAGATGCCCCTGCAGTTCGGCCATTCGGATTCGTTGGTTTTGACTACCAGTACACACAGGGCACCGATCTCCCCGCCGGACCTTGGCAGAGGCAAGCGATGGTGCCGAACCAGATCCCACCCAAGCTGGAGGGCTCCGAGGCGTTTCAAGTCTCGCACCTGCGTCTGGGGCTGCGAGGGCGGCTGCTTGACGGCAAGCTGAACTACTTCGTTTCGCCGCTCGCAGGCGATAACGGCATCTCGGAGAGTGGCACGCCGAACGTGAAGTTCACCGACGTCAGCACGACCTTTAACCTGGTTCCCAACGCCCATATTCGCATCGGCCAGTTCAAATATGCCGGCTCCGAAGAGGGTCTCCAACCAGCGGTGCAACGCGACTACGTCAACCCAACCACTGTCGGCAACCAGATCGTAAACGAGCAGTTCTTCAACAGCGACGGTGTGCCGGTGAACGACCCTAATGACCCGGTCGGCCCGGCTTCCGGCTGGCGCGACACCGGTGTACAGGTGTTCGACGCCTTCAAGACCAGCGACTGGGCGCACACCTACGCCATCATGGCAGGCACGGGCACCGGCCTGGCCATCTACAACGGCATGGGCAGCGGGCGGCCGGACTGGCACCTGTACTGGAGCTCCGAGCTTGTAATCGGCGGCATGGGTCCGTTTCGCCAGGGACTCAAGCTGACTGGCTGGTACCAGGATGGCGGCCGCGAGATTCGCGTGGGATTGAAGCAAGATGAGCAGTCCGTCGACCGCACGCGTTATGGCCTGGGTGCCACCTTTCGTCGTGGCCCCTGGCGGGCGGGCGGCGAGTGGATCAAGGGCGACGGTATGATCTTCAACGGTACCAACGCGGCAGCGGTGCCGGGTTCCATCAGCAACAACGGGAAGCTCGTCGCGTCGTACAACGTGCTGCCCGACAGTGAGGCCGACGGCTGGTACCTGGACAGCGGATACACCCTGTTCGACCAGTGGGAGCTGCGCGCCCGCTACGATTTGCTCAACCGCGGAACGAACAGCGCGGAGACGGAGCGTCGGTTCGACACGCTGACCCTCGGCGTGACCTATCGCATCAACAAGCATCTCCGGTTGCTCGCGGACTATCAGTTCCGCAACGCCGAAGCCCCCGGCCTGACGGGCAGCTCGGTGCCGAACCAGATCCTAGACGATTTCGACGATCTGGCGGCGGTTCGCCTATGGGCCATGTTCTGATGACCAAACGAAACAGAGGAGACGCAACCATGTGCGACAAACACGACCACGGACGCCGTGACGTCCTGAAGATGCTCGGGGCCTTGGGAATCGCCAGCATCGCGGGGCGCGCCGGCGCCGCCGAGCAAGGCGCGATCGGCGCGCTGATCCCCGGAAAGGGCTGGGTTCCCGCCAGCGGCGAGAAATGTGCGGGCGATGGCACCCCGCTGCAGTTCATGCCCAGGACGGCCCCGGACGCCAACCCCCTTAAGGACGAAATGGCGAAATATCCCAAGTGCCCCTATTGCGGCATGGATCGCACCGAATTCGAGCACAGCCGCCATCTCGTGCAGTACGAGGACGACCTGGTGGACGGCACCTGCTCCATTCACTGTCTGGCTATCAGCCTGTCGCTGAACCTGGATCGCGGCCCCAAGGCCATCTACGCCGCAGACTTCGGTTCAGCCGACAAGGTGAAGCCGCTGATTTCTGTGGAAAAGGCCGTTTACCTCATCGGCAGCGACCTGAAGGGCACGATGACGACCAACAGCAAGATGGCCTTCTCCGATGCGGCAGCCGCCAAGACCGCAGAAGCGGCGCATGGAGGCACCAAGGGGAGTTTCGACGACGCCCTGCGCCAGTCTTATCTGGACATGGCCAAGGACACCATCATGATCCGCAAGAACCGCGCTGAGCGGCGCAAGCGGATGATGCAGAAGGGGTGAACGGGGATAGTCGGGAGGGCGTCGGAGGGGCGAGACTCGGCGTCGTCGCAACCCCGCGCGACGGTGGTCTCAGCGGCATCGCACCGTCGGGCAGGCCAACCCCGCCGGCGCCCACCGCAAGTGCTCCTATCATGCTGGCGCGCACGTCCTGAAGCGCCAAATGCGGCCGGCGTCCCCTCGGACGCGGGGCCGTTGCCGCTCCCCTGAGCTTAACTCCGGCAGGTCGAGGCCGCGCAGATTGGGTGCGACACTATGTCGCAGCCATCTGTGGTTTCGGCCGACCATGCGTAATCCACTGATACGTCAGTCAATTTGTGACGCTTGTCACGGTACGCGCGGGCGACCCAAAAAAGCGGTGGCTGGTTGACCAGCGCGGGCTTCGCTATAAATGGAGTCGCCGGGCGCCGAGAGAGCAGTCATGGACATCAGACTGACGGGGCGCCCGCAAATGGGTGGATCGGTTTGCTGCGGAGGACAACACCAAATGAAGAAAGACGAGGTTGCATCGAAGGAGATTCCTACCGGCGCCTTGTTGGTGGGGACGGGGTTGGCGCTTGCATCGCTGATCCTGGTGCCTGCCTTGGCGGTGCGGGTCGGCCTGGACGCGAGTATTGCCGGGGCCCTACGCATCGCGCTGATGAAGGCCTCTCACCGATTCGGGAGCCGGTCTGACGGTTCTGGCGAATCCGGTGCCGTCCAGGTTAGCTGCCATTAGGGTGGACCGGCGGTCCTCGGCCCTCGGCGTCTGACCGTCGAGCCATTTTCCCTCCGACAGAGGGCGTTGATCGCGGTGACTAACCGTAGAGCCTTTCGTCGGTCGGCTCCGTGAATCTCAGTCTAAAGGCCCTGTCGCGGGGTGAACGGGTCCTGCTGGCAGGCTTAGTCCTGCTCGCCAGCTTCGCGGGCACCTTCATCCACGCCGGCCTCGCGGCCAGTCGGGCGGAACACACCGCTGCGGCAAACCGCGCCTTGACGTCCCGCCTGGCCCTCACAGACCTCGCATTGTTCACCGAGGCGCGCTACACGCGCCATCGCTCGCAGGCCGACCTGCACGCGGCATTTCAGGACCATCCAGGTGCCCTTGAGCACTTCCCGACCGGCTCGCTGGCCGGTCCGCCACCCTATCGAGCTCCGCATGCCGAACAACCCGTGGTTCCAGAGGCAGCGCTACCTCGTTGACTTCACGGTCGGGGCCTTGGCACGGCGCAAGGGACGCAACCTTGCGCTCCTGGCGGTCTATGCCCTGATCGTGTTTGTGCTGGCCTCCGTGCTCCTGTTCAGCCAGGCGCTTCGCCACGAGGCGGCGATGCTGCTGTCCTCCGCGCCCGAGGTCACGGTTCAGCGAATGGTCGCCGGGCGCCACGATCTGGTACCCGCCGCCTACCTGGATCGACTGGCCAAGGTTCGTGGTGTAGCGGACGGGCGCGGACGTCTCTGGGGTTACTACTACGACCCCTCGGTGGCGGCCAACTACACGCTGCTCGTTCCGATGAGCGATCCGCCACCGCCCGGCAAGGTGCGCGTGGGCGCCACCCTAGCGCGCACCCGAGGGCTAGGGGTCGGCGATGTGCTGTCGCTCCGCAGCCACGAAGGCCACCCTTTTCCGTTCACCGTTGACGGAACCCTGTCGTCCGAGTCGGCCCTGCTCACCGCGGACCTGGTCTTGGTGTGCGAGCAAGATTTTCGCGCGCTTTTCGGCATACCCGCCGGTCTCTACACGGATCTGATCCTGACTGTCCGGAATCCCCGCGAGGTGACAAAAGTCGCCGAGAAGGTGCTGCGCACGCTTCCCGACACCCGTCCCATCGTCCGTGACGACATCCTGCGAACCTATGCGGCGCTGTTCGACTGGCGGGAAGGGATGGTCATGGTGCTGCTTTCGGGGGCCGTCCTGGCGTTTATCATCTTCGCCTGGGACAAGGCATCCGGTCTGTCGGCCGAGGAGCGCCGGGAGATCGGGGTTCTGAAAGCCATCGGCTGGGAGACCTCGGACATCATGGCCATGAAACTTTGGGAGGGGCTGCTGGTTTCGGTCTTTGCCTTCCTCCTGGGGTACCTGGCCGCCTATTTGCACGTGTTCGGCTTCGGCGCATCGTTGTTTGGGCCCGTGCTGAAGGGATGGTCGGTGCTTTACCCGCAATTCGAGCTGACCCCCCGGGTCGACGGCTTTCAGGTCTTCACGCTGTTCTTCCTGAGCGTCTTTCCTTATGCGTTGGCAACCATAGTCCCTGTATGGCGAGCGGCCATCGCGGACCCGGATGTGGTGATGCGACAATGACGCGGCAACCCTTTCCGCCGATGGCGGGAGCACAAGCACAGAGGACGCCGTGATCGAGTTGGTCGACGTACGCAAGGCCTTCAACCAGGGGCAGCACAACGAGCTTTGGGCGGTGCGGGGCGTTACCCTCAGACTGGAGGCGAACTGCACCACGGTGCTGCGCGGGCCGAGCGGCTCGGGCAAGACCACCCTGTTGACCCTGATCGGGTGCCTGGCGCGGCCCACGTCGGGCCGCGTACGCCTGCGGGGGCGGGACGTCTCGGGCATGACGGAGCGGTTCCTGACCGGATTGCGGCGCCAGACCTTCGGATTCGTATTCCAGCAGTTCAACCTCGTGCGGGGTCTCACGGTCGAGGAGAACGTAATGCTTCCCGCCTACCCGCTGGGCGTTTCACGTCCTGAGCTCCGTCGGCGCGCGCACAACTTGCTGGAATCCCTCGACCTGGCGCCGCACGCACAGGCGCGAGCGGAATGGCTTTCCGGAGGTCAGGCCCAACGCGCGGCCATTGCCCGGGCGCTGGTGAACGATCCAGCCGTTATCCTCGCGGACGAGCCGACCGCCAACTTGGACACCGATCTGTCCCACCGCTTCCTGGACATCGTCCGGGACCTGAAGCGGAAGGGCAAGACATTGATCATGACCAGCCATGACCCCCTGCTCTACCAGGCACCCGAGGTAGATCGGGTGATTGGCCTGCGCGACGGCCACCTGGACTAGCCATGGTCGTAAACCCAGCCATCGTCGCGTTGGCGATTGCCACTCTGGCAAGCAGTCTGCTGCTCGCCTATTCGGCGGCCTTTGGATGGCGGCTGGTAAGGACCTGGGACCTCTCCAGCGGGAGCGAGCTGCAGCTCGGTCTGGAGCGGCACACCTATCTGATCTCGACCTTGGTCGCCTTCGTTTTCGCGACCGAGGCCATATCGCTGCTGTTGTTCGTTTACAACGCCGACCGGATCGCGCCCCTGTTCGTGGGCGCGATGTGTGCGGTAGGAACGCTGAATACCTCCCCCTTCGGTTTCCCGGCCCTGTTGGTCAAGGTACTGGTCTTCTTTGCGGCCTCCACCTGGCTCGTTCTTCATCACCTGGACACCCGCGGCTATGACTACCCGCTGACCCGACTGAAGTACGGCCTGCTGCTTGCCGTGGCGCCGCTGGTGGTCGTCGAGGCATATCTTCAGACGAGGTTCTTTCTCGCACTGGATACGGACGTGATCACCTCCTGTTGCGGCAGCCTGTTCGGAGCGAACCGGGAGGCGCTCGGCTCCGAGCTCGCCGGGCTTCCGCCGGTCTTGGCGATGACCCTGTTCTACGGCGTGCTCGGTGTCACCTTAGTCGTCGGCCTGGCGACCCGCCGCTGGCCTGCCGCGGGATATGCCTACGCGTTGCTTTCCGCCTTGTCCTTCGCCGCATCCTTGGCGGCCATCGTCTCCTTCGTCTCGCTCTACGTGTACGAGCATCCTCACCATCACTGCCCGTTCTGCCTGCTCAAATCCGAGTACGGTTACCAGGGCTACCTTCTGTACGGGCCGTTATTCCTGGCGACGGCCCTGGGTATCGGAAGCGGCGCGGTGCGTCCTTTCGCGCGTGTGCCGAGTTTGAGTGACGTGGTACCGCCGCTGGCACGCCGGCTGACCAATGTGTCACTCAGCATGTTCTTTTTTCTCGTCGTTTGGGTGTGTATCCTGACGGCGCGGTCCGGCTTGGTTCTACTGGGCAACGAAGGGGTCTGAGCAATGGGGCGAGCCCGAACAGCGACTCCGAGCTGCCTCGCGAGACGGCTGTTGTCCCTTGCGATGCTTTGGCCGCTCATGGGCTGCGGGCCCCAGACCAGTCAACCGCAGGCCGGCGCGGCCGCCCCTGCCTTTCCGGTCGAGCGGGTGGACGGCAGCCGGGCAAGCTTCCCCGACGACTACAGCGGGCGGGTCGTGGCCCTTCGCTTCTGGGCCGACTGGTGCCCCTTTTGCAAGGACGAGATGCGCGCCATCGAGACCGTCTATCAGCGTCAGCGCGAAGCCGGCCTTGTGGTGTTGGCCCTGAATGTTGGACAGTCTCGCGAGGTGGCTGAGCGCTTCGCACGCGGCCTGGGGATCTCCTATGAGGTCGCCCTGGACCAGGACGCAGCGGTATCGGGTCAGTACGGGGTGGTGGGTCTGCCCCTGACCTATTTCGTCGACCGCCAAGGGCGGGTGCGCAACAAGATCCTGGGCGAGGCAAGCCCGGATGCGTTCGAGGCCGTCGCCACCGCGCTGCTGCAGGAGCCGTCGCTTTGAGCGGATGCTCGGCGGTCGAGGAGCCGCCGCCCTGCGACCTGTGCGGCCTGCCCATCGAAGGGGCGCCCTGGGTCCTGGAGACGCCTGCGAGGCAGTACGCCTTCTGCTGCGGCGGATGCCTCGGGATATTCCAGATGCTTCACGATATCGACGCCGCGACCAACCCCGTGCCTGCCCCCTCCAGGCGCTGAGTATGGCCTTCACGCTGTCCCCACCCTAACGACGAGGAACGCTGCCATGGCACACGATCATTCAAATCACGGCGCCGGATTGCATGGCGGCCAAGGCCTCGGCCCCCACCTGGCGACCGGGGCGATGATCGTCGCTTCCAGCTCGCCGGGACGGGGCGCGCTGGGGCGGCTGTTGACCCATCCGCTGGTGATGTTCGCCCTAGGCGCCACCGCCGGCTACTTCGCGTACAAGTACCGCAAGGAGATCGTCGACGCAGCGATGCGGGCCTCAGAGATGGGAAAGGACTACATCATGAATACGCGTGAGACCCTCGAGGACCTGATGGAGGAGGCCAAGGAGCGCGCAGAGGGCGGCCCGGCGGGGCCTGGTCCCGCTTGAGCATTTGACGCTCACGGGCGTCGCCCCGGTCTGGCGAGTCGGTGACCCTAATGACGATGAACGGTAGTCTCATGAGCCAGGTGGTCCTGCGGCATCGCGCCGATGGCTACCTGCGTTTCGATCTCCCCCAGGGATTGTGCACCGGCGCCGCTGCAGCGGCGATTCAACGGCGACTGGAGGCGCTGGACGGGGTTTATCGGGTGACCTTTCACCCGGCCTACGACAAGCTGGCGATCCGCTTCCATCCGTCCGTCTCCGATGTGCCGCGGGTCGCCCGAGCCCTGGGTCGGGGACTGGCCACCGTGGAGGCAGAGGGGTTGCAGCCTGGGTGTGAGCATTGCGTGGCACGCCAGGCGGAGCAGACCCCTCCGTCCGGCCTGAAGGCTTGGGCCATGAATCTGGGACCGGTACGCTGGGCGCGGGAAAAGGCGCAGGAGATGCGCCAGACTACCGCGGCGCTGCAGCAACTCTCCCTGACCCGGTTCAAGAAAGCGCCGGCGGTCCTGCAGGACCCGGGGAAGGTGTTCCACGAGTTTATGACGGACGTACTGGTCCTGTATCTGATCAGGGTCCATTGGGATCGGATTACGCAGCAGTGGCTGCGGGCCCCGTTCCGGTTCCGCTACGAATGGCTGGCCGTCTTTTATCTGACTTACCTGATGGTCCGAGCGCGCCAGCGCGGACGCTGAGCCCATGGACGCGGCGACGGGGGAGATGGTGGCGGGCATGCTGGGCGACCACTATCGGGTGGTGCATGCCCTGCGCCGGCGGCTGAGGGTCTATACGCCCGTCGTCCTGAAGCACCAGGAACGGGCCTATCTGCTCGAAATCCTGCTCACCAAGCATCCCAGCATCGCGCGGGTGCGCGCGGTGCCCGAGATCGGGTCCGTGGCGGTCTACTACGACCCCGCCCGGATCGCCGCCGCATCGCTGCTGACGTTGCTGGACCGGGTACTCGGCAACCTGACCCCGAGGCCGGGTGCCACAACGGGACGGACCACGGTGCAACCGTCCACGGCGGATGCCGACGAGACCTGCGACACCGGATACTGCCCCGCGTCGGGGCGCGTGGCTCATATGGCCATCGAAGGCATGACCTGCGCCTCCTGCGCCCTGCTGATCCAGATGGACCTGGAGCGCGACCCGCGGGTCTCGGAGGCCTCCGTCAGCTTCGGCTCTGGCTCGGCCATGATCCGTGGCAGGCTGTCGCAGGACGAGATCGCGCTGCGCGTGGCGCGTCTGGGCTATCGCGTCAGCCCGATGGACAACCTGACCCAGCGCCAGGCCCTCATCGCCTCCGAGCGGGAGCGGGTGCGAAAGGCCGGTCAAAGGGCCCTGGTTGCGGGCCTGCTGACGGTTCCGGTCATGACCTTGGGCATGGCCATGCACCGTTCCCGGCTGCTACGGCTGCTGGAATGGGCCCTGGCCACGCCTGTGGTTCTGTGGGCGGGCTGGCCCTTCTTCGACAAGGCCTGGCGGCTCGCCCGCCTGCGCGCATCGAACATGGACACCCTCATCGCCCTGGGGGCCGGCTCGGCCTACGCCTACAGCGTGACCACGCTCTGGTGGCGCAGCCGGCACGTCTATTTCGAGGCAGCCGCGGGGATCGTGACCTTCGTCCTGCTCGGCCGCTACCTCGAGGAGCGGGCCAAGGGCAAGGCCAGCGAGGCCATCCGCCGCCTGGTGGAGCTCCAGCCGCAGACCGCCACCCTGCTGGACGGGGTGGGCGAGCGGCAGGTGTCGGTGGATTCCCTGCGGGTCGGCGACCTGTTGCTGGTTAGGCCAGGCGACCGCATCCCCACCGACGGTCTGGTGACCGGCGGGGCATCTGATGTGGATGAGTCCATGGTGACCGGGGAGAGCATGCCGGTGACCAAGGCCGCGGGTGACCGGGTGGTTGGCGGGTGCATGAACGGCTTGGGCCTGCTGCGGGTACAGGTCACGGCCATCGGCGCGGATACGGTCCTCGCCGGCATCGTCCGCATGGTGGACGAGGCACAGGCCGGCAAGCTGCCGGTCCAGAAGCTGGTGGATCGGGTCTCGGCCGTATTCGTACCTGGCGTCATGGCCGTCGCCGGGGCCACCTTCCTCGCCTGGATCGGGCGCGGCGCGCGGCTGACCGCGGCCATGTCCAATGCCATCGCCGTCCTGTTGATCGCCTGCCCCTGCTCGCTGGGGCTCGCGACCCCAGTGGCCATCATGGTCGCGACGGGGCGTGCCGCGCGCCACGGGATCTACGTCCGCAACGGCGAGGCCCTCGAGCTGGCGGCCCGGCTCGACGTGGTGGTATTCGACAAGACGGGGACCCTGACGGAAGGCCGCCCCCGCGTGACCGACCTGATCAACCTGTCCAAGTGGACCGACACCTTCCTCCTCGAGCGGGCCCTGGCCGTGGAATCTGGCTCTGAGCACTTTCTCGGCCGGGCGATTGCCGCCGAGGCGCGGGAGCAGGGCGTGCGCGAGCTTGAGGCCAATGAGTTCCAGGCTCGTCCCGGACGGGGGGTCCAATCTCGGGTAGGCGCACAACGGGTCCTGCTCGGCAACCGCGACTACCTGGAGGAGCACGGCGTGGGTACTGGTCGCCTGGAGGGGCGTGCCGAGCGGCTCGCCGCCCAGGGCAAGACCCCCGTGCTCATGGCGTTGGACGGAGCCGCCGTGGCCCTGTTCGGCGTGGCGGACCGACCCCGCCCCGGCGCCCGTGCGGCTGTGGCGCGCCTGCACCAACTCGGGGTCCGCACCCTGTTGGTGACCGGCGACATCCAAGCGGCTGCCGAGCACGTCGCCGCCGAGGTCGGCATCGACGAGGTCATCGCCGGGGCCAGACCGGCAGACAAGCTGGCAGTCATCGACAGGCTCAGGGCCCAGGGCCTGCGTGTCGGGATGATTGGGGACGGGGTGAACGACGCCCCGGCACTCGCCGCGGCCGATGTGGGCTTCGCGATCGGGGGCGGCACCGAGGTAGCGATGCAGGCCGCGCACCTGACCATCGCCAGCGGCGATATCGGGCGGGTGCCCCAGACCATCGCCCTGTCGCGGCGCACCATGTCCGTAATCCATCAGAACCTTTTCTGGGCCTTTGGCTACAACGCCCTGGCCATCCCCGTCGCGGCCTCCGGGCGCCTGAATCCCATGTTCGCCTCTGCGGCCATGGCCATGAGCTCGGTGTCGGTGGTGAGCAACTCGTTGCGTCTCAACCGGGGTGACCTGTGAGCGGCGGGCTCGATTACTCCCTGGCCTTTATCAGCGGCATCCTCGGCAGCGGGCACTGCGTCGGCATGTGCGGCGCCCTGGTCTCCGGCTTCGTCATCAAGGCATCCCAGGGCGGGATCGGCCCAATGCCCTACGTCGCTTACCATGGGGCACGCATCGGCGTCTACACCCTGGTCGGGACCATCGCCGCCCTGGCGGGTGTCGCCCTGGTCTCCACCGGACTGCTCGGCAAGCTCCAGGGGCTGCTACAGATCGTGGCGGGCGTGCTGGTGATCCTTCTCGGGCTGGAGACCATGGGTCTGATGCGCACCCGGCTGGCCGTGGGCTTCGCCCCCGTGCGTTGGCTGCGGCAGGGCTTCGCGAACGCGGCCAAGGCCGGCACGGTGGGCGGCGCCGCCTTGGGCGGCCTGGTCAACGGGATGATGCCCTGCGCCCTGACGCTCGCGATGGCCGTCAAGGCGACCACAGCGGCCACTGCCCTGGAGGGTGGCCTGCTGATGCTGGCCTTCGGGCTTGGAACCCTGCCCGCCATGCTGTTTGTCACCCTGATCTTCGGGCGGCTCGGGGGCAAGGTGCGGGGGCATCTGCTCAAGGCCGCGGCGGCCGTCGTCATCGTCATGGGGCTCAGTACCCTCTACCAAGGCATCAGCTATTTCAACGTCATGCGCAAGCTGGGGAACTGGTGACTCGCCCAGCTCACCGATGGCACGTCGCAGCTCACATCCGGCGCGCCGAACGGGCCAGCCAGCCGCAATGCATCGCCAAGAACAACAGGAGTAGAGACCATGCCTCTCGACGATCAGCACAGGCTTCCGGCGCACAGGCCCCCAGCCGATAGGGCACGGAGCGACGCGGGCCCGTTGGTCGACATCAAGACCCAGCGCACCCTCGCCAAGGCCGGTGTACTGGTGGCGCTGGGGGTCTTGGTGTGGACCGGTATGCAGCGTCCGCGGCGCCGCTACATGCCGCTGCACACCTGGACGGGGATGGCACTCATCGGTTTCACGCTCTGGCATTGGAGCCTTTATCTCCCGCGCCCCGAGAAGCGGGCGCGGTCCCCGCGTCCGGCATCCGGTGACACGTCGCATGCCTCCCCCGCGGCCCGCACCGCCGAGGGCTGAGGCCATGTCCTGGAGCAAGCGGGTGTGCCGCAACTGGGGCGGTAGGGGTTTGGGCATCGCCATGCTGGCGGTCCTCGCCGGTCTGCCATCGGCCAGCCAGGCGCTGGATGTGCCCCGGCCGCAGCCCACCGACGTCTGTCCAGTCTGCGGGATGTTCGTCACAAAGTACCCGGAATGGGTCGCGACGGTCGTCTTCCGGGACGGTAACGCCGAGCACTTCGACGGCGCGAAGGACCTCTTCAAGTATCTGTTCGACTTCGCCAAGTACGCGCCGGGTCGGAGCCGGGAGGACATCGCGGCGATCGCCGTGACCGAGTACTACGGACTCGCGCGCATCGATGCGCGC
>JBFZCW010000019.1:0-4704 GCA_041307765.1 Chromatiaceae bacterium
CCAACTGGCGGTCTGGCCGCCCATCGCGGGCGGCTGACCCCTTGGGTGTGGATGCAGCCTGCGAGCTCGTGGAGCGCGAGGTCTCCGCGACCCCGGCAGAGTACCTCCGCGGTCTGCGCGATGCCTTTCCCGAAGATCTGGCGGGGGGCGGGAAGAGTTTTCGGGTCGCCCGAGATGGCGCCGTCCTGGACATCGTCGTTACCCCGGGCCCTGACCGGGTCATCGCCGGGCTGCGGCTGCCGACCGTCCAGGTTTGCATTCGACTCGCCGGGCCGGACCTCGCCGCCCGGGCCTGGCTGCTCCGCCGCCTGGATCTGGCGACCCATAGGGGCGGGGGCTGATGGGCCAGACCCTGCTGGAGGCAGTCGCGCTCCTGGTCCAGCTGGACCCCGGGGTCCTCGACATTGTCTGGCTCTCCTTCAAAGTCAGCCTCGGGGCGACGGCGACAGGGGCGCTGATTGGGCTGCCGCTGGGGGCCTGGGTCGCAGTGGCAGATTTCCCCGGCCGGGCGGCCGTCACGGTCCTGCTGAATGGCATGATGGGGATGCCGCCTGTGGTGCTAGGCGTCGTCGTCTACCTCGCCCTGTCCCGGTCCGGTCCGCTGGGAGGGCTGGGGCTGCTCTACACCCCCACCGCCATGGTGGTCGCTCAGACGCTCCTGGTCGCACCCCTGATGGCGGCCCTGGCGCGCCAGACGGTGGAGGACGCCTGGCGCGACTACCGCACCGAACTGACTGCCTTCGGCTTCAACCGCCGCCAGGCAGTGGCGATCCTGCTCCACGACTGCCGCTTCTCCCTGATCGTGGCGGTGCTGGCCGGGCTCGGGCGCGCGATGTCCGAGGTCGGGGCAGTGATGATCGTGGGGGGCAACATCGACGGGTTCACCCGGGTCATGACTACCGCCATCGCGCTGGAGACCGCCAAGGGCGACCTGCCTCTGTCCATCGCCCTAGGGCTGGTACTAATCTCTCTGGTGGTCGCCCTCAATGCGCTGGCCTATGGGCTGCGTCAATGGGCCATGCGCAGGTATGGCTAGGTGGGCCGCCAGCCGTTGGAAGCCCCTGCGCCGGATCGGCCGAGGCCGCGGGCTTGGCCAGCCGCGGGGCCAGACGGCCGCCCCCTGCCGGGACCATTTGTATCGGTTGGGTGCTGTGGCATCCAGGCTTCGACGAATGGGGACGGTCGCCTCCGCACCGGCCGAAATTCCCTAGTCCACTGCACAGAGTCACCATGCCATGTTCCCGATTCGGCTTGATGGACTGCAGTTCACGCCCGACGGCCGGCCGGTCCTGACCGGCCTTGACCTGACGCTGGAGGGGGAGGGGATCACCCTGGTGCTCGGCCCCAACGGGGCGGGCAAGACGGTGCTGTTGCGCATCCTGGCGGGTCTGGAGCGCCCTCACGGGGGCCGCATCTCCTGGGCTGGCAACGGGGCCCCGGCCGCGCAGATCGCCATGGTCTTCCAGCACCCCATGCTCCTGCGCACCACGGTGGCTGACAATGCAGGCTTGGGGCTCAAGCCCCAGGGGCTGGCGAGCGCAGAGGTCCGCCGGAGGGTTGGCCAGGTCCTGGAACGTGTGGGTCTGACCCACCGAGCCTCCGACAGTGCCCGGCATCTCTCCGGGGGCGAGCGCCAGCGCCTCGCCCTGGCCCGGGCCTGGGCGGTTCGGCCGCGGCTGTTGCTCCTGGACGAGCCCACCGCCGCCCTGGATCCGACGGCCACCGAGGCCGTGGAGTCCATCGTCCGCGAGATCCGTACCGACGGGGCCAGGGTGCTCATGACCACCCACAACCTGGGTCAGGCCATGCGGCTGGCCGACGACATCGTCTTCATCGAGGCCGGGCGGGTGCGCGAGCACAGCCCTTCGGCCCGTTTCTTTGCAAGGCCACAATCCCAAGAGGCCCGTTTATTCATCAGAGGAGAGCTCCCATGGCGAATCGCGTTTCCCGACTGACCTGGCTGCGAACCAGCGTGATCGCTGCCCTACTGCCCCTGGCGGTCGTCGCCCAGGCCGAGGAGTCCATCGTGTTGGCCTCGACCACCTCGACCGAGCAGTCCGGCCTGTTCGGCCACATCTTGCCGCTGTTCGAGCAGGCGACCGGGATCAGGGTCAAGGTGGTGGCGCTGGGCACAGGCCAGGCATTGGAGGCTGCCCGTCGCGGGGACGCCGACGTGGTGCTGGTGCACGACCGGCCGGCAGAGGACAAGTTCGTGGCCGAGGGGTTCGGGGTGGGGCGGCGCGATGTGATGTACAACGACTTCGTTCTGGTGGGCCCCAAGGCCGACCCAGCCAAGGTGCAGGAGGCGAAGGGGGCGGCAGACGCCTTCAAGCGCATCGCCGCCGGCGTCACGCCCTTCGTGTCCCGCGGCGACAAGAGCGGGACCCACGCGGCGGAGCTGCGCTTCTGGAAGGCGGCTGGGGTGGACTCCAAGGCATGGGCGGGCTACAAAGAGTCTGGCTCCGGGATGGGTCCGACGCTCAACATGGCCGCCTCCCTCGGGGGTTACACCCTGGCGGACCGGGGTACCTGGCTCTCCTTCAAGAACCGCCAGGATCTGGATTTTTTGTTCGCCGGCGACCCGAGCATGTTCAACCCCTACGGGGTCATGCTGGTCAACCCGGCCAAGCACCCGGCGGTGAGGCAGGCCGCTGGCATGAAGTTCATCGACTGGATCGCCGGTCCTGCCGGCCAGGCGGCCATCGCAAGCTACAGGATCGGTGGCGAGCAGCTGTTCTTCCCTGATGCGGCGAAATAGCGCTTTCCGCTTGAACCCGCCCTGAGGTGACACCCACATGCCCAATACCCCTGACTGCGGCGGAAAGGCACCGGCCCTGACCGTCGCCCAGGCCCGCCAGACCTTGCTGGACGCGGTAACCCCGGTAGCCGGCTGGGAGCAGATCCCCATCCGCTCCGCCCTGGGTCGGATCTTGCGGCGAGACGTGGTCGCCCCCTTCGATGTCCCGGCCCACGACAACTCGGCTATGGACGGCTTTGCCGCTCGGGCCGCGGACCTCGCCTCGGAGGAGAACCACCTGGACCTGGTGGGCACCGCCTATGCGGGCGGGGCCTTCTCCGGCCTCGTGGGGCTGGGCCAGGCGGTGCGGGTCATGACGGGCGCGGTCCTGCCCAGAGGCGCGGACACCGTGGTCATGCAGGAGGCAGCTCGGGTGGAGGGGGACCGGGTGATTCTGCCCGCCGTCCGCAAGCCCGGCCAGAACGTGCGCCGGGCCGGCGAGGACCTGGCCGCGGGCCGTCCTGCCCTGCTCGCCGGCCAGCGCATCGGCCCGGCGGAGTTGGGGCTGCTGGCCTCGCTTGGCCTGGCAGAGGTTGCGGTCCACCGCCGGCCCCGCATCGCCTTCTTCTCGACCGGTGACGAGCTGGTATCCATCGGCCACGCTCTTGGCCCAGGCGATGTGTACGACAGCAACCGTTACACGCTCTACGGAGTCCTCACGCAGCTTGGGGTGGATGTCCTGGACCTCGGCGTGGTGCGCGACGATCCCGCCGCCCTGGAGCAGGCCTTCACCGAGGCCGCCGCCCAGGCGGATGCCATCCTCACCACCGGCGGAGTCTCGGTGGGAGAGGCCGACTATGTGAGGGAGATCATGGGGCGCCTTGGTGAGGTGCGCTTCTGGCGCATCGACATCAAACCGGGCCGCCCGATGGCCTTCGGGCGCCTCGGCAAGGCCTGGCTGTTTGGCCTGCCCGGCAACCCGGTAGCGGTCCTGGTGAGCTTCTGCCAGATTGTGCAGGATGCTTTGCACCGGCTCCAGGGACTGGATCCCCTACCCATCCGTCCGAGCTTCCAGGTCTGCTGCGACAGTCCCATTCGCAAGCTCCCTGGGCGGCGGGAATTCCCGAGGGGCCGCCTCTTCCTGGCCGAGGGTCAGTGGCGGGTCCGCTTGTCCGGTAACCAGGGTTCGGGCGTGCTGCACTCCGTGACCGACGCTAACTGTTTCATCTGCCTGCCGGAGGACAGCGGCACCGTCGGCCCAGGCGACCTCGTGGAGGTCCAGCCCTTTGCCGGCATGTTGTGACTCCGACGTCTGCCTGCTTGGCAGCTGTCCCCGGAAGTCCAGAACGAACGCAGCCGGCTCACGGGGCGCTCACCCGGGCAACCGGGAGCGTGCAAGATCGTGGTGGGTCCACGCGGCCCCCCGTTGGCGGCTGGGTCAAGCCCTCGCCTGCCCAACCGCGACTGAGGTATCCTTGCCCGCCTCTTTCTCCGTCCACCAGCCCCGGCCCTAAACCCATGCATCCAGACTACGACCCGCGGGCCTGCGAGGCCGCGGCCCAGCGCTATTGGGAAGAGCACCAATCGTTCAAGGCGGTGGAAGACCACGGCCGGGAGAAGTTCTATTGCCTGTCCATGTTCCCATATCCCTCGGGCCGGCTGCACATGGGGCATGTGCGTAACTACACCATCGGGGATGTCATCGCCCGTTATCAACGAGCCCTGGGCAAGAATGTGCTCCAACCCATGGGCTGGGACGCCTTTGGCCTGCCGGCGGAGAATGCCGCTATCAAGCACGGCCTGCCCCCGGCTCAGTGGACGCGATCCAACATCGCCTACATGAAGGACCAGTTGAAGCGGCTCGGCTTCGGCTACGACTGGGATCGGGAACTGGCGACGTGCGACCCGGACTATTACCGGTGGGAGCAATGGCTCTTCACCCGCCTGATGGAGAAGGGGCTCGCCTA
>JBFZCW010000020.1:0-6648 GCA_041307765.1 Chromatiaceae bacterium
AGCAGACCAAGCGGTTCCTGGACATGGCCCCGCTGGTCGAGAAGGCGATGGTGGATTCCGGGATCATCCTGCTCAAGTACTGGCTCGAGGTCAGCCCGGAGGAGCAGACCCGCCGGCTCGCGGCGCGCATCGAGGACGGGCGCAAGATCTGGAAGCTCTCGCCGATGGATCTCAAGTCCTACAACCGCTGGTACGACTACTCGCGGGCACGCGACGCCATGTTCGCGGCCACCGATACCGGCTTCGCGCCTTGGTACGTCGTCCGCTCCGACGACAAGAAGCGGGCCCGTCTGAACCTGATCCATCACCTGTTAAGCCAGATCTCCTACCAGGAGCTGCCGCGCGAGAAGGTGGAGCTGCCGAAGCGGCAAAAGCCCGGTGGCTATCGCGAGCCAGACTATCCGTTCAAGTTCATCCCGGAAGTCGCTTGAACGTTTTGGGCTGCGCACCATGACCAACGATGCGATCGCTTCCCAAGCGATCTCGTCCGGCCGGCTGGCCCGCTTCGCGCCCGGCCTGCCGGCACTGCTCGGCTACCACCGCGCCGACCTCCCCCTCGACCTGGTCGCCGGTCTGTCGGTGGCCGCCGTGGCGCTGCCGGTCGGCGTGGCCTACGCCCAGCTTGCCGGTTTCAGCCCGGTCGTGGGTCTGTACGCCAGCATCCTGCCGCTGGTCGCGTATGCCCTGTTCGGTACCTCCCGGCAATTGATGGTCGGCCCCGATGCCGCGACCTGCGCCCTGGTCGCGGCGACCCTGACACCGCTGGCGGGGGGTGACCCGGCGCTCTATCTGTCGCTCTCGGTGGTGCTGGCCGCGCTGACCGGGCTGTTCTGCATCGGCGCTAGCTTCCTGCGGCTCGGGGCGCTGGCGGACTTCCTGTCCAAGCCAATCCTGGTGGGCTTCCTCAACGGCATCTCGCTGTCCATCCTGGTCGGCCAGTTGGGCAAGCTGTTCGGGTTCTCCATCGGGGCCCCAGGCATCATCCCGAAACTGGTGGAGATCGCGAGCAAGTTCGGACAGACCCACTGGCTCACGCTGGCGGTGGGCCTCGGCACCTTGGTCGTGCTGTTCCTCTCTGCGCGTTGGCTGCCCCGCCTGCCGGCTGCGTTGGTGGCCCTGGTCGCCGCCGGCCTGGCGGTAGCGGTGCTCGGACTCGACGCGCAGGGAGTCGCGGTGATCGGCGCCGTGCCGGCGGGCCTGCCGGAGATCCAGTGGCCTCGCGTGCCGCTCGATCTGCTCGACGAGATCGCGGGAGCGGCCGCCGGACTCGCGCTGGTCAGCTTCTCCAGCATGATGCTCACGGCGCGCAGCTTCGCGGCCAAGAACCGTTACGAGATCGATGTGGACCGGGAGTTCGCCGCGCTCGGTGCCGCCAACATCGCCGCCGGCGTATCCCAATCCTTCGCCATCAGCGGCGCCGACTCGCGCACTGCGATGCACGATGCCGCCGGCGGGCGCACCCAGGTCGCCGGGCTGATCGCGGCGGGGACCATCGCCGTGGTCCTGCTGTTCCTGACCGAGCCGTTGCACTATGTGCCGATCGCGGCCCTAGGGGCGGTGCTGATCAAGGCCTCACTGTCGCTGTTGGACTTCAAGACCTTGCGTGAGATCTATCGGTTCGACCGGCGCGAGTTCGCGCTGTCCGTGCTCGCAACCTTTGGCGTGATTTGGGTAGGTGCCATCGATGCCATCCTGGTGGTGGTCATCCTAGCGCTGCTGCGCTTCGTCAAACTCACCTCGCGCCCCGGCGTCGAGGCCCTCGGGGAGGTCAAGGGGCTGCCAGGGCTCCATGCGCTCGCCCGCCACCCCGAGGCCAAGACCGATCCCGGCCTGGTGCTGTTTCGTTTCAACGCCCCGCTGGTGTTCTTCAACGCGCCGTACTTCAAGCAGCAGGCCCAGGCGGCGATCCGCGCGGCCGGCCCTGAGCTGAAATGGTTCGTGCTCGACGCGCTGCCGATCACGCAGTTGGACGCCACCGGCTACGCGGAGATCGAGAACCTGTCCGAAACCCTGCGCAAACAGGGTGCAGACCTGGTGGTCGCCGGCCGGCTGACCGAGATCGATGCGGCGCGCCGGCAACGGAACATGAGCGAAGGCCGCGCGATCGCGCGTTATTTCCCGACCTTACGCAAGGCGGTCAACGCCTATCGGAGCAGGCGTCCGGCGGAGCCCGCCGGCACCTGACTCGCCTGGCCTCATTGCAGGAACGACGTGGGTTGCGGTGCTTGACCGTCGCATCCGCGTGCCCGGAATCGCCGCCCGTTCAGTCCGGCCGTGACTGGGCGGGGCAGACTATCAATGCGATCCAGCAACCGAGAACCGGCGCTTGCGCCATCAGGCGACTAAAGAGCATGTCAAACAATCAGGCCGTTCCTGGCCGTGGATTCCCGTGGCGGTCTTGACCGCGGCGCTCGTCACTGGCAGCTGCGCTACGGACTCCAACGTCTTCGGCAGCGGCACCAGCGTGACCGCCAGCGACCCGAGCCGCATGACCCGCAGCGGGTTCCTGTCGGACTGCGTCCGCCTCAAGCCGATGTCCTGGGCGGACGGCGTTCAGTGCTGGCGCAAGCCGGACCTGGACGCCAAGAGGTTCGACAAAATGGCGGAAAAAGGCAGTGGCCTCATGACCCTGCGCGCTGCGCGCACGGCCGCCGATGCGCCGACTGCACACCGGCTCATCGCTGACGCACTCCCGCCAGTGGTTGCCTCTGTTCTTGACCCGCAGGAGTTGGAGACGATGCGCCAACGTCTGATCGAGCTACCCGAACCCCCCGCGTATGTACGGCTGGCCAAGGAGGATCTTTGGGGTGCCGTCGCGGTGGCTATCCTCGTATGTCTCGCCACAGTTCCAGTGGCGATTCCGTTTCTCCTGTTATCCGACGCTGGCCTGGCGATGCGACTCTCCAACGCCGCCGCCGTGGTGCTGCTGTTCGTGGCGGGCTACCGGCTCGGCCGCTCCAGCGGGCGTACGCCCTGGAGGATGGGCATTTCGATGGTCGTCATCGGCGCCCTGATGGTGGGCCTATGTATCGCGCTCGGAGGATGAATATCTTGGGTTGGGATTGCACCTCGGATTCCGCATCGCCCAGCTCGGCGAGGCCGAGCTCAATCTGGAATGGACCGAGCTGCACGCGCCATCGCGCGGTGTCGTGGTCGATCTGACCATCGGTGAGGGCACCTTTGCGAAGGCGGGCCAGGGGTTGATGAATCTCTTGTCCTTCGAGGAGGTCTGGGTCGAGGCCTACCTGACCGAGAACAACCTCGCCAAGGTGTCCGTCGGCGATCCGGCGGAGATCGTGCTACATCGCCCTCTACGCCCACAGCGCGAACCTGGCGCGCGACCTCACCGTCACCAAGGGCATCCTTGCGGCCAATGTCGCGGCGGGTCTCCTGACGCTCGGCATGAATGAGCTCACCGTGATGACGCCCCACTTCCGCTCGCTCGTGAGTTACAAGCCCGCTGGTGGGAGCGCCGCCCTCGGTGCGACTGGTCAGGCCAACGACCTCATCGCGAGGCTCCGTCGCGGCGAGGGCGCCGCTCCCACGGGGATCGGCCTCCAGCTGGAATTGACCCATTTGTGCAGATCGTGGTCGCTCAAGAAGCCTTTAACGATCTTTCTCATTGAGCCACATGCGTTTCTCTGGGACATAGGCCGATGAGTGGCGCAAATGCCATCAATCCATCAGGTATCACGCCATGACGAATCAAGACCGCCAGCCAGACCAGTATCCTGTCCGCCTCGAAAGCCCCTCCGGCCTGACGGTGCAGGTGAATGCCAACGGCTCCATCCGCCGCATGGATCATGGGGACATCATCCTCAACCTGTTCCTTGGCAACGAGCTCGATGGCGGCCCGGCCAACCTGTATCTGCGCCGGCTCGGGGAGTCGGTCGAGGCCGTCCCCCTGCTCGGCCCGCGCAGTCCAGCCGCGGTGCGGTGCGACAGCCAGGGGTTGACGCTGGCCGGTACCTGGCAGGGCATTCGCTTCACCGTCTCGCTGGTCCTGGCGGAGACTGCACCCGCCTGGTTCTGGCATGTGGCGCTGGAGAACACCGGCGATCAAGCCGCCACCCTGGAACTGATCTATGCGCAGGACCTGGCCCTTGCCCATTACGGGGCGGTGCGCCTCAACGAGTACTACGTCAGCCAGTACCTGGACCACACCCCGTTGGCCCACCCCGAGCGGGGTTGGGTGCTGGCCTCGCGGCAGAACCAGTCCATGGGCGGCCGCAACCCCTGGTGCCTGATCGGCTCACTAGGGAAAGGCGTCAGCTACGCGACAGATGCCTTGCAGGTCCATGGGCTCGCGACGCGAGCGGGCCAGGGCCCGGCGGCCCTGAGCGAGGGCCTGCCGGGCCTGCGCCGCCAGCACGAGCATGGGATGGCCGCCATCCAGGACGCGCCGGTGCAGCTCCCGCCGGGCGGGCGGGCGGTGCGGGGATTCTTTGGCTGGATCGAGGCCGATCATCCCGAGGCGACCTCGGCGGCCGACCTGGCCTGGGTCGAGCGGGCGCTCGCCCTGCCGGAGGCCGTGCGGTTGCAAGCCGCTGATCCGGGCGAGTGGCGGAGCTGGGCTGCGAGCCTGTTCAGCACGGCGCCGCTGCTGGAGACCCGGGATCTGACGGCGGCTGGGATCGCCGCCCTCTTCGGGACCCGCCTGCGGGAGGTGGAGCGGGAGGACGGACGCCCCCTGTCGTTCTTCGTGGGGGAGCGCTCCCATGTGGCGCTCAAGGCCAAGGAGCTGATAGTCCTGCGCCCTCACGGGCAGATCCTGCGCACCGGCGGCGGCCTGACCCCAGACGAGTCGGCCCTGACCTCCACCGCCTGGATGGCCGGGGTCTTCCACTCGATGGTGACCCAGGGTCACGTCAGCATCAATCGGTTCCTGTCCACCACCCACGGCTACCTGGGCCTCTTTCGCTCCCACGGCCAACGGCTATTCGTCGAGATCGACGGCGGCTGGCAGCTCCTGGATGTGCCATCTGCCTTCGAGATGAGCCCCCAGGACTGCCGCTGGTACTACCGGCACGCGGGCGGGCTTCTCCGGGTCGAGAGCTTCGCCCCCACGGACCGACATGAGCTCCTGCTGTCCGCGGAGGTCCTGGAAGGGGGGCCCCTGCGCTTCCTGCTCTCCAACCATGTCGCGATCAACGGGGACGACGGCTCGGACCCGGTGCCGGTGCGCTACGTCCAGGACGACCAGGGGTTCTTCATCCGTCCCATCCCCGAGTGCGATGTCGGCCGACGCTTTCCCGGTGGCGGCTTCCGGCTCGACCCCCTGCCAGGAACCACCATCGAGCGCTTCGGGGGGGACGAGCTGTTATTTGCCGACGGGCGGTCCCGCAGCCAGCCGTTTCTCTGCCTCATCACCGCCCCGGCCCGTTCCATGGCGGTGCGCATCACCGGCTGTTTGGTCCCCGGGCCCGAGGCGGAATTGATGCCGGAGGAGCGTTACTGGAGCCAGATCACGGCGGGGCTGCGCATCCACCCCCCCGTGGGCAGTCCCCTGGCCGGGGAGACGGCGCGGCTCGCCGAGATCCTCCCCTGGCTCGTCCACAATGCGCTCGTCCATTACCTGAGCCCCCGCGGTCTGGAGCAGTATTCCGGCGGCGGCTGGGGCACCCGGGACGTGACCCAGGGTCCGGTGGAGATGCTGCTGGCCCTTGGCCGTCCCGAGCCCATCCGCGCCCTCCTGCTGCGCGTCTTCAGGCAGCAGAACCCCGACGGGGACTGGCCCCAATGGTTCATGTTTTTCGAGCGGGAGCGCGGTATCCGGCCCGGCGACTCCCACGGCGACATCGTCTTCTGGCCCCTACTGGCACTCGCCCAATACCTCCTGGCTTCGGGGGACGCCGCGCTCCTGGACGAGGACCTGCCCTTCTTCCACCCCGATGGCGATGACCGGGCGGAGGTGGTGTCGATCCGGGACCACCTCGAACGTGCGCTCGGGGTCATCCGCAACCGCCGCATCCCGGGCACCGAGCTGGCCGCCTACGGTCACGGCGATTGGAACGACTCCCTGCAGCCGGTCGACCCCGCCATGCGCGAGCGCCTGTGCAGCGCCTGGACCGTGACACTGCACTTCCACACACTCTCGACCCTGGCCGACGCCTTCGGGTATCTGGGGCTCGACGCGGAGGTGGCGCAGTGCGGGGCCATGGCGGAGCGGCTGCGGGCGGACTTCCAGCGCCTGCTGATCGTCGACGACACCCTGACCGGATTCGCCGATTTCAACGACGCCGTTTTCAACGATCTGGGCAACATTCGGTATCTGCTCCATCCGCGGGACCCGGACACCGGCATCTCCTACAGCCTGCTGGCGATGGTGCATGCCATCATCGACGGGCTCTTCACCCCGGAGCAGGCGCGCCGCCATCTCGATCTGATCGAGGCCCACCTGTTCGGGCCGGACGGGGCCAGGCTGTTCGACCGGCCCATGGCCTACCGCGGCGGAGTGCAGGAGCGGTTCCAGCGGGCGGAGAGCAGCTCTTTCTTCGGCCGGGAGATCGGGGTCATGTATACCCATGCCCATCTCCGCTACACCGAGGCACTCTGGCGTTACGGCGATGCCGAGCGGTTCTTCCGCGCCCTCTGCCAGACGAACCCCATCGGTATCCGAGATCGGGTGCCCGCCGCCACACCGCGTCA
>JBFZCW010000021.1:0-2729 GCA_041307765.1 Chromatiaceae bacterium
TTGCCTCGGGCGTGGTGGACGGCCCGCTGGTCGCCAAAGTCACGGAGAACCTGGGCACCTACGCCACCCGCTCCTACCAGGCGTGGGATGACCCGGACTGGGCGAACACGGTGCGCAAGAAGCACCCCGAACTCATCAACTACGCCGTGGGCTGGATCCGCTCCGAGCTGACGGCCCGGGGCAAGACGATGAGTGACGAGGAGGTGGACGGGCTGGTGGACACCCTGCTGGACCGGCGCGACGACGCGAGCCCGCTCCACTTCCTGGCATCGGGCAAACTGGGCTCGAAGGACCTGAGCATCCTGACGAAGCGCAAGGACATCGCCGAGCCGATCCGGCGCCTCATGGGTGAGTACCGCGACCCCATGACGAACTACGCCCGGTCCGTCACGAAGATGGCCCACCTGATCGCCAACCACGAGTTCCTCACCGAAGTGCGGGCCCAGGGACTTGGCACCTTCCTGCACGAGGAGCCCGTGGTCCGGGACGGCGTGCGCTACACCAAGGCCATCGCCGCCGAGGGGTCCAAGACCATGGCCCCCCTGAACGGGCTCTACACGACGCCGGAGATCCGCCGTGCCTTCGAGGAGGCGCTCGCGCCGGAGCAGAGCCCGGAATGGCTGCGCCAGATCCTTCGGCTGAACGCGGCGGTGAAGTACGCCAAGACGGTGGGCTCCGTGCAGACCCATGTGCGCAACGTGCTGGGCAACGTCGGCTTCGCGGTGATGAACGGGCACTGGCGGGTCTGGAAGGCGAAGGACGCGCTGCGGACCACGGCCGCGAACTTGGGGATCGGCGACGACGCGCTGTGGCGCGAGGAGTACAAGCGGCTTCAGCGGCTCAACGTGGTGGACGAGTCCGCCCGGGCCGACGAGCTGCGCGACGCGGTGCAGGACACCATGAAGCGGCGCTTCGACGAAGTGAGCCCTGCGGCCACCCTCACCGAGAAGGCGGTGCGCACGGCCACGCAGGCGTACCGGGCAGAGGACGACGTCTGGAAGGTCTTCGCCTTCTACAACGAGCGGGAGCGCTACTCGAAGGCGCTCAAGGGCGAGTCCGTCGAGGAGGTGGAGAAGCGGGCGGCCGAAATCGTGCGCAACACCTATCCCACCTACTCCAAGGTGCCCCTGGCCTTCAAGAAGCTCCGCAAGTTCCCGCTGGTGGGGACGTTCATCAGCTTCCCGGCCGAGGTCTTCCGGACGACGTTCCACACCCTGAAGCTGGCTCAGGAGGAGTTGGCCGATCCCCGGCTGCGAAAGATCGGAGCCCAACGCCTCGCCGGCATCGCGGCTGCCGCCACGGGGGTCTACGGGACCTCCCTAGCCTCGCGCTACCTGGCCGGCGTCACGGCAGAGGAGGAGGACGACATGCGCCGCTTCCTCCCCTCCTGGACCGAGAACTCGAACCTCGTGTTCTTGGGACGGGATAAGGACGGCAACGTGCGCTACATCGACCTCTCCTACTCGGACCCGCACTCCTACCTGCGCACCCCTGTAAACGCCATGCTCCGGGGCGACGACTGGGTACCGGCGCTTCAGAACGCCGTGGGCCAGATGCTCTCGCCGTTCCTCTCCGAAGAGATCATGGCCCAGCACATGCTCGACGTCTCCCGGAACAAGGAGAAGGAGTCGGGGCGCCCGATCTACAACCCCGAGGACGACGCAGTAGGCCGGTTCAACTCCATTCTCGGCCACCTCGTGGACGCGGTGGAGCCGGGCACCTGGTCCAGCTTCGAGCGCATCGCCCAGGGGCTGGAGGGCGAAACCACGCTGTACGGCACGGCCAGGGATCCGCTGATCGAGGCGGCGGCGATGGCCACGGGGTTCCGCATCACAAAGCTGGACCTGAAGCAGGCCATGGGCTACCGCGCCCGGGAGCTGTACCGGCGCCGCACCAACGCTCACGACATCGTGGGCGACGTGGCGCGGCGGCGCGGAAGCGTGGACGACAAGGAGCTGCGCAAGGGCTTCGAGGGCACGGAGGGCGCCCGGCAGTCCGTCTTCGCAGACGCGCACCGGGACGCCTGGGCAGCCGTCCGCCTGGGGCTGGCCGAAGAGGAGGTAACCGACCTGCTGCAAGCGGCCGGATTCAGTGACGCCGACGCCTTCGACATTGTGGACGGCGTGTACGAGCCCTGGGGGCCGTCGTCCACCTTCCTGCGCAACATGGAGACGTCAGTTCGGGCGCAGGGTACCAACGAGCTGGGCGACAAGGCGGCCGACGAGTTGGCCCGTCGCAAGGATCGCCTATGGGAATACTCCGACTCCGCGGCCATGGTCCCGGGGCGGCTACGCGGTTTCGCGCCGCAGGGGAGGTAGTTGATGGGCCTCGTACCCGCACCCGCGCCCCCCGCGCCTGAGTGCGCCACCACCTTGGCGGTAGCCGTGACCGAGGCCGCCATCGTGCTGTCGGAGTTGCGGGCCCTGGTGCGCCACTTGAAGGACTCGGAGAGGAACCACAATGGCGCCACGCGACGTACCTTTTCCGCTTCCGCGCAGTCACCTCAACCCTGACGTTGCCCGTACCGCCGATGGCCTGCTGGCGGAGATGGTTTCGGAGCTGCGGGAGGTCCGCGGCGAGCTGGAGGGCCTACGCAAGCGAAACGGCAACAACCGTTCCGGACCTCCCACCGCCTGGGCGGTGATCGGCCCCCTCGTCGTTGCGGCGCTGGGGGCAGCCTACGGGTTTCTCTGGGCCATTGACAACCGGGTGGGCGTCGCCGAAGTGAC
>JBFZCW010000022.1:0-4039 GCA_041307765.1 Chromatiaceae bacterium
GGGTCCCAGTCGGCGCTGACCTCTGCGGTGACGTCCAGGCCGGTCAGACGGCCCTGATTGGCACGGGCCACGGCTACGGCTCGGTCAAGGCTGTGCCGCTGCGAGGCCGGCCCGTCGGCGAGGTAAAGGATGTTCTTGAAGCGGTGCATCGCGCTGCTCCTGGCCGAAGTCCCTTTGGGGTTAGCCCGAAGTCGACAAATCCCCGGGCGGGGTCTCTGGGTGGGGCCGCGACGGGCATCGGGCGCTGGTCTCCGGGGCCGGCGACCGCCGGCCCCGGCCAGCGTCAGGTCACCAGGGCCTTGTAGCTGTGCCAGGTCGCGTAGCCGAGCACCGGGAACAGGACCAGCATGCCGACGAAGTACGTGAAGATGCCGATAGCGGTCAGGGCGACGATCAGGGCGGCCCACACCAGCATCGCCGGCCAGTTCTTCGCGAAGGCGCGGGCGCTGGTCTGGATGGCGGTGAAGGGGCCGCAGTCGCGGTCCACGATCATGGGGATCGCCACCGCGCTGGTGATGAACACCGTAAAGGCCAGCACGAGACCGATGAGGAGGAAGTAGGCCACCGCCACCGGGTCGCCGGTCCCGGAGAGGATGCTCTGGTAGCCGTCCACCGAGATGAAGACGATGTTGGACTTGACGGCAAAGAGGAGCGCCGAGAGGCGCACCCAGGCGGCCATGATCAGGGCCAGGAAGATGGCGTAGAGCCCCAGGTTGGCCGAGTGGTCGCTCAGGTGGCGGATGGCCGCAGGGATGCTGACGGGCTCACCGTTGCCTTGCTGGCGGGCCGCCAAATAGAGACCGGCGGCCAGCAAGGGGCCGATCAGGAGGAGCCCCGTAAGAAAGGCGACGGTGAAACGCGGCAGGGTCCAGCTCAGATAGGTGGTGCCGGCGGCTGCGAGTGCGAACAGGGCGCCATAGAGCAGGCTGGTGCCCGGCGCGGATGCGAAGCTCCGCACCCCGTCCGCGAGCCACCCGAAGGGCTCTGTAAGACCGATGCGACAGATCTCGGCCGGTGGGCCGGCAAGGGTGGATGTGACTTTCATGGCCTCGGTAGACATGACGAACCTCCAACGGTGTCACTCGGTTGAGAAGCGCAGGCCTCAGGCGGCCTGCGGGAACCATGGCGCGAGACGCAGCTCGATGCCGCTCAGGTTTGCCGCTGCGGGGGAGGTGGGGCCACCCAGGTCCCTGAAAAGGATCGCATACCACGAAAGATGGCACGAAAAGCATCGTCCTTTTCGAAGTGACGCCGCGCCGCCATTGCGTGGGGGCACAGACGGGATCTGGGCACCAGACCCTGGCTGTCCGGGCTTGGATCAGGGAAACCGTGGTCTAACCCGGGTTTCCCGAGGCCTGCTGGTAGGGCCTAGCCCTGTTGACCCCATCGGTGCTTTGCTTTGGTCGATCATCGGGCGCCACGGCCGACCCCGATCAGGGTTGAGAGGCACAAGTCAAGACCTGACCCCGCCTTCTGCGCGCACCACGATCTTCGCCTCGGGCCAACGGGCGCGGATCGACCCCACGATGCGCTCGACCTCCTGCATCGAGCTCGCGCAGGCGTCGATGTTCGACGGGCGCAGCCGTGCGCACAGCAGATGCGGGCCGCTGAAGACGTACAGCGGCAGGTAGCAGTAGCCGTGGTAGTAGTAGCAGGCATGGAAGAACCGTCCCTCCTGGCGTTCGCCGTGGATCGGGTCGTCGGCGGCGTCCAGATCGATCCAGATGGTCTGCGGGGGTGTGTCGTCGGCATCCACAAAGCAGTCCACCAGCAACCGGTCCATGCCCGTGGGGTTGGCCACGATCTTCTTGGTTCGCGCGCCTCGGCGTTGGCATTCGCCGGCGTCAGCTCCAAGCGATTGAGGGTGCTCGAACTCGCCAGCGCCTTGCCCTTGTCGCGCTCGCACAGCCGATTCTGGCCGGTCGGATCCGCCTTGTCGGCCGCCACCGCCATCAGCGGGTCCAGGCGCAGGACATCGTGGTCGCTGAGGTCCTCGTAGCCCAATGCCAACCCCAGCACGCGCTGCGCGACCAACTCGCGTACCGTATGCTCGATGGCCTCGGGCTTGCGGTGATCGACGAACTGCTCGGCCAGGCGCGCAAGGATGCCGGTGCGCGCTTCGACCTCGCGTCGCAGCAGGGCCCCACCGTCCGAACTGATTTTGCCCCCATTGAAATCCGCCACCACCGCACGCCGGCCGAGGCCGTGAAACTCGAACTGCGCTGCGTTACACTCCGTCACCGACAGCCCCCCTTGTTCGTGCATAACTTGTTGATCACAAGACCGTTATGCCAGAGAGGAGGGCCTGTTTTCAAGCTTCTGGTGAGCGATCCGGGCTAGACGTGAGCCTGGCCGCCCCGTCTCAATGTTGATCGTCGTCTGACGTTGCCCCGCCGGATCGACGCCTTACCGAGCACCCCGCTATGAAGCGACATGCACACCCCCTCGCCCTTGTACTGCTTTGTGCGACGACGGCCGGGTGTGAGGCCCAGACGGGGCCGGTGCCGATCAGCGGGGATGTCCCCGAGGCCAAGGGCTGGCGTACCGAGGTCGTCGTCGGCGGCCTGAGTCACCCCTGGTCCATCGCCTGGCTGCCGGACGGCTCGGCCCTGGTGACCGAGCGTGACGGGCGCCTGCGCCGGATCCGCGACGGCAAACTCGACCCGGTGCCCATTGCCGGCCTGCCGCCGGTGCTCGCCACGGGCCAGGGCGGCTTGCTCGATGTCTCGCTGCATCCGGACTTCGCCGACAATGGGCTCGTCTACCTGACGTTCGCCACCGGCAGCCGCGACGTCAACCGCACGGCCCTGGCCCGGGGGCGGCTGGACGGTCAGGCCCTGCGGGACACGCAGATCATCTTTCGGACCGTCGACTCCAAGTCTGACGGCCAGCATTTCGGCTCGCGGATGGTCTGGCTGCCGGACAAGAGCCTGCTGATCAGCATCGGTGACGGCGGCAATCCCCCGGTCAGCTTCAAAGGGGACTACATCCGCAACCAGGCCCAGAACCCGGGGACCCACTTCGGCAAGGTCCTGCGCTTGAACGACGACGGCACACCCCACCCCGGCAATCCGTTCGCGGGCCGCGCGGGCGCCAGACCCGAGATTTGGAGCATCGGTCATCGCAATATCCAAGGCCTGACCCGCGACCCGGTGAGCGGGCGCATCTGGGCGAACGAGCACGGGGCCCGGGGCGGCGACGAGCTCAATGTCATCGAGGGCGGCAAGAACTACGGTTGGCCGGAGGTGACCTACAGCAACGAGTACTGGGGGCCGAAGGTCTCCGGCGAGACCAGCCGCCCGGGCATCGCCGATCCCAAGCTGGTCTGGACGCCATCCAAGGCCCCGAGCGGCCTGACCTTCTACATAGGCGACGTCTATCCGCGGTGGAGGGGCAACCTGTTCAGCGGTGCGCTCAAGTTCCAGCAGATCCGCCGCATCGTGCTGGACGGCACCCGGGTGGTCGGAGAGGAGAAGCTGACCATCGGTCAGCGGGTGCGCGACGTCCGCCAGGGGCCCGATGGGCACCTGTATGTGCTGACGGACGAGGACGATGGGGCGCTGCTGCGTATCCTCGCGGTGGGCGATTGATGCCGACTCCGGCACCGGCCGCCTTCAGTGGGAGGGACTTGACGTGATCCCCTGTTGCGCTATGCCGAGATGCGCCATTCGACGACTTGCTGGAAGCGGCTGACCAGTTGGTACGAACTGAGCGTCACGCGCAGGATGGCGCAGGAAGGAGAGGCCGCGAACTCGGCCAGGTAGGGGTAGCGCGCGAGAAACAGTTCCAGCAGGGGGGCGCCGGCGTCAGGGTCCAGCTCCTGGGCCTCCCCGATCGCGGTGACCACCACGGAGTCTTCTGTATCGGTGCCCTTGTTCTCGCGGTCGTCGATCAGCAGGGCGACCCGGGGGTTGGACTGGAGATTGGCGTACTTGCGTGTGGTCCGCTCGGTCAGGATAACCATGTGCCGCAGGTCCTCGGTCGCGGCGAAGGCCATCAGGCTCGCGAACGGTTGCCCGTGGTCATCGGTCGCCAGCAC
>JBFZCW010000023.1:0-6850 GCA_041307765.1 Chromatiaceae bacterium
CCGCGCATCCGGGGGACCGGGTCTTGACTCGCACCCTGCCGCTGGTGCTGCTCGCCCTTTGGGCCCTGGCCGCCCTGGCCGCCCCCTGGCTGCCCCTGGACCCGGACCGGGTTGACCTCCCGGCCATCCTCGCCTCGCCAGGGGCCTGGAGCGGAGGCGGCGCGCTGCTCGGCAACGACGACCTGGGAAGGCCCGTGCTAGACCGCCTGCTCGTGGGGGCGCGCACCTCCTTTGTGGTTGGCATCGGGGTAGTGGTCCTGTCCGCGGCGGTCGGGACCGTGGTGGGTGCCGTCGCGGGGCTTGCCGGCGGTTGGATCGATCTGACCCTGGTGCGGCTTGTGGACGTCTTCCTGGCATTTCCCGGGATCCTGCTTGCGATTGCCCTGGCCGGTATCCTCGGTCCAGGGGTCGACAACGTCATCGTGGCCCTTGGGGTGGTCGGGTGGGTGGGCTACGCGCGGCTCGCTCGCGCTCAGGTCCTGACCCTCAAGCGGCGCGACCACGTGGCTGCCGCCCGCGCCCTGGGGGCCGGCCCGGCGCGCATCCTCCGGCGGCACCTGCTGCCTCTTGCCCTAGCCCCTTTGGTGGTGGAGGCCACCTTCGGCGTCGCTGCCGCCGTGGTGGCAGAGGCGGGGCTCTCGTTCCTCGGCCTGGGCGTGCAGCCGCCGGACGCCTCTTGGGGGGGCATGATCCGGGATGGAGTCGGCTACATGCTGGTCGCCCCGCACCTGGTCCTGGCTCCGGGGCTCGCCATCGTCCTGGTGGTCTTGTCCGTCAACCTCCTGGGGGACGCCCTGCGCGACCGCCTCGACGTGCGCCTCGCCGGCCCCTGATGCTGGCGTATAGGCGCGGGACAGCTCCCGGCGGCTGTGGTAAAAACGGGCGCTAGGGTCGCACAGGTGGAGCACGCTATGCAGGCAGGGGTCGGAGGCGCCGCACCGGTTGTCGAGGGTGAGGTCCAGATATGTCCCTAGGCCCCGTGATGCTGGACCTAGAGGGTACGGAGCTGACGCCGGAGGATCGCGAGCTGTTGCGCCACCCGGCGGTGGGTGGCGTGATCTTGTTCGCACGCAACTACCGGGACCCGGGGCAGGTGGCGGCCCTGACATCTGCCATCCACGCCCTGCGCGAGCCTCGGCTGTTGATTGCCGTGGACCAGGAGGGCGGGCGGGTGCAGCGGTTTCGCACTGGCTTCACCCGGCTCCCGCCGGCCGGGCGGTTCGGGGCCCTGCACCGCCAGCAGCCCCAGCGGGCACGCCAGGCGGCGGAGCGTGTGGCTTGGCTCATGGCCGCGGAGCTGCGGGTCGTGGGGGTGGACTTCAGCTTTGCCCCGGTCCTGGACCTCGACCGCGAGGTCAGCCGCGTGATCGGTGACCGCGCCTTCGGCCACGGGGTGAACGCCGTCAGCGATCTGGCGGCCGCCTGGGTCGTGGGGGCCCACGCGGCGGGCATGGCTGCGGTGGGCAAGCACTTCCCCGGTCATGGCGGGATTGCAGCGGATTCCCATCTGGAGCTGCCGATGGACGACCGCACCCTAGCGGACCTGACCGTCGAGGACCTGGTCCCCTTCGCCCGGCTCATCGACCGCGGCCTAGAGGCCATCATGCCCGCTCATGTGGTCTACCCGAGAATCGACCCTAATCCAGCAGGTTTCTCCGCATTCTGGTTAGACGAGGTCTTGCGCGGGCGGCTGGGCTTCCAAGGGGTGGTATTCAGCGACGATCTCAACATGGCTGCGGCCGGGGCCGGGGGCGATCATCGCGAGCGGGCCCGGGCCGCCCTGGGGGCAGGGTGCGACATGCTTCTGGTGTGCAACAATCGCCCCGCGGCCATCGAGACGGTCGCCGCCCTGCACGACCACGATGACCCGGCGGCCCTGCTGCGCCTGCTGCGCATGCACGGACGCGGGGGGCTGGACATGGATGGCCTGCACCTGGACCCCAGGTATCAACTGGCGCTGCACGAGGTCGGTGCCCTCGAGGAGTTGGCTTCCCGGGACCTGGACCTGCCGGATCCGACACGCCCGTCGGCCGGCTAAGGTCTTCTGCCTGCCGACTTGGAGCACTGGCGAGCAGGCGCTTGCGGCCCCGCGGCGGGCGCAACGCCCGGCCCGGCTACCGGCGATTCTTGTCCACCTGCACGCCGCCTAAAAGAACGAGGATGACTGTGAAGATCGACCGCCAACACTATGAAACCATTGCGGCCCGCGCCGAGATGCTGGTCTCGGAGGCGGAGATGGAACAGGCACTGGACCGCATGGCCGGCGAGATCGCCAAGGTCCTGGGCGACAAGGACCCCCTGATCCTGTGCGTGATGACCGGGGCCGTTGTCGCCGTTGGGCGTCTGCTCCCGCGTCTGGAGTTCCCCCTGCGGCTGGACTATGTGCATGCGACCCGCTACCAGGGTGCCACCAGCGGCGGCGACCTTGCTTGGCGTTACCGCCCGAGCGAGGCCATTCGCGGCGAGCACATCCTGGTGGTGGACGACATTCTGGACGCCGGGGTGACCCTGGACTGCGTGGTGCGGGCCTGCCGCGAGGACGGGGCGGCGAGTGTTTATACGGCGGTCTTGGTTGAGAAGGACCGCCCGCGCGCCGCGGACCTGGCTGCGGATTTCGTCGGGGTGCGTGTGCCTGATCGGTACCTGATCGGCTACGGCCTGGACTACAAGCACTATTTCCGCAACGTCCGGGGCGTCTTTGCGGTGGCGGATCAGGATATCTAAAGTGGTACCGGCCAACCCGTACGGGCGTTTGAAATCGCACGGTCGGGGCCGCTAGCCACTCGGGCCGAGCCTGCGGAATTTGGGGAAATCATCCGTCTTTCTGCACTCGCCGGTGACGTTGGCCAGGGCCCAAAGCTCTGGGCTTAGGGCGTCGGGGTGATTTCGTGAATGCCTTTTGACACCTGGGGGCTTTTGCGATAAACAGTTCGCGATGCGGCGACGCCAGCGATCCCCGGCGAACCCCCCGGCCCTCTCCGGCTGACGCCGAACCGGCGCGCAGGTTTCCGCATGCCGGTCCCCGTACCCGCGGGGATAGTGTTACGGCCTGCCACGACGAGAATACGAGGAGGGTGGAACCATGCAGACACTCGACGGTTACCGCAGCAGGCATGCGGAGCTGCGCCAGATGATCGACGACCTTCAGTCGATCCTGACGCCTGAGCACATCAAGATCCGGCCCAACGCGAAGACCGCCCATGAGCTGTTGTGCGATCTGGGCGAGAAGGTCAAGCATCACCTGGCGGAGGAGGACCGGAGCATCTATCCGAGTCTCCTCATCCACAACGACCCCAAGGTGAAATCGATCGCCTGGGGCTTCATCAGCGGCGAGAAGCCGCTGCGCAAGGTCTTCGATGACTATTACAAGAAGTGGCTGAAGAACTGCGACTTCAACTTCTCCGGGGATTTCCTGGACGAGACCCGCGAGGTCTTCAACATGCTTGCCCAGCGCATCGATCGTGAGGAGCATGTCCTGTTCCCCAAGCTGGTCGAGATCGGGATGTTCGAGGAGACGCGCGCCGGCTGACCCTGTTCGCGGGGCAGGGTCCCTGTAGGAGTCGGGACCCTGCCGCATCGGTCCCGGTTCTTTGTGTTGTCGGCCCAGAACCCCTCGGCGGGTTTGGCTTTTGCCCTCCCTCCAGTACACTTCTCCCCCTTGTCCAAGGGAGCTGACGCATGAGCCGGATTGCCATCATCGGCGGGTCGGGGTTCTCTGCCCTCGCCGGGGTGCAGGTGCCAGCGGGCGCCGGTCTTTCCACGCCCTTCGGCGTCACCTCCGCACCCATCGCGCGGGCGAGCCTGGCCGGTCGCGACGTGCTGTTCCTGCCCCGGCATGGGGTCGATCACCGCATCCCGCCTCACAAGATCAACTACCGGGCCAACATCTGGGCCCTGAAACAGGCCGGTGCCGAGTATCTGGTTGCCCTGGCGGCGGTTGGCGGCATCGGGACCGCCTATGGGCCCAGGGTCCTCGCTGTACCCAAGCAAGTCATCGACTACACCTACGGTCGGGACCAAAGCTTTCATGACGGCGAGGGCGGTACGGTGGTCCACATCGACTTTACCCAACCCTATTGCGAGACTCTCCGCGAGGCCCTGTTGCGTGCGGGGCAGGCCCTCGGGCTCGATCCGGTAGACGGCGGAACCTATGGAGCAACCCAGGGCCCGCGTCTTGAGACGGCGGCAGAGGTGGCCCGTCTGGAGCGCGACGGCTGCGACCTGGTTGGCATGACCGGCATGCCAGAGGCTGCACTCGCCCGCGAGTTGGGACTTTGCTACGCGTGCTGTGCCTTCGTGGTGAACTGGGCTGCGGGCAAGGCCGAGGGCGATATCCTCATGGCGGAGATCGAGGCCAACCTGGCTCAGTGCAGTGCTGGGGTGGGGCGTTGGCTTGCGGCCTTCGCAGAGACCTTTGACCCAGATACCAAGACCCATAGGGCCTGACCCGTTGGGATTCCATCCGACCCGAACCTCGCAGGAGGATGCAGCATGACAGACGCAGGCGCGCGCGCGCGCGTAGTGTGGTGGCCAAGGCTGGTGCTCTGGGGCACCGTGATCGCAGCCGGGTCTCTGTACCTCCTTTCCGTGGAGCGGCACCGCAAGGATGCTCCGGCCCAGGCGGCAAAGCCGCCCGCGGTGCTCACTGCGCCCGCCGCAGGCATGCAGGGGACCGCTGCGCCTGGGCCGGGATCCGCAATGCTCCTCGATCCGTCTGGCGGTGTTGCGGGCGCTGCCGCGCCGGTGCCGGCCGCAGCCGTGGATGCGCCGTCGACGCACCTCAGCCCGACTGCTGGCCCGGTCCAGGCCGCCGGGCAGGGTCCGGTCGCGGCCTCCAGGCCCGTGGTTGAGCTCCGAACCGGGCCGGCTGCCCCTGAGCCCGGCCCGGCGGCAGATGCGGGGTCCCTTGCGCAGCCGCCGGCGCCTGCGACCAATGCGGGGGCAGCCAACTCGGTTCCAGCCCCCGCACCCGAGACGCGGACACCCCTGACGGCTGGCTCGCATGCGGCCGCCGCCTCGGACGTGACCCCGGTGGAGGCCCGCGCCTTTGCCGAGGCTGTGACTGAGGGGCCGGCAGCGGCCGACCAGACCCCGCCTGCGGCAGGCCCGGCACCTGCAACGGGCCCGGAGCAGCAAGTCGGGGCACCGCCGGCGCGCACCCAATCCCCGCCAGACGCTGAGCGCGCCCGTATACTCGCCGAGTACGAGGCACTGCGCCGCGCGGCCGAGGGGGACCTGCAGCCTCCTGGTGGACGAACCCATCCCTGGCCTCGGGGCTATGGTCCCGATCGCTGGCCGCGAGGGTATTACGCCCCAGCCCCCTATGGGGCACCTGGTCGCGGCGGGGGCTACGTGCCAACGAATCCGCGGTGGTGATCACCGGCCCAGCACCTGCCGGTCGGGGCCTCTGGGCCTTGGGACTTGACCAATCGTGAGGCACTGGAGGTGCCATGGCGAGCCATCGGCGCCGCCCACCGCTACTGGTGCGACCTCGCCCGTCGCGTCTGCTCGCGGGCTTCGTCGCCCTGTCTCACGGCCTAGCCGCCGTGATCGCCCTCGCTCTCCCCATGGGCTGGCCAGCGCGCCTCGCCCTCGTCCTATGGATTGCCGTCAGCATCGGGTGGAACGTCCTGACCCACGTCTGGCCGCGTACCCCCTGGGCCGTGCGCGAGGCCCTGCTGGGTGCGGACGGCTGGGAAATCACCCTGGGCACTGGAGCCAGTCTCCCGGCCAAGCTCGCCCCCTCGACGTTCGTCGGTACCTGGCTCATGGTGCTGAACTTTCGTTGTCACCACTGGCCTCGTCGTTCCCTGGTCCTGCTGCCCGACGGGGTTGATCCGCAGACGCGACGCCGCCTGCGGGCCCGACTGAGGCTGGGGCAGGGGGGCAGCGGGCCCTGAAGCGCGAAACGCGCGACGCCCGGGAGCCCTATGCCGGGGGGCGAGCGAACGGCCTGCCGCCTCCCAGGTCCACAGCGGGTTGCGGGAGGCGGCTGAGGGCAACAGGGCGTTGGCGGAACGGGCTGGAGACACCGCCGCCACTTGGCTGGGCGAAGGGGGTCAATCGCAAGGTCGGCGGCTCCGGATCGGGCAGGACGCCGTGATCGTGCCCCGGGCCGGCGTCCTGCCGGCCCTATACAACGGACCTCCCCGGGTTCAGGGGACCGACGGCAGGCCCGCCAAGGCCATGGCGACTTCGGACTCGTCATAGGTCAGGTCCTGGAGCTTGCCGGCCAGGTAGTCCGTGTAGGCCTGCATGTCGAAGTGGCCATGACCGCAGAGGTTGAAGAGGATGGTCTTGGCCTCCCCGGATTCGCGGCACTTCTCTGCCTCGTCGATGGCGCCGCGCACCGCGTGGTTGGCCTCGGGGGCCGGGATGATCCCCTCCGCCTTGGCGAATTGGATGCCGGCGGCGAAGCACTCCAACTGGTTGTACGAGCGCGGGGCGATGTAGCCGAGCTTGGCCAGGTGGCTGATCTGCGGGGCCATGCCGTGGTAGCGCAGCCCCCCCGCATGGAAGCCCGGCGGGACGAAGCCGGAGCCCAGCGTATACATCTTGACCAACGGGGTCAGATGAGCCGTATCGCCGAAGTCGTAGGCGAAGAGCCCCTTGGTCAGGGTCGGGCAGGCCGAGGGCTCAACGGCGATGAACTGTGTGTTGCCGCCCTCGCGCAGTTGCCGTCCGAGGAAGGGGAAGGCCAGACCCGCGAAATTGCTGCCGCCGCCGGTACAGCCGATGACCATGTCCGGGTAGTCCCCGGCCAGGTCCATCTGACGCATCGCCTCGATTCCGGTGACGGTCTGGTGCAGCAGGACGTGGTTCAGCACACTGCCCAGGGCGTACTTGGTGT
>JBFZCW010000024.1:0-3183 GCA_041307765.1 Chromatiaceae bacterium
GGTGTCGCGCTGCCCGGCGCCGACCTGCTGCTGTCCAATTCCTATGAGGCCCTCGTGGCCGGGGTCATCGAGGCCAAGCACATCGGCCGGGGCGTCATCGACGGCGTGGAATGCGAGCACCTCGCCTTCCGCAACGCCGATACCGATTGGCAGCTCTGGGTGGAGGTGGGCGAGCGCCCCATCCCCCGGAAGATGGTTATCACCAGTAAGACCGTCAACAGCGCGCCGCAGTATACGCTTCGGGTCAAGGGCTGGAAAACCGGCGTGGAGCCGGCGCCCGATGCGTTCGCATTTACGCCGCCAACCGGCGCGCAAAAACTCAGCCCCGATAACCTAGTGGACCTCGACGAACTGCCGCAGGGTGCACCAACCGGAGAAGGCAAATGACCGCTAATCCCCGCAGATACGTTCTCATGTCGACCCTGGCGGTTGCCGGGTGGCTGTGCAATGGCGATCTGGGCCCGACCTTCCAAGGCGGTCTGATGGCTACCGCGGCGGCCGTCGTCGGCCGGCCTGCGACACCGGTCAGCTATGCTGGAGTGGCGCGGCGCACCACGGTCCGCGCGGTGACGCCGGGCATCGGGGCGCCGGGTGTGGGCGTTGCGCCACGTCCTGGGGTCGGCGGCCCCGCGTCCGGTGTCGGCGTCCTGCCGGGGGCTGGGGCCGGCCGAGCTGGGGTCGGCTACAGCGGCGGGGTGGGCATGAACCTCGGCGGACCGGTCAATCGCGTGGGGGTACGCTGATCACCGATCTGGCGCAGGCACCTCGAACGTCATCGTCCACACGATCGCCTCGGAGGTGTTAAAGCTCCATTGAATCTCCAACGAAGACAACAGCCGTTTCCCCACCAATAGCGAGTACCAACCGATCGGAGTTGATGATGACCACCAGACGCGAACTGCTCGCCGCCGCGGCCCTCTTGGGGCCGCTGTCCCTGGCCATGAGGACCGCTCAGGCCACCGAAGGACACGAGACGAAGGGCCAGGAGGCCCACAAGATGGCCGATTTCCTTTTCGTGCAGAACGCCAGGGGCATTGCCTACGCCGATGGGAAGCTGACCCTCAAGGGGGTCAACCCGGCCACGGTCATGTTCTCGGACCGCCCGGAGCGCATCGCCGGGCACATGGCCACCACGCGTTTCGTCCCCTTCTGGGGCGAGGGCAAGGACAGCTTCCTCAAGGACCCGCCGAACGCGACCCTCTCGTTCTTGGAAGGCCAATCCATGGACGACGCGGTGGTCGAGCTGCGCGACCCCGTCCTGGAGGATGAAAACTTGAGCTACCGAGTGAAGATCCTGGAAGGCAAGATTCCGGCGGGCGCCGGGCCCGCGTCGCTCTTCATCGATATCATCGGCATGCCGCTCACGCCGGTGTCCTTCGCCGGGGCCCGTCGACGTATGTGGCGGCGTGCGGTGATCTATTGACGGCTGCGCCGGGCCCCGGGTCTGGCCGGCGCTCGGCCCACCAACCGAACCTGAGGAGGAACCGATGAATCCAAATTCCCTTTCGTTCTCTCGCACCGTCGCCAGCTGTCTGACCCCCGTCCTCCTCGGTGGAGTCCTCGGCCTGCTGTCGGCCTGTGCGTCCACCGGTCAGCAGGTACAGGGATTCGATCGCGTCACCCTGGCGCCCGGAGACACGGGCAACTGTATGTCCAGTCCCTGTCAGGTGTTCTTGCAGATCCCGGCAGGCAGCGGCAGCTACGAGGTCACCGCCAACGAGGTCAAAGTCGGTACTTTCCCGGCAGGACAAACGGCGGCCATGGGGAGCTTCTGGCAGAGCCAGGCGTTCCAGATCCGCGGCATGAACGTGCCCAAGGCTTACGCCTATATCCCCAATCAGCGCTGAGAAGCCAACGCCGGCAGTAACCGGTCCGTATCCGTGAGGTTCACCATGGCGCTCGATTACCCCGGTTGGAGCCGGGCCATTCTCGGCCCGACTCTGTTTTGTTTGGCCCTTTGGATCTCGGGGTGTGGGACTCAGGGGTTCGCCCCGGATGCCCTGGTCGAGAATCCGGGGGCAGAGGCGTTCCTCACCCAAGTCGGCAAGGCATGCGGGGACATCAATCTAGGCGCTGCCACCATCGCCTATCGGCTCCAAAGCCAGGATGACGTCTATTTCGTCGACGAGACCACCAAGCTCTGGTATGGCGACATCTCCAGGGCTCAGTACAGGGACGATATCAGCGCCTTTTACCCGGCGGGCGACAGCCCCCGAGCGGTCGACTGCGTCATCCGGCAGCTCCCGGCGCAGCCAGCCCAGCGGTGAGGCGGGGCGAGAACATCTGCCCCGACAGGGGACCTGGAGCGGGGCCTGGCGCCCCCCTCCAGGGTTGAGGGTGAAGGTGGTCGCTGCTTACTTCTGGCCGCCGATCAGACTGGCGTCATCCTTCAACACGGCGTCGGTCTTCGCATCAACCGCCTTCTTCTTGGCGGCCTCCTGCGTGGCCTGCGCCCCCGCAGCCTTCGTCTCCGCCCCTTCCGCCTTCTGGGCGGCGGTGGCCGCAGCCGCATCGGCCTTCTCGGCGGCCTTGCGGGTGGCCTCGGTCGGGTGAGCCTTGGCCTTGGCCTCCGCCTCGGCGGCTGCCTTTTGCTTGGCGCCCATGTCCTTCATGGCGGCGTCCGCCGCCTTCTGATCAGACGCAGCGGCGGCGGCATCGGACTTTGCCGCAGCAGCGGCGGAAGCGGCAGCCTTGTCGGCAGCGGTTTCTGCATTCACGGCGCCGGCGAGGGCGAAGGCCAGCGCGGCGGCGGACAGGGTAACGAGCTTCTTGGTATACATGTGCAGATCCTCGCGGATGATGAGTTCAAGATGCCAGAGCAGCCCCGAGAGCAGTCACAACGGTCCTACAGGCTGGCGTGGCGAGAACCGCCTAGGGGTTGCACGGTCGGATCGAAAGGACCGACCGCTGCGCCCGCACGCCTCGGGGATGGCAGGTTACTCCAAGCTCATGACCGATGCCGTGCATTTCGCGACAGGCGTATTGGTGCACTAGACCAGCCATGAAGCATCGTCTCCCGCTACCCCGGATCGCACTCGGCCTCTGGCTCGCGGTTGCTTCGCAAAGTGGCGCCGCCGCGGACGACCCCAGCGGCGGGGCCCTGCCCCTGACCCTGGTCACCCCCGCGGTACTCGGGGTCAAAATCACCGAGGCGGAGGCCGATCCGAATCTGCAAGCCGAGGC
>JBFZCW010000025.1:0-4490 GCA_041307765.1 Chromatiaceae bacterium
CTCGAATTGCTCTGCCAACTCTACAATGGGGGTCACTATGTCTTCGCGGATTAAGGCACCTTGCTTTCAGATCCGGCGCGCCGACTGGGACCTGGACCGTGACGCCCTGCGCTCCATCCGCAGGACGGTCTTCATCCGTGAGCAAGGCGTGCCGGAGGATCTGGAGTGGGATGACGCGGATGCCCAGGCGACCCACATCCTGGCCCTGGCCGACAGAGACGGCGCACCTGGCGAGCCAGTCGCCACGGCGAGGCTCCTCCCCGCCGGTCAGATCGGGCGCATGGCCGTCCTGCCCGAATGGCGCGGACGCGGGATTGGCACCGCATTGCTGCGCGAGCTGCTGGCCATCGTCGAGCAGGGTAACTACCCGCCGCCCTTCCTGAATGCACAGGTCACCGCCCTGCCCTTTTATCTTCGCGAGGGCTTCCTCGCCGTTGGCGGGGTGTTCGAAGAGGCAGGGATACCCCACCAGCGTATGGAGCTATGCGGAACCCAAATCCCCGTCCAGGACCTGCCACCGACCGAGCGGGTGCTGCACCGCGACGCCGGTCCCATGACCTTGGAGGGACCGACCAGCATCCGCGCGGCCGGGGTACGCATGGCCGGCCAGGCCCGCCGGAGCCTTTGCCTGCTGACCCGCGACCTCGACCCTGTCCTGTACGACGACCCAAAGTTCGTCGCTGCGGTGCGCCGCCTCGCGTTGCATCGTCGCGACCTGCCGGTCAGGATCCTCGTCTTTGATGCCGCCTCCGTGGTGCACCGCGGTCACCGCCTGCTCCCATTGATCCATCACCTTAACTCCCGGATCGCCGTGCGCTGCGTTGCCGAGGCACAGCGCGAGCGCCTCGACGCCTTTCTACTGGCGGACGACGCGGGCTTCATCCTGCGCCAGCAGGCGGACGTCTACCTTGCCACGGTCGACTTCCGCGCGCACCTGGAGGCCCGGCGCCTGCAGGCTCAATTCCTCACGCTCTGGGAACAGGCAGAGCCCAGCCCGGAGCTGCGGCGCCTGCACCTTTAGCGACCGATCAGACTCCGGCGCGTAACCTCTCCGCCGGCTCCAGATACCCGAGCCGCTCCGAGAGGCGTCGGCCGGCCTCCTGCACCAGCGGGACCCAGGCGTCGCTCCGCCGCCCCCGGGGCGCGGAGACCGAGAGCCCGGCCACGGCCTGGCCATCGGCGTTGCGGACCAGGACCCCGATGCAACCCACGCCCAGCTCCGCCTCCTCGTCGTCGAAGGCGAAGCCCTGGGCCAGGGCCGAGGCGGCGGCCTTGCCCAGGGCCTCGGCGCTGACGATGGTATTTTTGGTATAGCGCGGCAGCCCAGTGCGCAGGGCGTAGGAGCGGACCTCCGCATCCCCTGCCTCGCCCAGGAAGAGCTTGCCCACTGCGGTGACGTGCAGTGGGGCCCGGCTGCCCACCACCTGCTCCACCCGGACCATCCGGCTGGAGGCGATGCGCTCAACGTAGACCATCTCGTCGCGGTCGCGCAGGCTCAGATTCACCGTCTCCCCCACCTGGTCCCGCAGCCACTCCATGATGGGGGGAGCCTCCCGGCGCACGTCGAGCTGGCGCCCCACCCGGGCGGCGAGCTGCAGCAGGCGCACCCCCAGCCGGTAACGGCCGCTGCCCTCACCGCGCTCCACCAGGCCGTGGGCAAGCAGCGAGGCCAGGATGCGCGAGGCGGTGGAGGGGTGCAACCCGGTGTCGGCGGAGAGGACCTTGAGGCTGGCGTCGCCCCCCGCCCGCGCCAGGGCGTCGAGCAGGGCGGCGGCGCGGTCGATGACCTGGATGGCGGTCTTGGTCATGGCGGCGTCCTCCCGGGTTTGTGTCGCGGTGACATTGTATCGTCGCCGCCGGTCCGGCGATGGCCGGTGGTGCCGTGCCGTCGATCGGTCCAGACCCCTTGGTTCTCAGCGACAGCGCCTGTGCCAGGCGCCCAGGACCGTCCGCGGGGACCTTAACCTTCGAGTTGCCCCGATGCCCCGAGGGATGGCACCATTGGGTACGCAGTGGTCGATCGCGGGCGCCGCCCCGCGACCCCTCCATACGGCACCCCGCTCCCTCGTGCGGGTCGCTGCCCGGCCCCGTGCGTGGGGACCAGACTGACCAACTGAGCCTGACGGCCATTGGGCATGCGGGACGGGAACACGTCGGCGGGGCCTCAAGACCCGCAGGCCCCTGGCCCCGTGCTACCTCTCCGATCCCCGAGCCGCGGATCGCTGCCACCGTCACCTCTACCCTAGGAGCCTTTCCGTGAGCAATCTGATTGTTATCTCTTTTCCCGACGAACAAACGGCGTTCGCGATGCGCGACGCCCTGGTCAAGATGCAAAAGGAGTACCTGATCGAGATGGAGGACGTGGTGGTCGTCACCAAAGACGCCGAGGGCAAGGTGAGGCTCCATCAGGCCACGAACCTGACCGCCATGGGGGCCGCCAGCGGCGGCTTCTGGGGCATGCTGATTGGCATGGTGTTTCTGAACCCGCTGCTCGGCGCGGCCATCGGTGCCGGCGCCGGAGCCCTGTCGGGCAAGTTCACCGACCTCGGCATCAACGACGACTTCATGAAGGGGCTGGCCGAGTCATTCCAGCCGGGCTGTTCGGCGATCTTCGTCCTGGTCCGCAAGGCCACCGAGGACAAGGTCCTGGAGGGCCTGGCGTCCTTCGCGGGTAAGGGTAAGGTCCTGCGCACCTCCCTGAACAAGGATGAGGAGTCGGGTCTGCGCGCCGTCATCGAGGGGCAGGGCTAACTAGCCTTCGGCGATTTCTGGCTCGGAAACCGCCTTGAGTTGGCCCGCAGCCCCCAAATGGAGCGGCCGCGGGCGTGGGCGCATAACGCTGTAGACCGCAGGGGTGCAAGACGATGGGTAAGAGGCTGTTCAAGGTTCTGAAACTCGCGGCCTGGCTGGTCGCCGGGGCCGCCATCGCCTTCCTCGGTATCCGCGTCTACGATTCCCAAAGGGGTGCCCCCCTGGAACGTTGGCACACCTTCGTCCCTCACGAGCTGCACGCCGAGGACCTCGACCAGGCCGACTGGAAGCGCTACCTCGAGGCCGAGGAAGCCGTCTTCGAGGAGGTCCGCACCGAGGTCACCCAGAGCCTGGATTCCGAGGAACGGGTCCCAGCCAACCGCTATTTCTCCGATAGCCCCATCTATCCGGGGCACCTCGCCCAGGACTGGAACCGCTCCTTCACCCTCGAGCCCGATGGGCCCCCGGTGGGGGTCGTGGTCCTGCTCCACGGCCTGACGGACTCGCCCTACAGCCAGCGCCACATCGCCCAGAGCTATCGCGCGCATGGCTTTGTCGCCATCGTGCCGCGCCTGCCGGGCCACGGCACAGTCCCCGCCGGGCTCACCGACATAGTCTGGGAGGACTGGACCGCGGCGACCCGGCTGGCGGTGCGTGAGGCGAAGCGGCAGGTGGGCCCGGGGGTTCCCCTGCACATCGTCGGCTTCTCCAACGGCGGGGCGCTCGCCATGAAATACGCCCTGGATGCCATCGACGACCCCAGCTTGCCCAAGGCTGACCGCATCGTCCTGATCTCCCCGATGATCGGCATCACCGAGATGGCGCGCTTCGCCGGTTTCGCCGGCCTCCCCGCTATCTTCCCCGCCTTCGCGAAGGCTGCCTGGCTGGCGGTCCTGCCGGAGTTCAACCCCTTCAAGTACAACTCCTTTCCCGTCAATGGGGCGCGCCAGTCTTCACTCCTGACCCGGGCCCTTCAGCCGCGCATCGCCCGCTTCGCCCGCGAGGGTCGGCTCAAGGATCTGCCGCCGATCCTCACCTTCCAGTCCCTCACCGACTTCACCGTCAGCACCCAAGCCATCGTCGATGCCCTCTATGCCCAGATCCCGGACAATGGCAGCGAGTTAGTGCTGTTCGACCTCAATCGCCATACCCAATTCGGGCTGCTCCTGCTGCGCCGAAACATCGATACCCTGCTGACCCGACTGCTCCCGGCTGCACCGCGGCACTTCCGTACCACCATCGTGACCAATGCGGGCACCGGCTCCGCCGCGGTGGTGGAACGGGTCACGGAGGCCGGGGCTACGACCGAGGCCGTCGGCACCCTGGGCCTGGACTACCCGGATCAGGTCTTTTCGCTCTCCCACGTCGCCTTGCCCTTCCCCATCACCGACGGCCTCTACGGCATGGACCCGGACCCCAAGGACGATTTCGGCATCCAATTGGGGGCCATGGCAGTGCGCGGCGAGCGCGGCACCCTGATCGTCAGCATGGACGCCCTGATCCGCATGTCCTCCAACCCCTTCTTCCCCTACCTCCTCGGTCGCATCGAAGAGGGCATGAACTCGGGCCCCTGACGGCGTGCGCGGACTCAGCCCAGCCCAGTCCCCTTAACCCCGGCCACGGAGATCCGACCATGAACCCAGAGCCCAGTTGGAGCCCCCAGGCCCGCGGCCTGATCGTCGCCGCGGCCGTCGTGATCGTCCTGGCTGGTCTGCAGGGGGCCGCACCCCTGCTCGGCC
>JBFZCW010000026.1:0-4752 GCA_041307765.1 Chromatiaceae bacterium
TCAAGGCCCTGGAGCGTCACGACAAGAAGGCGTCGATCGCGCTGATGGAATATGCCCTGGTCTACCGTGACCAGCGCTGGTTGAACGCCCTGGTCCAGGCCGACTTCAAGGCCGCGAAGCAACCCGGCAAGGCCCTGCCGGTGCTGGAGAACAAGCACTTCTTGCTCTATGGGCTCAAGCACCCGGGCGGCGTGCTGCGTGAGGTGGACAAGTACGGCGTCGATTTCCGCAATGTGTTTGGACAGACCCCCCTGATGATCGCCAGCCGGCTTGGCAACGCCGAGCTCGCCGCGGCGCTGCTGGATCGGGACGCGGACACCGGCCTGGTGGATGGCAATGGACTCAATGCCTTTCAGATCGCCTTGGATCGGGCCTGTGCCGACGAACGCTTCGCCCGTGCCAAACTGCCGGCGATCTTCGAGCGCCTGGCCCCAGCGAGCCTGGACGTGCAGATCGACGGCCGCCTAGTGAAGCTGGATCGACGGCTGATGGAGTACCTGATGCTCTGCATCGCGATGGTGCTGTTCTACCAGCGCCTCGGGGAGAACTGGGCATCCGCACGGCGGATGCTCTCGGCGATGGACTTTGCCGATGTCCTCCAACATTTTCCCGAGTCCGTCGTGCCGGCACGGCGCAAACAGCGTGCCTACATCTCCTCGATCCTGTCGAAGAACGAGGTCTCGCGGGAAGGCCCTCACAACCGCAAGCTCTTTCTGCGTATGCGCCATGGCCAATACCTGATCAACCCGCAACTGGCCCTGCGCGTCGAGGGCGAGTGGCGGCGCATCTATGAGCTCCTGTCGTTGGAACGACTGGCCGGGGCGCTGCAGGATCCGGTGCATTGGGCCGGCCAGGTGTTTGACATGAACAAGCACAGGCAAGCGGCGATCGATGGGCTACGCACCCAGCTCAAGGAGCTGAGCGCAGGCGGCGGATTACCGCCGGAGCTGTTTTGAGGCACCGCGGTGGGACTTCCTGCAAACGGCCATCCCTGGGCCCGATGAGCCCGCATTGCGAGCCGTGAAAGCGGTCCGGAGGAACGATGGCAAAGCGGACGTCCAGACGCGGCTGCGACGCTGGTGCAAGGTGACAGCAGTCGGCCAGGACCAGACCCTAATGCTCTGAGGACAGATGACTGCAAGCGAGCGGTCAGCCGACACTCGTTTCGTCCTATGAGTTACTTATGCTGTCCTCGGAATTCCGTCCCCACCATTCAGCGACGTTCGATTGTGAAAGCCCCGCCTATTCCAAGGCGGCGGGCTCACCCTGCACCTAAGGCTACGGTCTGGCTTGTGCATCAGCCTGGGCCTTGGCCTCGGCCTCAGCCTGCGCCTGAGTTTTTTGTCGCCGGGCTTGCGCCTCTGCATGTCCCCGCTGTTGCTGCCGAGCCTGCGCCTCGCCCTGGGCTTGCTGTTGCTGGCGGGCTTGCGCTTCGGCTTGGGCCTGCTGTTGCCGGCGGGCTTGTGTCTCGGCCTGGAACTGCTGTTGCTGGCGGGCTTGCGCTTCGGCCTGGCCCCGCTGTTGCTGACGCGCTTGTGCCTCGGCCTGGGCCTGCTGCTGTTGGCGGGCTTGCGCCTCAACCTGCCCCTGCTGGTGCCTGGCCTGCGCCTCGGCCTGCACCTGTTGCCGACGCACCTGTGCTTCTGCCTCGGCCTGCCGCTGCCGGCCCGGGGCCTCGTGATTGGGCGTCAGACCTGAACCGTCGGCCATACCGGGCCTGTTCTCCCCGGGTACCCCGCCGCGGTCTGAGTTGCGCGCCCAGCCGGGGCGGCGATCGGGAAATGCGCCGGGGCCACCGGCTTGTCCCGGCGGGTTCTCCCAATTGGTGCCCGGCCCTCCGGTCGGACCTGGAGGGTTACCGTCGCGGTTCCGATAACCCCCGGGACTGCGATCAGGGGATAGTTCGGGGCCGCCCTCGGAGCCCGGGCGGTGCTCCCAGTTGTTTCCGGGTCCGCGGGCAGGCCCAGCGGGATTGCCGTCGCGGTCCCGGTAGCGTGGCGCATCGTAAGGCCGACCCGGGGAGGCACCTGACCCTCCCACCGGTCCGGGTGGATTCCTCCAGTTGGTCCCCGGTCCCCCTGCGGGCCCCGGTGGCCTGCCCTCAGGACCTGTGAAGCGATGGGTCTTGTAGTAGTCCCCGCGGTGCTTATACCATGTGGGATAGGCCTGTTTGTAACGCTGCCAGTGTCCGACATAGGGCGCACGGGCATAGGAGGGGACCCAGTTCCGGGCGCCGCCCAACCAGTAATAAGGCTCGCCGATGTCCGTGTAGTAGACCACGTAGCCGTCGTACAGAAGTGGCTCGTAGCCGTACTCCACCGGCGGGCCATAGATCGCGCCATAGGTGTCAACCGGCGGGATCACGCAGCCGGGTGTTGTCAGCGACACGAGGGCGAGAAAGGTCAAAGTCGCTAATGCTTTGTGGTTCACGGGGTGGTCTCCAGTCTGGGCGACTCGGTGGTCATGGATGTCGAGTGGTTGGGATGCAGTGACGCACGCATCGCATCCTGAGGCCCATTGCCTGAACGGGGCCTGAACCGGACATGGAACAGATTCGGGGACGTACGGATTCACGCAGAACCGGTCACTGACCACCTCGCCGCGAGCGACAGGGGCGCAGCACAAGGCGGGCGGCGGGTGTGTCCCGCCGGCCTGCTCGGCTCAGCGATTGCCATCTCCAGGCTGCTGTGTCCCACCACCCTCGCGCAGCAGCGTGTAGCGTCCTTCAGCGGGGGCCGGCCAGGCCTCCACGCGCCCGCTCGGCCAGCGCACCCGCACCCCGCGGACCCCTGCCTGGCCAACACCGATCACCAGGCGCGGGTCGCTCGCCGAGGCGTAGCTGCCGTCCGTATGTACCCGCCGCCAGAGGGTTCGGCCCGAGTCGAGCTCCACCGCCACCCGCGCGCCGAGGGCATCGCGCCCGTGGGCGTTCTGGAGCTCCAGGCCGCGCCAGCGGTTGCGGCTGCCCAGGTTATTGAGGATCAGGCTCGGCGCCCCGCTATTATTGGCGACCAACACGTCCACGTCGCCGTCGTTGTCAATGTCCCCAAAGGCCGCGCCCCGGCCGACAGCGGCGTTCCGAAAGGCCGCCCCCGCCTCCTGGGTCAACTCCCGAAAGTGCCCGTCTCCCAGGTTGGCGAAGAGCTGGTTGGTTTGCCGCAGGGGAAAGGGATCGGCGATGATCTTCGCCTCGCACATGCGGCGCACCGCGCCGTTGGCCACGAACAGGTCCAGCCAGCCGTCGTTGTCGTAGTCGATCCAGCCAGTCCCAAAACCGGTGAACGGCAGGCTCGCGGGGCCAACACCGGTCTCGGTCGAGCGGTCCTGGAACCACCCCGCGCCGTCGTTGACGTACAGGGAGTTGGCCTGCTGGGTGTCGTTGGTGACAAAGATGTCCTCGTCCCCGTCGCCGTCGAAGTCGCCGGCATCCACACCCATGCCGGACAGGGCCACACCTTCCAAGTTGACCGCAGCGCCTGCCAGCAGCGCCTCGTCCCGGAAGGTGCCGTCGCGCTGGTTGAGCCAAAGCTGGTTCGGGTCGCCGTCGTTGGCAACATAGAGGTCTGGCCAGCCATCGCCGTTGAAGTCCGCGCTGACCACGCCGAGCCCAGCTCCGAAGGCGGCCGTGATCCCCGACCGCTTGGAGACGTCCTCGAAGCTACCGTCCCCGCGGTTGCGAAACAGACTGCCGGGGACGGCCGGGTACATGCGCGTGGAGCAGTACTCCGGGCTTCCGAGTGGCCCGATACAGGGTTTGTGGGTCTGCAGGTCGAAGGTGACGTGGTTGACCACGTAGAGGTCGAGCCAGCCGTCCCGGTCGAAGTCGAAGAAAGTCGCGCTCACGCTCAGGCGCGGGTCGTCGACGCCGGCGCGTGCGGTGATATCGCTGAAGGTGCCGTTGCCGTTGTTGTGCCAAAGCTGGTTGGACCCGTAGCGGGTGACGTAGATATCCACCCAGCCGTCGTTGTCCACGTCGCCGGTCGCTGCCCCGATGCCGTAGCCGCCGGTGCGGATGCCTGCCGCCTCAGTCACGTCGGTAAAGTGCAGCACCCGGCTGCCGTCGGGCCTCACAACGAGGTCGTTGCGATACAGCCGATCGTCCGACGGGCTGCCCGGGGGCGGCGGAAAGATCGCCTGGGCGAAGGTCTTCTCCGGACCGAGCATGCGGCCCTGGACCAGGTAGACGTCCAGGTCGCCGTCATTGTCGTAATCGAGCAGCGCCACGCCCGGACCGATGATCTCCGGGTAGTACAGCTCCCCCGACATCCCGTTGAAGTGGACGAAGTGGATACCCGCTTGCGCGGCGACCTCGTTGAACCACTCCCCATCGGGAGCTGGGCCGGCGGGTTGCGCGGCGAGCGGCGTACCGGCGAGCGCCGCGGCGAGGGCGAGACCGATCGTCCTGCCCCCAACATCATGGCGGATGCCGGTTGTCATCGTCGCATTCTGCCCCCGCTCGCCCCCCGCATCGACGCGAGCGCGAACCCAGTATACCGCCGCGGAAACCCTGCAGAGGAACCTGCTGGGGATACGCGTCGAGGATGCCGCCATCGGTGTCCGAGGCCCGCCGCCTGAACTTGGATCACGCTGGCGCCGGCCCAAATCAAACCGAGCGGCACGGGGTTTGTAACCCAGTCCCGAATTTATTGGGATCTATGGGCAAATGCGGGCGCCGCCGTCAGGCGCGGGTTCCGGAAGGTTCCGGCGGGGGCGAATGCCCAGTCCGGGCTGGGAGGGGTCTTTACCGGCCAG
>JBFZCW010000027.1:0-6302 GCA_041307765.1 Chromatiaceae bacterium
TGCGATCGATGTCCCTGCCGACCTGCGCGCCCTGCCCGCCGCGGAGCTGCCGGCCCTGGCCCACGAGCTGCGCGCCTTCCTGGTGGATGCGGTCTCACGCACCGGTGGTCACCTGGCCGCCGGGCTCGGGGTGGTGGAGCTGACCATCGCCCTGCACTACGTCTTCAACACCCCGTCGGATCGCCTGGTTTGGGACGTCGGCCACCAGGCCTACCCCCACAAGATCCTCACCGGGCGGCGGGAGCGGATGCCGAGCCTGCGCCAGCAGGGCGGGCTCTCGGGTTTCCCCAAACGCAGCGAGAGTCCCTACGATACCTTCGGGGTGGGTCACTCCAGCACCTCCATCAGCGCGGCGATGGGCATGGCCGCGGCGGCCCGCCTCAAAGGCGAGGACCGGCACGTGGTGGCGGTCATCGGTGATGGGGCGCTGAGTGCCGGGATGGCCTTCGAGGCCCTCAATCACTCAGGAGCCACCGACCTGGACCTGATGGTCGTCCTGAACGACAACGAAATGTCCATCTCCCCTCCGGTGGGCGCGATCACCAGCCACCTGGCTCGGGTCCTGTCCGGCAAGCTCTACACCCGGGTGCGCGAGGGCAGCAAGTCCGCCCTGCGGGGCCTGCCCCAGCTCAAGGAGCTGGTGGGGCGCTGGGAGGAGCACATGAAGGGCATGGTCATGCCCGGGACCCTGTTCGAGGAGCTGGGATACAACTACATCGGTCCCCTCGACGGGCACGACATCCCGGCCCTGATCGCCACCCTTCGCAACATGAAGACCATGCCGGGACCGCGCCTGCTGCATGTGGTCACCCGTAAAGGGATGGGCTACGAGCCGGCAGAGGCGCAGCCGGTCACCTATCACGGGGTCTCGCCCTTCGAGCGCGCCACCGGCGCCATGCGCAAGCGGCCGGGGCGCCTGACCTATACCCAGGTCTTCGGCGACTGGCTGTGTGACGCGGCCGCGGCGGACGACCGCCTTGTCGGGATCACACCGGCGATGTGCGAGGGGTCCGGGCTCACGGTCTTCGCCCAGCGGTTCCCGGAGCGCTACTTCGACGTGGGCATCGCCGAACAGCATGCCCTGACGCTCGCCGCCGGACTGGCCTGCGAGGGCATGAAGCCGGTGGTGGCCATCTACTCGACCTTCCTGCAACGGGCCTACGACCAGCTCATCCACGACATCTGCCTCCAGGGCCTGGACGTAACCCTGGCGGTGGACCGCGCCGGCCTGGTCGGCCCGGATGGGGCCACCCACGCCGGGGCCTTCGACTTGAGCTACGCGCGCAGCCTGCCGGGCCTGGCCATCATGGCCCCCGCCGACGAGGCCGAGTGCCGGCTGATGCTGCAGACCGCCTACCTGCACCCAGGCCCTACCTTGGTCCGCTACCCGCGCGGATCCGGGCCCGGGGTCGAGGTCCAGCCTGGGCTGGGCACCCTGCCCATGGGCCGGGGCGAACTGCGCCGAAGCGGGCGGGGTGTCGCCCTGCTCGCCTTCGGAAGTATGGTGGCCCCCTGCGTCGCGGCGGCCGAGGCGCTGGACGCGACTCTGGCCAACATGCGCTTCGTCAAGCCCCTGGACCTGGACCTGATCCTGGACCTCGCCCGCCGCCACGATCTATTGGTCACAGTCGAAGAGAACGTCGTGGCGGGAGGGGCAGGCTCCGCGGTGGCCGAAGCCCTGAGCGGCGCCGGGGTGATCACCCGTTGTGCCCACCTGGGCCTGCCGGACCGTTACATCGACCATGCCGCCCACGAGGAGCAGCTTGCCGCCTGCGGGCTGGACGCCGCCGGGATCGAGGCGGCCGTGCGGGGGGCCCTCATCGGGCCAGGCACCCGAAACCCAACACAGCCCAAAGCGATTCCAGGAGAGGCGCCCGAATGAAGACCAAACAGCTGTCAGTCGCCCTGCTGGCCATCGTCCTGCTCGTTGCGCTGGTTGTTGGCCCCTGGCTCCTCGGCGAGCGGGCCGAGCGGGTGTACCGCGACGAGCTCGCGGCGCTCCAGCGTCAACCCCAGGCGCTGCGGGTCCTCTCCGAGGTCTATCGCCGCGGCTGGTTCCACTCCGAGGCGAGCATCGAGCTCGGCAGCGCCGAGGGCGACCTGGCTGAGGACCTGCGCGTGCGCATCGACAGCCGCATCAGCCACGGCCCGCGGGCCCTCGCCGATCTGACCTGGCCCCCGACCCTGGCCCGGGTCGCGAGCACCTTGGAGCTGGAGCACCCAGCCGTACACCTCGCCGGGGTGCAGGCCGATACGCGGATTGGCTGGGACGGCGAAGGTCTGACCCGCGTCGTCCTGCCCGCCATGGATCAGCCGGCGAGCGGGGACGGCCCAGGGGTGCGCACCGCCCCCGGATACGGCGAGCTGCGGTTCAGCCCCGCGACCGGCCCAATCGCCGCGAGCATGGAACTACCCTCCCTGGAGGTCTTGGGCGAGGACGGTGCGGTCCTGCTGACCCTGCGCGACCTGCATGCTGCCAACACGATCGCACCCTGGCTCCCCGGGCTCAGTATTGCGTCCGGGGACTTTGCCGTCGGGCAGGTGCGGATGGAGCGCCCCGAGGGGGAGATCGAGGCCCGTGATCTGGGCCTCTCCGTTCAGAGCCGACCTGAGGGCGGGCTGCTGGATGTCCACCTGACCTATCGTGCCGGGGTGCTGCGCATCGACGGGGCCGACTATGCGCCCTCCCAGGTGGATTTCAGCGCCACCCGCCTGGACGGGAAGACCCTGGCCGCCCTGCAACAGGATTTGGAGGGCCTGTCCGGGAAGAACCTGCCGGACGCCATGGTCGGCATCGCTACGGCCGCGCTCATGATGCAACACTTTCCCGCCCTGGCCGCCGTCAATCCGGCCGTTGCCATGGATCGGCTGGACATTGCCACTCCCTCCGGCCCCGTGACCGGGCGTCTGGCCTTGGGCGTGCAGGGCCTGACCGCTGCCGACATGGACGGCCGGGGAACCTGGATGCGCCGCCTGGTGGGCGATGGCGAGTTGAGCCTTCCGCGGGCCGTTGCCCTGGCCCTGCTCACGCAGGTGCAGCGGCAGAAGGCCCTGGAAGCCGCGGAGGACCAAGCCTCGGGCGACTTCACCCCGGAGCAGGAGCAGACCATGGCCGACGCGGCGGCGGCGCAGATCGATGACCTGCTCCAGGAGGGCTGGATCGCGGCGGACGGCGAGCGTCTCCGGACCGTGTTGAAGCTTGCCGACGGGCTCCTCACCGTGAACGGCAAGACCTTGCCCATCGGCGGTGCCCTGTCGCTCTGAGCCATGACCCGGATCAGTCCCCTCCCCGCCTTCGACGACAACTATATCTGGCTATTGCGTGCCCCTGGCTCGACCGGGGCCGCGGTGGTCGACCCGGGCGACGAGTCCCCGGTCTTCGAGGCCCTGGAGCGGGAGGGCCTGACCCTGACCGCCATCCTCATCACTCACCACCACGGGGACCACACCGGCGGGGTTGCAGATCTGCGCACTGCCTACCCCGGGGCTCAGGTCGTGGGCCCAGCGGACCAGCGCATCCGGGGCCTGACACATACCGTGGGCGAGGGTGGCCTGGTGGCTCTGCCCGGGTTCGCCGAGTCCTTGAGGGTGCTGGAGGTACCGGGCCACACCGCCAGCCACATCGCCTACCTTTGGGACGGGGTCCTGTTCTGCGGCGATACGCTGTTCGCCGGTGGCTGCGGGCGGTTGTTCGACGGGACCTTTGCGCAGCTCTGCGCGTCGCTGCGCCGAATCGCCGCCCTTCCCCCGGAGACCCAGGTCTATTGCGCACACGAGTACACCTTGGCGAATCTCGGCTTCGCCAAGTGGGTCGAGCCCGACAGCGCGCCGCTGGCCGAACGCGAGCGCGAGGCCCGGCGCCTGCGCTCGGCGGGACTGCCCACGGTCCCTTCCCGCCTCGCCCTTGAGCTGGCCACTAACCCCTTTCTGCGCACGGGCGAGCCCGGGGTCATCGCCGCCGCCGAGGGCTTCGCCGGGCGGCCGCTGCACGGGCACACGGAGGTCTTCACCGCCCTGCGGCAGTGGAAGGATCAGCGCTACGATTGATCGGCGTACCGACCGCGCTAGGCCGCAACTCGCGGAGGACCGAAGCATGAGCTGGAAGACCGCCCACCGCTCCTTTTACTACCAGAACGACCCGGAACCGGAGGACCTGTCCCTGCCCTGGGCGGAGACGGCCCTGCTTTGCATCGACGTGCAGAACTACGGCCTCAAGCCGGCGGAGGACCCCGCCGAGCGCGCCCGTTGGGCGCCTTTCCTGCACCGCATGGGCGAGACTGTGATCCCCAACCTGCGCGCCCTCCAGGGCCGCTTTCGGGCCAACGGGCTCGACGTCCTGCACGCCCGCATCGCCTGCCTCCTGGTCGACGGCCGCGACCGCTCCCTCAGTCAGCGCCTGCCGGGTTGGAACGACCTACGCATGCCGCTGACCTCGGAAGCCTCCCAGATCGTCCCCGAGCTTGCCCCGGCCCCGGGCGAGATCTGCGTCACCAAGACCACCGACAGTGCCCTGACCGGGACCAACCTGCGCCTGGTCCTGCACAACATGGGCATCCGCCACGTTGTGGTGGCAGGCATCTACACCGACCAGTGCATCTCCTCCACGGTGCGCAGCCTGGCGGACGAGAGCTTCCACGTCGTTTTGGTGGAGGACTGCTGCGCCGCCGCGACCGACGCCCTGCACGAGCAGGAGTTGGCCATCCTCAACCGCATCTACTGCAATGTGGTCACCAGCGCCGAGCTGTGCGCCATGATGGGGCTGGCCTAGCACGCGTTGCGATCTTGGCCGTCGTGTCTTTCGGGCAAAGCGCTTGCAGCCCGTACAGCTGGTGTAGGATGCGGTGAGGTACGAACCGCATCGGTCGCGTATCGATCACTCGATGGATGGGGCTCATCGCGTCCAACGGCCTGCAAGTGGCTGGGACCTGTTCCAATTCGATGTCTCGCCGCCCATCCAGCACGGCGAGCGCCATCACGCTGTCGGGCTCGATACGGTAGACGATGCGCCATGGGCGCTCGATGATTTCCCGATACTGATGCATCCCGATCGACTGCAGCTCCGGCACGAGCGGACCACGCTCGGTGGCGCTGATCAGCGACTCTGCCCGCCCCTCCAGCCGATCAAGTACCGCCAAGGTGTTGTCGATGCTGTCCGTGGCGATGTACGCGACGATGGTCTCCAGGATGCGGGCCAGGTGCCGAGAGCCCTCGTGGCGCCGGTTATCGCCAAGCTACAGATTGAAGGCCTCGAGCCCAGAGAGGCGCAGGCGGTGGTCGTGGGGTTGCGGCCGGCGCGGGGCCTTGCTCCCGACGGCTGCGGCGATGGCGCGGATGTGGGCCGGCGTGCTGCCGCAGCAGCCGCCGACGATATTGACGAAGCCCGAGTCGGCCCATTCTCGGATGTGGTCGGCCATCTGCTCCGGGGTCATATCGTACTCGCCCATCTCGTTGGGAAGGCCCGCGTTCGGGTGGAAGGAGGTGTAGGACTCCGCGACCCGCGCCAGGTCCTCGACGTGCGGGCGCAGGGCATCCGGCCCGAGGGCGCAGTTGAGCCCGATGGACAGCGGCCGCACGTGACGCAGGCTGTTGTAGAAGGCCTCCACCGTCTGGCCCGAGAGGGTCCGCCCGGACGCGTCGGTGATGGTTCCGGAGATCATCACCAGGAGGACCAGGCCCTCCTCCTCGAAGACCTGATCGACGGCGAAGGCGGCGGCCTTGGCGTTGAGGGTATCGAAGATGGTCTCGATCAGAATCAGGTCCACCCCGCCGCCGATCAGGGCCCGGGTCGCCTCCTGATAGATGGTCACCAGTTCGTCGAAGCTGGTGTTGCGCGCGCCGGGGTCATTGACGTCCGGGGAGATGCTGGCGGTCTTGCTGGTCGGTCCGAGCACTCCCGCGACGAAGCGCGGTTTGTCCGGGGTCCTGGCGGTCCAGGCGTCGGCGACCTGGCGGGCCAGGCGCGCGGCGGCGGTGTCGATCTCCGCCGCGTAGTTCTCGAGCCCATAGTCGGCCTGGGACAGGCGGTTGCCATTGAAGGTGTTGGTCTCCAGGATGTCCGCACCGGCCTCCAGGTACTGCTCGTGGATCTCCCGGATGACCTCCGGCTTGGTCAGGACCAGGAGGTCGTTGTTGCCCTTCAGGTCCGAGGGCCAGTCCTTGAAGCGCTCGCCCCGGTAGTCCGCCTCTGAGAGCCTGTAGCGCTGGATCATGGTCCCCATGGCCCCGTCCAGGATCAGGATACGCTCCTGGAGCAGGGCGCGGAGTCTCTCAATGCGGTCTTGCATGGGGGGGCCTGTGGGTGG
>JBFZCW010000028.1:0-6262 GCA_041307765.1 Chromatiaceae bacterium
CAGGCGTGCGGCCTGGGACCGGATCACCGCCGTGGCGAGCTTGCGGTTGCGGGTTAGGCACTCCCCTCGCAGGGCCTCGTGGGGCAGGAGGGCAGACAAGTCCCGACCCGCTCCATCGAGCACCAGACGCAGGGCCGTCGGGGGCAGGAATCGCCCCACCTCCAGGGCCGGCGGGGCCGGGCACTCGGCGATGTAGACCGCCTCCAGCAGCACGGTGGCGGGCTTGAAGCGCGGGTCGTGCACCAGGGTGATGGCCGAGGCCCCTAGGTCGGAGCCGGTGATCAGATCCATGGCGCCGCGCACCATGGGGTGCTCCCAGGTGAGGAAGGCGCGGTCCTCGTGGGCCAGGGCGGCGGCGCGGTCGAAGGTGGCCGTCATGCCGTCCTCCGGCAGCTCCGGGAAGTGCTCCTGAAGCCGATGCGCTCCAGGGCGGACGACCACGGCGCCGCCGGGCCCCGGCTCGTTCTCGATGCCGAAGAGGTCCCACACCCGGCCGATCCAGTCCGCCACCGAGCGCTCGGCATCCTGTCGCTCCACCGCATCCACCAGGGCCGCGGAGACGTTGCGGCGATGGGAGTGCAGCTCCAGGAGCCGGTCCCGTCCGGCGGTCAGTTCGGCGTCGATCCGTTCGGTCAGGTCCCGGGCGCGGGCCACCAGGCCGTCGGCGAGGGACGGGTCCGCCAGGGCCGCGTGCAGGTCCGGCCCGAGCTGTGCGAAGACCGCGGGCGCCGCGGGGCAGGGGGCGGTCAGGGCCCCGAGCCCTTCCGCGTACCAGCGATACAGGGTCTCGCCCGGGCCGCCGGCGAGATAGGGGATGTAGATGCGCACCGTCTCGCGCTGGCCGATGCGGTCCAGGCGCCCGATGCGCTGCTCCAGCAGATCCGGGTCCAGGGGCAGGTCGAACAGGATCAGGTGGTGGGCGAACTGGAAGTTGCGTCCCTCGCTGCCGATCTCCGAGCAGAGCAGGATCTGGGTGCCGTCTTCGGCGGCGGCGAAGTAGGCGGCGGCGCGGTCGCGCTCGACGATCTCCATGCCTTCGTGAAAGACGGCGGCATGGATGCCGGCGCGCCGCAGCAGGGCCTCGCGCAGGTCCAGCACCGTCTGGGCCCGGGCGGCGATGAGCAGGACCTTTTCGGGGCGTCCCGGCTCGGCTCCTGCCTCCTCTCGGCCAGGGAGGGCCGGGATGTCCGGGATGCAAGAGCGATCCCGGACGAGCCGGGACTTCCACCTCCCTGTGGGGCGCAGCGCCCGCAGGGTGGCGATCAGCCAGTCGATGCGCGGGTCCAGATCGGCCCAGCCTGGGCCGAAGGCGGCTTCCGGGGTTAGCCCGGACTCGCCTCCAAACTCCGCGTAGGCTGCGGGCGAGGGTAGGCGATGGGCCATGGGTTCGCGCCCGGGGAAGCCAGGGATGGCCGCGCGGGTATTGCGGAACAGGATGCGCCCGGTGCCGTGGCGGTCCACCAGGCGCTCGCAGATCTGCTCGGGGGTCAGGCCCCGGGTGTCGCCGATGAGGTCGGCCAGCAGGGCCAGGTCGGCCTCCCCTAGGTCGGCCTCATCCGGCGGCGCCCCATCCAGCAGCCGGCTAGCCAGGGCCGCGACCGGTGCATAGTGGTCCTCCTCCTCCAGAAAGGTCTGGTAATCCCCAAAACGGTCTGGGTCGAGCAGACGCAAGCGCCCGAAGTGGCCGGCCCGGCCAAACTGCTCAGGGGTGGCGGTCAGCAGCAGGACCCCGGGGGTGAGGGCCGCCAGGCCGGCCACCAGGTCATATCCCAGGCTGCCCCCGGACTCGTCAGGCGACCAGGCGAGGTGGTGGGCCTCGTCCACCACCAGCAGGTCCCAGTCGCCGGCCAGGGCGCCTTGGGCGGCCTGGGGATCCCCGGTGAGCAGGTCCAGGCTGCACAGGACGCACTGCTCGGCCTGGAAGGGGTTGGCGTCCGCCATGGCGGCGAGACGCTCGCGGTCGAACAGGGCCAGGCGGAGGTTGAAGCGGCGGCGCATCTCCACCAGCCACTGGTGAAGCAATGGCTCGGGAACCAGGATCAGGACCCGGCTTGCCCGCCCGGTGAGCAGCATCCGGTGCAGGATGAGCCCCGCCTCGATGGTCTTGCCGAGCCCCACCTCATCCGCGAGCAGGACCCGCGGGGCGTAGCGCCCGGCGACTTCGGCGGCGATGAAGAGCTGGTGGGGGATGGGGCCGATACGTGGCCCAACCAGCCCCAGCACTGGCGAGGCGGCCTGATGCATCCCGGCAAGCCAGGTCTCCAGGCGCAGGGTAAACCAGAGGTCCCGATCGATGCGCCCGGAGAGCAGCCGATGCTGGGGGCGGTTGAGGTGAATGTGGTCGTCCAGCTCCCACTCCGGCAGGGTACAGGAGATGCCGTCCAGGTCCTCGCAACGATAGGCGATCAGTCCGGCCGCAGTCTCCCGGGCGCGCACCGTCAGGACCCGCCCCGTGCGGTCGCGGATGCGCTCGCCCGGGTCGAGCTCGGCCCGCACTAGGGGGGCATTGCGCAGGGCGTAGAGGCGCGTCTGCCCGGTGGCGGGGAAGGCGACGTGGACGCAGCGCTCGTCCACGGCGATGACCTGGCCAAGGCCAAGGTCTCCCTGGGTCTCGCTGAGCCAGCGCTGGCCGGGCAAAAATTGGTGCATGGGTCCGATCTGGGGTTGCGGAAAGCCGCCCATGGTACCCGCGGGAGGCATCGGTTTCTTCACCGATGCGCGCTATTGCCAACGTAGCGGAGCCGAGCCCGGCACGACGTTCCTGACCAAGCGCCCCGCGGGCCCGGCGTGTTGGCCGTGCTGTTGTTGAGTTATCATCGCCCGTCTTCCGGCCCGCGAAGGGACTGCGAGGCGCAGATGTACGATTCGGCGATGATCGGCCTCGCACGTTGCGCCCGGGCTCCGCGCCCCGTCTGTCACTATAGCGGATGCCCCGTCACGGCCGTTTGCCGCCCCCACTGAAGCGCCACGACGCGCAAGTGTCCTCGAATGCATCGTGAAACACGTATACCTTCACATTGGTCTGGAAAAAACGGGAACCAAATCGCTGCAGGTCTTCCTGGCGGCCAACGAATCTGCGCTCAGGGCAAAGGGCTATTCTTATCTCTGTGATGACGTGAAGCCCTATTTCCAAGAGGTAGGGCACTTTCCCGTTGCTGCATGCTTTTCTTCTGAATGTCCGGACTTCGTCTTTCCGTCCAAATTCCGGCCTGCCGCCGAGGTCCTCGGCCAGCTCAGGCGAGACGTTGGTCTTTGTGACAAGCACGTCATTCTCTCGTGCGAGCATTTCTCCTCGCGGCTGCGTGACGCGAGCGCATTACAGGCCATCCGTGACGCGTTGCCGAATCGCAGCGTGAAGGTCATATGCTATCTTCGCAGGCAGGATGAATTCGCCTTGGCAGCGTACTCGACTGCCGTATTGTCCGGCCGCCGTCGGCCGTTTCGGGTTGATCAGGTCACCGCCAAGCATCGATATTACAACTTCTACGAAACACTGGACCTCTGGGGTTCCGTGTTTGGGCGAGAGAGCATCCTTGTGCGGGAGTTCGATCGGGAGCGATTCGTCGGCGGCGATATCCGGCGTGACTTCCTGGGGCTTCTCGGCATCGATGACGCGGGATTCTGTTTTGGGAGGGACGAGAACATTTCGCTTGATGCCCAGCAGGTCGAGGCACTTCGGCTGGTCAATTTTCATTTGCCTCGCTTCGACGAAGGCGGCCCGGAGGCATATGCCTTGGCAATGGCGATTAGACGGGCGCTGATGGAGTATTTGCCAAAAGGGGATCCACTTGGCGCGATTTTGAATAGAACCAAGCGTAACTCGATCATGCACGCGTTTGGGCCGTCGAATGCCCTTCTGTCGACGATGTTCCCAGACTGCACGTTCGTGGGTGATTGGCAGGCTGTTCGGCATGCAGCGCGATCCAGGCTGGTGGCATTGACGGCCAAAGAATTTGCCGGGACGGTCGCTAGGCTTGGGACGCGGCTGGTTGAGTCGAGCCGGGAGGTGGCGAGGCTGGAGGCGGAGCTTGCAGATGCGAACAACGAGTTGGCGATACTGCGTGGCCGCCTCAATGACGCCGCGCCAAGCCCACCAACGCCGGTGCCGGCCTCGGGCCGCGGCCTAGTGAGTTTGGTTCGCGCGGTGAAGCGCCACCTTGGGAAAAGCTGATTAAATGCCATCCTGGCATTTAATCAGCTCGCGAGTTGAAGATGCGGTCTCCGACTCGCTCCATGTTCAGGCACCTCTTTGCCTGAATATGGTGGGGCATCCCTCCCACGCACGGGTAGCACAATAAATCAGCGCGTCCCAAAGGTGGAACCATTAGGTGCTCTAGGGTGAATGTGGGACGGGCTAGAGCCTCCCGCGGTCTTGGGACTGCTCGCTCAGCGCCGATCGCTCATCGTCCATCCCGCCAGCGGTTGTTGTAGGCGGCGTGTTGGGCCTGAGGCCAGGCGGAGTCGCGCCCGGTCTCGGGAATCGGGGCGAGGGTTTCGCCGTCCTTGGTGTAGAGATCCATGTCCTTGGTCCAGCCTCGGCTCTCCAGCACCAGGCGGCGGGTCCAGCCTGGAGGTGGCTCGGCCGGGGCGTCGAACTCGAGGTGGATCTCCTCCCCCGGACCGATGATGGCCAGGGCGTCGTCGGTTTCCGCGACCAGGTTGTCCACCCGTCCCAGCCGGGTGTAAAAGCCGGCCATGGCTCGCGCGTCCCCGAAGGGGGTGCGTGTACCGTAGTCGTAGCCCGGTCTGGCCTGGGGGAAGGTCAGCCGCTTGGGGAAGCCAGTCTGGGCGAGGCGGGCGGCGACTGGCGGTAGATCCAGGCGCTTGACCTCGGGCAGGTCCTCTGAGTACGCGACCGAGATCCGGTCCCAGTAGATCTCCAGATTGCTGTGTAGGCGCAGGGCGTCGGTTCCGGGAGGCAGACTGGACAGCGGAACGGACATGCGCCTGGGCATGCCCGCTGGGTAGCCGAACTGGGTCAGGACGGGCCGCCAGACGCCGTCTGCGCCGCGCGCCTCCAGGCTGGGGGCATCATAGCTCGCGCCGGCCTGCCAGGCGGCGAAGCTCGTCTGGGAGTAGGGGTACTCAACCCAGCCATCGGCTACAAGGAGGGGCTCGCCTGGCCGTCTGTCCAACGGCTCGGCGAAGGAGACGCTGATGACCTGTTCCCCGGCCAGGCGGCCGATAAAGCGCCGGTCCAGCGGACCTGGGTCCGCGGCTTCCCCATCGGCACGGATCAAGGCCGAGGTGACGTCCTTACCGTCCTGGTTCAGCACCTGACTTGGGAGGATCTCCCGGCGGTAGAAGCGGGCCGCCCCCGTGGGTTCCGGCTCCGAGATGCCCATGCGCTCGTCCAGGACCATCTGCCAGCCCGGCGGAAGGTCCCAGGCGACCAGGCGGGCCGAATCCAGGTAGGCCGCCTCCTCCATGGGCTCGGTGAGCTTGACCTGGTAGCGCCCGTCCCGCGGCTTTGCCGAATTCTCCGGCAGAAGCAGGTGCTCCCAGGGGCGTGGCGGTGCGTACTCGCCGGGCCCTACTGCATAACCCAAGCCGCCGACCCCAAGCAGGTCGGTCACAAAGGCATAGGCGGACCCGTTCCAGGCGAACAAGACCGGGCAACTGGAGAGCTGGCGCTGGGTCTCTACGATGCGGTGGACTGCGCCCGGTGCCAGTGCCAGCTCGCTCTGGAAGACCCCGTCGGACCAGTCGATGGCGGCAAAGTCGGCCTGGCTGGCCGTTCCGATGCCCAGGCTCAGGGGCTGAAGGTCCTGACCCGGGCCCGAGCGGGGGCGCAGGTTTGAGGCGACCCCCCAGTGCGACCCGACGCGCAGGGCGATGCTTGTCCCTATTCCTGAGGCGTTGGAGCGCATGGCCCGCGACGCATCGGCCATGCCGGTTGGGCTGAGTCCGACAAAGGCCCCCCGTCCAGGTCCGGGGGGCCAGACAAGGGGGGGGCCGCCCGCCAGGGCAACCAGGGCGGGCCCGGAGGCGGGCTCCAGCAGCACTGGGGCTGCCCAGGTCAGAGATCCGCCGGTCGGAGGCTTGTCTGCGGCGAGTTGCAGTCCCCCACCGGTGAAGGCGTCCCAGCCCCAGGGACCTGAGGCGATCAGGTCTAGGGTCCCATCACCGTCCAGATCGGCCAGGGCGAGCTGCGCCCACAGGGCTCTGGCGGCCGCCGCGAGCATCGCCAAGTCCTCGGCACGGAATGCGCCTGAGTCGTCGCGACGCCAGCGCTTCAGGCCGCCGTCGGGATCCATGCTGT
>JBFZCW010000029.1:0-8145 GCA_041307765.1 Chromatiaceae bacterium
ATCTGACCTTGCTGGAGGGTCAAAAGGTCGATTTCGAGATCACCGTGGGGCCAAAGGGACTGCACGCGGCCCAGGTGAATCGGGTTCTCTGATCCAAGGCCTCCCCGCGCTGGCGGCAGGCGCGAAGCCTCCGTTCCACGCCAAGGCCGCTGGGCCCAGACCCAGCGGCCTTGTTGGAGCCTACATGTGTGAGGTCAAGGCGCCCCCGAAGCCGGAGCAGCTCAGCTTGGTCGCACCTTCCATCAGGCGCTCCAGGTCGTAGGTGACCGTTTTGGCCGCGATCGCCCCTTCGACGGCTTTAATGATGAGATCTGCCGCCTCGGTCCAACCCAGGTGACGCAGCATCATCTCCGCCGACAGGATGAGCGAGCTCGGGTTGACCATGTCCTTTCCGGCGTACTTGGGGGCCGTCCCATGGGTCGCCTCGAACATGGCCACCGAATCCGACAGGTTGGCCCCCGGGGCCATGCCGATGCCGCCGACCTGGGCTGCCAGGGCGTCGGAGATGTAGTCGCCATTGAGGTTGAGGGTGGCGATCACCGAGTAGTCTTTGGGCCGCAGCAGGATCTGCTGCAAGAAGGCGTCGGCGATCACGTCCTTGATCACGATCTCGCGCCCGGTCTTGGGGTTGTGCAAGCGACACCAAGGCCCTCCGTCGATCTCGGTGGCACCGAACTCGTCCCTGGCGAGGTCGTAACCCCACTGCTTGAAGGCGCCTTCGGTGAACTTCATGATGTTGCCCTTGTGTACCAGGGTCACCGAGGGGCGGTCGTTGTCAATGGCGTAGGTAATCGCCTTGCGCACCAGGCGCTTGGTCCCCTCCTCCGAGACCGGTTTGATGCCGATCCCGGAGCTCTCCGGGAAGCGGATCTTGGTCACCCCCATCTCCTGCTGCAGGAAGGCGATGACCTTCTGGGCCTGGGGCGAGCGGGCCTGCCACTCAATGCCGGCGTAGATGTCCTCGGAGTTCTCTCGAAAGATCACCATGTCCGTGTGCTCGGGCTCCTTCAGCGGGCTTGGCGTTCCGCTGAAGTAGCGCACCGGCCTCAGGCAGACATAGAGATCGAGCTCCTGGCGCAGCGTGACGTTGAGCGAGCGGATGCCACCGCCGACGGGGGTCGTCAGGGGGCCCTTGATCGAAACGACGAAGTCCCTGACGGCGGCGAGCGTCTCGGCGGGAAGCCAGACATCCTCGCCATAGAGCCGGGTAGACTTCTCCCCGGCGTAGACCTCCATCCAGCGGATGCGCCGCCGTCCGTCATAGGCCTTGGCCACGGCGGCGTCTACCACCTGGATCATCACCGGCGTGATGTCGATGCCGATACCGTCCCCCTCGATGTAAGGGATGATGGGGTTGTCGGGAACATCGAGGGAAAAGTCGGCATTGACCTGGATCTTGGCGCCGTCCGCGGGGGGCTGAATCTTGTCGTAGGGCATGCTGAGTCCTGTCGGCTGGGGCTGAAAAGCTCAGAGTCTACCACCGCCAATCCGGCCTGCGTGAAGCACACTGGGCGGCACCGGATCGGGGCGTATGAGCCCAAGTCTGGTGCAGGAATACGCGCATTTTCGTACCAGGTTGGGGGCGATTCCCGGACGTGGCGCAGCGCCCCTGCGGCAGGCAGGCCAGTTCGCCGCACCCGCGGGACTACGGCTTATAATGCCCCCACCAACCTGGCAGTCTCAGCCCGGCAGGCGCCTGGCAAGTCAGTCAATTTCCCATCACGGCATTTCAGGAGACCCTCATGGCAGATGCGGATATCGGGCTCATCGGCCTGGCGGTCATGGGCCAAAACCTGGCCCTCAACATGGACGAACATGGCTTTCGGGTCGCCGTCTTCAACCGCACCACTAGCAAAGTCGACGAGTTCCTCGCCGGTCCTGCTGCGGGGACGCAGATCCTTGGCACCCATTCCATCGACGAGTTGGTCGCGGCCCTTGCCCAGCCGCGCAAGGTCATGCTGATGGTCCGTGCCGGGGAGGTGGTGGATCGGTTCATCGAGACCCTGGTCCCCCTGCTCGCGCCAGGCGACGTCATCATCGACGGCGGAAACTCCCACTTCCCCGATAGCACTCGGCGCACCCGGGCCCTCGGTGAGCGGGGCATCCTGTTCGTCGGGACCGGCGTGTCCGGCGGCGAGGAAGGGGCGCGCCGCGGCCCCTCGATCATGCCTGGGGGCAACCCCGCGGCCTGGCCGTTGGTTCGGGACATTTTCCAGACCATTTCCGCCCATGTGGATGGTATCCCCTGCTGTCACTGGGTGGGCAGCGAGGGGGCCGGTCACTACGTCAAGATGGTCCACAACGGGATCGAGTACGGGGATATGCAGCTCATCGCCGAGGCCTATGCCTTGATGCGCGAGGGGCTCAATCTCTCGGTGGACGAGATCCAGGCCGTTTTCGCCCGCTGGAACTCAGGGGTGCTCGATTCCTACCTGATCGAGATCACGGCCCAGATACTCAAGGTGCGCGACACAGACGGGGAACCCCTGATCGACAAGATCCAGGATCGGGCAGCCCAGAAAGGGACAGGAAAGTGGACCGGGATCAACGCCCTCGACTTGGGCGTCCCGCTGACGCTGATCGGCGAGGCGGTCTTCTCCCGCTGCCTCTCGGCCATGAAGGATGAGCGCGTGCGTGCCTCGCTGGTCCTCTCGGGGGAGCGGTTGAGCTTCAAGGCCGACCCGGAGGCCTTCGTGCATCACATCCATGACGCCCTCTACGCGGCCAAGATCTGCTCCTACGCCCAGGGCTACATGCTCATGCGGGAAGCAGCGCGCGAATACGGCTGGCAACTGGACCTGGGCGACGTCGCCTTGATGTGGCGCGGCGGCTGCATCATCCGCAGCGGCTTCCTCAATCACATCAAGGCCGCTTACGAGCGGGACCCGGCCCTAGAGAACCTGCTGCAGGACGGCTACTTCCGCAACGAGATCGCCGGTGCGCTGCGCGGCTGGCGCAAGACCGCCGCCATGTCCGTCGGCCTGGGCATCCCGGCGCCGGCCATCACCTCGGCCCTGGCCTTCTACGACGGTTACCGGTCTGCCCGCCTCCCCGCGGACCTGATCCAGGCCCAGCGCGACTACTTTGGCGCCCACACCTACGAGCGGGTGGATGCGCCCCCCGGCGAGCGCTTCCACACGGACTGGACCGGAACCGGCGGCCCAACAGCGTCCACTGCCTACGAGGTATAGCTGGGACCCACCCGCCTGAGGCCGGTCACTACGCCCGCCCTGCCACTGCCCGCAGAACCGCCATAGGCCCGGCGGCGCGGACCTCTGCCAACCGCTCGCGGTCCTTGACGAACAGGGACCCGGCGAAGCCTAAGGCATTGACCGACACAGACCCAAAGCACTCCGCCACCCGCGGTACCGCAAGCAGCCAGTCGTCCGCGACCAGCAGGTTGTATGGCGCGGACTGGCGAAGCCCGCCCTCGAACAGGAGACCGCGCATCCCCAGGGCGTCGAGCAGTCGGTGGTAAAGGCCATGGGCCTCGCGGACCAAGGCGGGGTCCGCCCCAACAGGACGCGACAGGCGCCCGAAGGCGTGGCGAAACGGCAACCCCGGACACACGCACTCCCCGGCCACCCGCCCCGGCGCGCACAATGGCGCAAGCACGGGTGCCATCGGCACTGCCGGACCGACCGGGTCCAGCGGCAGCGGGACCAACTGGAGATGCTTGTGTGGCTGACTGGCCCCCGCCTGAGCCCCGCCGTTGTAGAAACCGAGGGAAGGCATCTGCGCCATGCAGACGAACAGGGCATGGAAGTCCTGGGGCGTGAGTAGGGTCTCCTGGTCCTCGAAGGCGCGCGTGACGATCAACAGGTGCCGCTCCAGGACGTTGAACTTGTTCAACACCGCCACATGGGTCTCGGACGGCCAGCCTACCGTCAGCTCCGGTTCCGGGGGTAGAAAGGGGTTGGCGGGCGGGCCGGCCGGCACCCGCTTGCGGTCCTCCGCCTTGCGCGCAAGACTGGAGACTACACGGACCAGAAAACGCACCCCGCCGTCGTAGATCTCCGCCTGCTCGGTCTCGATGGGGCGCAAAGCCCCGCAGGCCAGGGCCGCGCGGGTGCGGACCTCCAGGGCGGCCGCCAGCCCGTCGCCGGGGAGCCCGATGGGATCGGCGCCCGCCATCACTCGCCCCAGAGCCCGGTGCTGATATAGCGCTCACCGGTGTCGGGGAGGATCGCCAGGAGAGTCTTGCCGCGGCAGGCCTCCCGGCGGGCCAGCGTCAGCATGCCGGCTACCGCCGCGCCGCAGGAAATGCCCGCCAGGATACCCTCCCGCCTGGCCAAGGCCCTGGCTGTCGCCCAGGCATCCTCGGTGGTCACGGGAATGACCTCGTCGTAGACCGTCGTATCCAGAATCTCGGGGATGAAGCCCGGCGCCGTCCCCATGATCCCGTGCTTGCAGGCGATGCCCCGGGAGAGGATGGGCGACTCGGCCGGCTCGGTTGCAATCACCCGCAGTGCCGGGTTCCGGGCCTTGAGCCGCCGCCCGACCCCGGTGATGGTCCCGCCCGTGCCCGTGGTACAGACCAGGGCGTCGAGCCCGGTCCCGAAATCCTCCCAGATCTCCGCCGCGGTGCCCGCATGGGCATCCGGGTTGGCCGGGTTGAAGTGCTGCCCCACGAAGAACCAGCCATGGGTCTCGGCCAGCCGACGAGCCTCGGCCACTGCCCCCTTGGTGCCCAGCTCCGCCGGCGTCAGGACCAGCTCAGCCCCGAAGGCGCGCATCAGGGCACGACGTTCCTCGCTCATGTCCGCCGCCATGACGAACACAGCCCGATAACCCTTCACAGCCGCGACCATGGCCAGGCCGATGCCGGTGTTGCCGGAGGTGGGCTCGACCAGGGTATCCCCGGGCTGCAGGGCCCCGCGCCGCTCGGCGTCCTCGATCAGGTTCAGCGCCGGCCGGTCCTTGATCGACCCGCAGGGATTAAAGCTCTCCACCTTGACCCACAGCTCGTGCGCCAGGTGGTCCCGGAAGCGATTGAGGCGCACCACCGGCGTATGGCCGATGGTCTGGAGAATGTCCTGGTACTTCATCGCGGGATCACCGGGCGGGGTGCAAAGGGGCATGATACCCGATGGCCAACGGGTATCGATCTGCCCGGGAACTCGTCAGCAGCCCTGGGGTCACGTATGCTCCCGCCAGCCGCGACCCGTCACCCACCCAGCGCGGCGGAGGGCCCTGTGCGCAAGAACCAGTTCGCCCTGTTGGGCACCCGCCGCTTCCTGCCGTTGCTGGTCACCCAGTTCCTCGGCGCCTTCAACGACAATCTGTTCAAGAATGCCCTGGTGATCCTCATCACTTATGTCCTGGCCGAGCGTTCCGGGCTCGACGCTCGGGTCCTGGTGGTGCTGGCCGGGGGCATCCTGATCTTCCCCTTCTTCCTCTTTTCCGCAACCGCCGGGCAACTGGCAGACAAGTACGACAAGGCCCTGCTTACCCGCTACATCAAGCTGGCGGAGATCGTCATCATGCTCGCGGCGGGGCTGGGCTTCTGGCTGGGCAGCGTGACCCTGCTGATGGCGGTACTGTTCCTGATGGGGGCCCAGTCGGCGTTCTTCGGCCCGATCAAGTTCGGCATCCTGCCCGACCACCTGGCGGACGACGAGCTGGTGGCCGGCAACGCCCTGATCGAGACCAGTACCTTTCTCGCCATCTTGGGCGGGACCCTGTTGGGGGGACTCGCAATCCTCGCCCAGGGGGGGACGGCCCTGGTTTCCGTGCTGGTGGTCCTGGTGGCGGTCGCCGGGTGGTGGGCGAGCCGGTCCATCCCAGCCACGATCCCAGCGACCCCTGGCCTTGTCGTCGGCTATAACCCGTTCACCGAAACCTGGCGCATCCTGCGCGTCGCGGGCGAAAGCCGGGTGATCTTCCTGTGCATCCTCGGCATCTCCTGGTTCTGGGGCGTGGGCTCGACCTTCCTATCGCTCCTTCCGACCCTGAGCAAAGACCTGATTGGGGCCGACGAGGGGGTGGTGACCCTGCTGCTGATCGCCTTCTCCGTCGGCATCGCCGGCGGCGCCCTGCTGTGCAACCGCCTGCTCAAGGGCGAGGTCCACGCCACCTACGTGACCCTGGGTTCGGTGGGGATCACCCTGTTCGCGCTGGAGCTTTGGCTATCGACCCGGGCCTTGCCCCCGCCCGGACCCGAGCTGATGGGCGTCGGCGCCTTCCTGGCCCAGCCCGGGTCCTGGCGGCTGCTCGCGGACCTGGTCCTGCTGGCCATCTCCGGGGGCCTCTTTATCGTGCCCCTCCAGGCCATGCTCCAGCACCACAGCCCCCCGGCCCACAGGGCGCGCAACATCGCCGCCAACAACGTGGTCAATTCCCTGTTCATGGTCGGCGCCGCCGTTCTCAGCGCCCTGGTCCTGGCCCGAGGGGCGACCGTCCCTCAGGTCTTCCTGCTCATCGCCCTGGTCAATGCCGTGGTGGCGGTCTACATCCTGCGCCTGCTCCCGGGGACCCTGGTCAAGTCCCTGATCGCCTGGCTGCTGGACCTGTGCTACCGCGTCGAGGTCACGGGCCTCAAGCACGTGCGCGAGGCGGGCGATCGGGTCCTGATCGTCTCCAACCACCTGTCCTTCCTGGATGCGGTGCTCATCGCGGCCTATGTCCCGGACGATCTGACCTTCGCCATCGACACCCACATCGCCAAGCATCGGCTGATCCGCTTTTTCCTGTCGCTCGCCAAGACCTACCCCATGGACCCGACGAACCCGATGGCCATCCGCGCCCTGGTGGGCGAAGTCAAGCGAGGCGAGAAGGTGGTGATCTTCCCCGAGGGGCGCCTCACGGTCACCGGGGCCCTGATGAAGGTCTACGAGGGCCCGGGCCTGGTCGCCGACAAGGCCGGGGCCATGATCCTGCCGGTGCGCCTCGAGGGGGCCCAATACACCCCCTTCTCCCGCCTGCGGGGTAAGGTCCGCGTCCGCTGGTTCCCCAAGATATCCGTGCACTTCCTGCCGCCCAGGCGCTTCGAGATCCAGAGGGGGCTGACCGGCCGCAAGCGCCGCCAGTTCGTGTCCGACCGCCTCTACGATCTGATGACGGACATGATGTTCGCCAGCAGCGATCGCGACCGCACCCTGTTCCAGTCCCTCATCGACGCTCGCCACACCCACGGGGCCGGGCACCTGGTGCTGGAGGACACGGAGCTCCAGCCGCTGTCCTACCGCAGGCTCATGATCGGGGCCTTCGCGCTGGGACGGCGCATCGCCCTGAAGACCGAACCCGGGGAACGGGTCGCAGTCCTGCTGCCCAATGTGGTCGGGGCCGGGGTGACCTTCTTCGCCCTGCACGCCTACGGGCGGGTCCCGACCATGCTCAACTTCTCCACCGGGGCGGCCAATGCCGTGCTCGCCTGCCGCGCGGCCCAGGTCAAGAACCTCCTAACCTCTCGGCGTTTCGTGGAGATGGGCAAGCTCGCGGACCTCGTCTCGGCCATCGAGGGGGCCGGCGTCAGGATTTGCTATCTGGAGGACCTGCGCACGGAGGTGTCTCTGGTGGACAGGCTGGTCGGGCTCCTTGGCGGGACCCTCCCCCAGCTCTCCTACTGGCTCGCCTGCCGCCGTCGCGATCCCGGGGAGGCGGCCGTGGTCCTCTTCACGTCCGGCACCGAGGGGGCCCCAAAGGGGGTGGTTCTCACCCACGCCAACATCCAGGCGAACCGCTACCAGGTCGCCTCCCGCATCGACTTCGGCCCCACCGACATCGTCTTCAACGCCCTGCCGCTGTTCCATTCCTTCGGGCTCTCCACCGGGACGCTCCTGCCGATCCTGTTCGGGCTCAAGGTCTTCCTGTATCCGTCGCCCCTGCACTACCGCATCGTCCCGGAGATGGTCTACGGGACCAACGCCACCATCGTGTTCGGCACCGACACCTTCCTGGCAGGCTACGCCCGGTTCGCCCACCCCTACGACTTCTACAGCGTGCGATTCGTCTGCACCGGGGCCGAGCGGGTCAAGGACGAGACCCGACGCCTCTACAGCGAGCGCTTCGGGGTGCGCCTCATGGAGGGCTACGGGGCCACGGAGACCGCCCCGGTGCTGGCCATGAACACCCCCATGCAGTTCAAGGCAGGTACGGTGGGGCGTCTCATGCCGGGGATCGCGTGGCGCCTGGAGCCGGTACCTG
>JBFZCW010000030.1:0-6772 GCA_041307765.1 Chromatiaceae bacterium
CTCCACGTCATCTGCGAAACGCTCGCCTCCGACCAGCGGGACGTGTCGCCGACGCGTTTCCACAATTCGGTGCACAACGCACCGGCGGGCTACTGGGGCGTAGCAACTGGCGCGATGCAGAGTTCCACGTCCCTATGTGCCTACGACTGGAGCTTCGCCGCAGGACTAATCGAGGCCCTGGCGTGGGTCGCCGTGGAACGGCAACCGGTGGTGCTCGTGGCGTACGACACGCCCTATCCGGAGCCGCTGCGGTCTGTGCGGCCGATCAGTGCCGTCTTTGGCGCTGCCTTCGTGCTTGCTCCCGAGCGAACCGACCGGAGCATCGCCGCGCTCGACGCCGACGTGAGATCCACCGGCTCGGAGGCTGATCTGCCCGAGGGACTCGCGGCGCTGCACCAAGGCGTGCCGGCGGCCCGCAGCCTGACTTTGCTGTGCGCCCTCGCGCAGGGGGTCCCGGCCCAAGTTCACATCGACTATCTCGACGGCTGCAGCGTTCGGGTGGCTGTCGGCTTGCCCTGATGGGGCACCAGCAGACACCGGCCGCCAGGCCGAGTTGCCCGATCCCGGCCGAAGCGCTACTTCACGATCACCTGGTACAGGGCCGCGTGCTGCGTGCACCTTACTCCTGCCATGAAGGGTTACCGTAGTGCCATGAGCAGACGGAGCCGACGCACCGAGATCCCGGAGCAGGACCGGCCGTGCGTGACGCTGCTCGCGAACGGCGCGGCGGCCCTCACCGATCAGGAGCTGATGGCCGTGCTGCTTGGGAAGGGGTCACCCCGAATGGACGTCATGACCCTCTTGTAGCGACCCTCCAGATAGTCCGCCCGGCCGAGATGGACATAGTAGAGAAAGCTCGATGCTGGGTTGAGCCGCATGGCCTCCTGGTCAAGAGCGTAGCTCTTGTCGAACCATAGGAAAGCGATCCGCTCGGAATTGACATTCGTATATTAGAAAACGATAATATACAAAATGTTAATCCTACCGGAGCATTCCCATGCTGAAGCCAACCCTGATTGCCGCGGCCATTGCCCTGAGCCTTTTTGCCATCGGCCCGCGTGCAGGTGAGACTGCAATAGGCACGGCCGATCACCTGGAACCCGCCATCAACGGCCAGGTCTCGGCCTCGGGCCTCTTCCCGACGCAGGAGATCGAGGACCAGTTCAACGACTACCTGGCCTGGACCAAGGCCCGGGGCCTGAGCCGTCTGGTGGCCTATGAGCCCCGCGCTGGGGCCGAGGATGTCTTGCCCAACGAGGGTATGCGGCAGGCCTTCGAGGACTACCTGACGTGGGCCGTGGAGACCGATCGCGGTCTCTATTACGCCTTCACCACCAGGAACTTCGACTAACCGGCGGTATTGCGCCGGAGGCTGGGCCAGGCGCCGGACCGGGGGGACTCGGTCCGGCCCTTTCTTTTCTGAATCACTGCGCGCTGAAACAGGCGGGGTCAGTGAGTTGTGCCGCTCTTGCGGCACCCGGGTCGGACGGCCCCAGAGCCCACCGGACTAGCCCGATCCCTCTGGGGAGGCTGGCCGGCCCAGCTGGTGGATCAGGATGTTAAGCATGCGCACTGTGGCATTGATGGCGGCAAAGACCTGGTTGGTATGAACGCCTCGGGTTTTGAGCCCGCCGGCCCCTTCGTCCCAGGTGATGATGCACTCGGTCAGGGCATCGGTGCGCCCGCCCTTGGGAATCCGGACCTCGAAGTCGATGAGCTCCGGTAGGGTCAGACCTTTCTTCTTCAGGATCTTGGCCAGGGCCGTGGTGAAGGCGTCGAAGCCGCCATTGCCGCTCCCCGCAGCGCTGAATTCCTCATCCTGAATGCGGATGCGCAGGCTGGCGGTGGACTTGAGCCCCATGCTGCTGGTGAAGGTGCAGGCGAGCAGCTCGCAGTAGTCCTGGTCCTTGCTCTCCAAGACCTCGGCGATAATGAAGGGGAGGTCCTCTGTGGTGATGACCCGCTTGGAGTCCCCCAGTTGGACGATGCGCTGCAGGACCTTGCGCTGGTTTTCCGCCGACAGGCTGATGTCCAGGCGCTCCAGGTTCTTGGCCAGGGATGCCTTGCCCGCGAGCTTGCCCAGGGCGTATTTGCGGCGGCGGGCGAAGCGCTCGGGAGAGAGGCGCGTCTGGTAAAGGCTTGCCTTCTTGTCCCCGTCGGCGTGGATGCCGGCGGTCTGGGTGAAGACGTCGGCCCCGACCACAGGGGCATTGTCGGCGACCCGCTTGCCGGAGAAGTAGGAGACCAGCTCGCTGACCCGGGCCAGGTGGGTCTCGTCGATGCCCAGGGTCAGCCCGAGCTGGTCGCGCAGGTTGACGACCACCTCTGCCAGCGAGGCATTGCCTGCCCGCTCCCCCAGGCAGTTGACCGTGCAGTGCACCGTCGCAGCCCCGGCCTGCGCGGCGGCCATGACGTTGGCGGTGCCAAGCCCATAGTCGTTATGGGGGTGAAAGTCGAAGGCGCACCCGGGGTAGCGGGCTCCCATGTCGGCAAAGGCGGTGCGAACCTGGTCGGGGGTCATGACCCCAAGGGTGTCCGGCAGCATGAAATCGCCTACAGGAAGATCGGCCAGGCGGTCCATGAAACCGTACACATAGTCCGGGTTGTCGCGGTAGCCGTTGGACCAGTCCTCGAGGTAGAGGTTGACCGCCAGGCCGCGCCCGACGGCGGACTCGATGGCCTCACGCACGTCGCGCGCATGCTGGTCCAGGGTCTTGCCCAACTGGTGCTGGCAGTGGCGCTCGCTGCCCTTGGCCAGCAGGTTGATGACCTGCCCGCCGGCGCGGCGGATCCAGTCCACGCTCTGCCCGTGGTCGATGAAGCCCAGGACCTCCACCCGGTCGGCGAGCCCCGCCCCGTGGGCCCAGTCCAGGATCTGTGAGACGGCCTCGAGCTCCCCGGCGGAGACCCGAGCGGAGGCGACCTCGATGCGGTCGACCCCTACCGACTCCAACAGGACCTTGGCAATGCTGAGCTTCTCCTCCGGGGCGAAGGAGACCCCTTGGGTCTGCTCCCCGTCGCGCAGTGTGGTATCCAGGATGCGCACATAACGTCCAGGGCTCGTGTCCATAGCAGCCTCAGCCCCTCGCCGCCAGGGTAGAGCGGATGTAGTCCGTCACCGCACCGACCTCGGCGCCAAGGATGGCGCAGCGTGTCGGCTTGTCCAGCAGTCCCTGGAGGGAGGGCGGCGGCGGCGCCTCCCGCCCGATAGCGGCATTCACCGCTTCGTTGAACTTGGCCGGGTGGGCAGTGGCCAGGCAGACGCAGTCCGCGCGCCCAGCGGCAGCACGCACCCCGATCGCGGTGTGGGGGTCGAGGATATAGCCGGTGGCGGCATGGGTTGCGCGAATCTGGGCCAGGGTACCGGCATCGTCCACGGCCTCCGCGTCGAAGTCCGTCTGCACCGTCCGGTGCGGGGTCTCGCCCACGCTCAGTCGTCCCGTCTGCTGCATGGTCTCGATCAGGGTCCGCACCGGGGCCGGGTCTTCCCCGTGCAGGTAATACAGGTAGCGCTCGAAGTTGGAGGCAATCTGGATGTCCATTGCCGGGCTCAGGGTCGGGTGGACCTCGCCGGCGGCATAGACCCCGCTGTGGACGAAACGGGCCAGGATGTCGTTGCGGTTGGTGGCGATGATCAGTCGCTCCACCGGCAGTCCCATCCGCTTGGCGAGGTAGCCGGCGAATATGTCGCCGAAGTTGCCCGTGGGGACCGAGAAGCTCACCCGCCGCCGGGGATCACCCCCGGTGACCCGGCCCCAGGCATAGAAGTAGTAGACCGCCTGGGCCAGGATACGGGCCCAGTTAATGGAGTTCACCGCCCCGAGGTGGTATTGGTCCTTGAAGGCGAGGTCGTTGAACAGCGCCTTGACGATCCCCTGGGCGTCGTCGAAGGTCCCGCGCAGGGCCACGTTGTGCACATTGGCGTCCAGCACTGTGGTCATCTGCCGTTCCTGGATCGGCGAGACACGCCCCTGGGGGTGGAGGATGAAGATCTCGATGCCGGCCTTGCCGCGCACCCCAGCGATGGCTGCGGAGCCGGTGTCGCCCGATGTCGCCCCGACGATGTTGATCTGCCCGCCGTCGCGTTTCAGCAGATACTCGAAGAGGTTGCCCAGCAACTGCAGGGCGACGTCCTTGAAGGCGGCGGTGGGGCCGTGGAATAGCTCCAGGATGTGGGTGCCGCCAACCTCCACTACTGGCGTGACTTGCGGGTGGCTGAAGCCGGCATAGGAGCGGCGGATGAGGTCGGCCAGGTGATCCCTGGGAATGGCCTCCCCCACGAAGGGGGCCATGACCTCTAGGGCCAGGTCGGGGAAGGTCAGGCGTGCCCAGGCCGCGAGGGTGTCCCCATCGACCTGGGGGACCGTCGCGGGGACCAGAAGCCCCCCATCGGTCCCAAGCCCCATCATCACGGCTGCGGAGAAGTCCACCGGGGCCACGCCCCCGCGGGTACTGACATAATTCATTGCGAAGGCACCCTAAGCGCGCGGCCGTGGGTGGAGTCCAGGGCCGCACTTGGATCAAGGGGAGGCAAGCTAAGACGATTTGCGCCTCAGATCAAGTTTGGCCGGCTCCGTCGCGGGGTGAGCTGTCGCCGGGCTGAGGGCTCGGGGTGAGGCCGATTGGGCCGGAACCAGGGCCCGTTAATACTGTGCATTGACAAATACGGCGGACTGCCCGCACCCAGCGGGCTGGCGCACGTTGACAGCCCCACAAGTACAGCAACACAATGCCACGGCCTCGCACCCCGGTGCTCGCGGCACAACGACAACAAGGCCCGTGACCGACCGCGTCGCCCCCAGGTCCCGCAAGGCGGCGCACCCCGACCTAAAACCACAATGAGGAGAGTGTCCGCCATGACTCCCGAGAATCGCGCCGACTACTGGTCGGCGACCCTGCGACTGCTGGTGACGCTGTTGGTCATCTGGTTCCTCGTCTCCTTCGGCTTCGGCATCCTGCTTGCCGAGCCCCTCAACGCAATCTCCCTCGGCGGTTACAAGCTGGGGTTCTGGTTTGCCCAGCAGGGGTCGATCTATGTCTTCCTGCTCCTGATCGTGGTCTATGTACTGCGCATGAACCGCATCGATCAGAAATTCGACGTCCACGAAGACTAGGCAGGGAGAACGACACCATGGATCTGCAGACGCTCACCTATATCGTCGTCGGCGCGACCTTCGCCCTCTACTTCGGCATCGCCATCTGGGCCAAGGCCGCCACGACCGGCGAGTTCTACATCGCTGGGCGCGGGGTACACCCGGTGCTCAACGGTATGGCCACCGCCGCCGACTGGATGTCCGCCGCCTCCTTCATCTCCATGGCCGGCCTGATCGCCTTCCTCGGCTACAAGGGCGGCATGTACCTGATGGGCTGGACCGGCGGCTATGTGCTCCTGGCCGTGCTCCTGGCCCCTTATCTCCGCAAGTTCGGCAAGTTCACGGTGCCTGAGTTTATCGGCGACCGCTACTACTCCCAGACCGCCCGCGTGGTGGCCGTGATCTGCCTGCTGTTCATCTCCTTCACCTATGTGGCAGGGCAGATGCGCGGCGTCGGCATTGTCTTCTCCCGCTTCATGGAGGTGGACATCATCACCGGGCTGATCGTGGGCATGGGCATCGTCTTCGTCTATGCGGTCTTCGGCGGCATGAAGGGCATCACCTACACCCAGGTCGCCCAGTATGTGGTACTCATCTTTGCCTACACGGTGCCGGCGGTCTTCATCGCCCTGCAGCTCACCGGCAACCCCATCCCCCAGATCGCCCTCGGCAGCCAGTTGACCGACGGCAGCAACATCTTCCTGCTGGAGCGGCTCGACAAGATCGTGGTGGACCTCGGCTTCACCGCCTACACCAATACCCTGAGCGGGTCGCCGATGCTGGATATGTTCGCCATCACGATGGCCCTGATGGTCGGCACCGCCGGGCTGCCCCACGTCATCGTCCGGTTCTTCACGGTCCCACGGGTCCATGACGCCCGCACCTCCGCCGGCTGGGCCCTATTCTTCATCGCCATCCTCTACACCACGGCCCCCGCCGTGGGCGCCATGGCGCGCATGAACCTGATGGACACTGTCATGGGGCCGGACCTGACCGGGGTCGAGTACACCGCCATGCCGGGCTGGTTCAAGACCTGGGAGAAGACCGGGCTGCTCAAGTTCGACGACAAGAACAAGGACGGCAAGATCCAGTACTACGACGACAAGACCAAGAACCAGGCGGCTGCTGCTTCCTTCACGGAGAAGGGGTGGAAGGGCAACGAGCTGACGGTGGACCGTGACATCATGGTGCTGGCCAACCCCGAGATCGCCGGTCTGCCGAACTGGGTCATCGCGCTGGTGGCGGCGGGCGGTATCGCCGCGGCCCTGTCCACCGCGGCCGGCCTGCTCCTGGTCATCTCGTCGAGCATCTCCCATGACCTGATGAAGAGCGTCTTCGCGAAGGGCATGGGGGAGAAGGCGGAGCTCTTGGCCGGGCGAATCGCCATCGCCGTGGCCATCCTCATCGCCGGCTACCTGGGGGCGAACCCGCCAGGCTTTGTCGCCCAGGTGGTGGCCTTCGCCTTCGGCCTGGCTGCCTCGTCCCTCTTCCCCGTCATCCTGCTCGGCATCTTCAGCAAGCGGATGAACAAGTGGGGGGCCATCTTCGGGATGCTCTCGGGCCTCATCTTCACCCTAGGCTACATCATCTACTTCAAGCGCGACGTTCTGCTGGGCATGCCGGCAGTACCGTCGTCGGAGTGGTGGCTGGGGATCTCGCCCGAGGGGATCGGGACCGTC
>JBFZCW010000031.1:0-7592 GCA_041307765.1 Chromatiaceae bacterium
GCACGTCCTGGCTGAACGGATACCGTAGCCTGGTCCCGACAACCCAGAGGCTAAAGCTAAAGTCCCGACCGTCTGGCCTCGCGCGATACTGGGTTGCATGCCTGACCACAAGCGCGCAACCGGGTCAGCTAAATTGTGACCCTAATTTTCATGACCCTGGTCTCCCTGACCCTAGTCTCCCTCGCAATTCACCCCACCGCATACCATGGCGCTTCTTGATCTTTGGAACACCACGCCGGACCAGCTAAACGACAAGCAGGTCCACCAACTCATCGCGTTCGCGGGCGGGGGGCGATTGCTGGACGAAAGTCCGTGTTCGGCGGAGTTCCGGGCTTTCCTGCAAGCGTGCCAGCGAAGCAGCTTCAGAAGTACGCCGACCAGTGTCTGACCGCGTCATTTGATGGTTCGGGCTTCGCACTTCAGGACATCGTCAACGAAGTTGGCGCCCGGATCGGTGCCACCGTGAGCCCTGGGCGCTACCGCGGTACGCAGAAGCACACTGGATTGGACGGCCTCTGGTGCTTTCTCAACGGCAGAGCCATCGTCATCGAAGTCAAGACGACTGACGCCTACAGCATCAACCTGAACACGATCGCCGGCTACCGCAAGGCGCTCATAGAGAAGGGCGAGATTACTGAGGACACGTCCTCGATCCTCTTGGTTGTCGGCAGGCAGGAAACAGAGAACCTTGAAGCCCAAATCCGTGGCTCCCGCTTCGCCTGGAACATTCGCATGATCTCGGTCGACGCTCTGCTGCGACTCATGTTCATCAAGGAAGAGGTTGAAGACCCAGCACTTCTCCAGCGCATTCACGCAATCCTTGTGCCCTACGAGTTCACGCGCCTCGATGGCATCGCTGATCTACTCTTCTCCGCCGCAAAAGAAATCCAGCAGGAAGAGCGTGAGGTTGAATTGGAGCCCGATGACTCAGCTGGAAAGTCGGAGGCTCCGAAGATAGCGCCCGCGTCTTTCCACGAGGAGTGCGTCAAACGGGTCCAGACGACGCTCGGAGTCTCCCTCGTCAAACGCACAAGGTCAGGCTACTCGACACCGGATAACAAGGCGGGGCTAGTGTGCTCTGTCTCCAAGGAGCACAGCCCCGAGAAGAATCCGAACTACTGGTTCGCCTTCCATCCATATCAGCAGGAGTTCTTGAAGCAGTTCTCCGCCGCGCATGTTGCCTTCGGCTGTGGAAGCAGCAAGCAGGTATTGCTGATTCCGTACGCCGACTTCGAGAAATGGCTTGAAGACTCCTGGACGACAACCAACGAAGACCGGATGTACTGGCACGTCGTCGTATACCGAAAGGGGGAGAAAGTCGAGCTTCGTCTCCGCAAAGGCAAGAAGGCCGTTGATCTCACTCGCTACCTCATTGCCAGCGAGGCCTAACCCATCCCAGGGTTACCGTGAAGACCAAACTGGACGCGCTTTAGCCCCGCCCTCCGTCCGCCCCCTCCCCCTCCTCCCCGGGCACCGGCGCCAGGGACTTGAGCCTCAGGTGCAGTGCCGCTCGGGCCAACAGGTGGGCGCTCACCGGGGCCGTGATAAAGAGGAACAGGGTCACCAGAACCTCGTGCAGGCTAATGCCTGCCCCCCGAGTGCTGAAGTAGAGGGCGGAGGCGACCAGCAAGCTCCCCACCCCGAGGGTGGTCGCCTTCGTGGGGGCGTGCAGGCGGGTGTAGAAATCCGGCAGCCGTACCAGACCCAGTGACCCGATGAAGGTGAACAGGGCACCGACGAGGATCAGAAGCGAGAGCAGCAGGTCCTGCATGGGGTCACTCGATAATGTCGCCGCGCAACAGGAACTTGCACAAGGCGACGGTCCCGACGAACCCCATCAGGGCGATGAGCAGGGCGGCCTCGAAGTAGAGGGCACTGTCCAGGTGGATGCCCAGCAGCACTAACAGGGCGATGGCATCGATGTAGAGGGTGTCCAACGCCAGGATGCGGTCGGGGACGCTCGGGCCACGCACCAGGCGCCAGGCACTCAGGACCCCTGCGGCGGCGACCAGACCCAACGCGATGGGGATGGCGAAGCTCAGCATGGCTCGAAGACCTCCCGCAACGGAGCCTCATAACGGCGCCGGATGGTCTCCACCAGGGCCTGGGGATCTTCCACGTCGAGGGCGTGGATCAAAAGCTCCCGCTGGTCCGGCGAGAGCCGGGCCGAGACGGTCCCCGGCGTCAGACAGATGGTGTTGGCCAGCAGGCTGATGGCGAGGTCCGTCCGCAGGGTCAGAGGCATGACCACGAAGGCCGGGCGGACCGGGCGCCCTGGGGTCAGGATCAGCCGCGCCACCGCGATGTTCGCCGTCAGAATGTCGTAAGCCACCACTGCGAGGAATCGCAGCAGGGTCAATGGACTGTGGATGGTGGTGCGCCCCGGCCAGAACGGACTGGTAACCAGGGGGATGGCCCAGCCGAGGGCCAAACCGAGAAGGACCTGCCCCGGGGCCGTACTGTTGACCAGTAACAGCCAGACAACCGTCACGGCGAGAGACAGCAGGGGATGGGGAAACAAGCGACGCATCACTGGCCCTCCGAGCCCAGGACGGCCCGTATTTGAGCCGCCGGCGCCAGCAGGTCTCCGGCCATGGCCGAGGTCAGATCGGTCAGCGGCCCGGCAAACAGCGTCAGGCCCAGGATGAGCATGAGCAAGCCGGCCACCGGGGCCAGGGCCGACAGGCCGGGTCCGGGTGCTGGAACGTTCGTCGGCCCCGCCCGATAGAACAACAGGCTCCCGCTGCGCGCCAGGGCGATCAGACCGCACAGCCCCCCAAGCAGCACCACGCCGAGGACCCAGGGGAGCAGCGGGTGCCCCAGGGCCGCCTTCAGGGTCAGGACCTTGCCGAGGAATCCCGAGAACGGCGGCAGTCCGGCCATGACCACGGCGAGGACAAAGAACAGGGCCCCGAGGGTCACGGCCCTTGGGATGACCGGCCCCGGGTCGAGGCGGTCCGCAAGCCCACCCCGCCCCTTGGCGATGAGGTCCGCAAGCAAGAACAGCGCGGCGGCCGCGAAGGTGCTGTGGGGCAGGTAGTAGAGCCCGGCAGCGATGCCCGCCGCGCTGCCGAGCCCGAAGCCGGTGAGCAGGGACCCGACGGAGGCGACCACCAGGTAAGCGACTTGGCGGCGCAGCCCGCGTGCGGCGAGGGCGCCGAGGGACCCGACGGCCAGGGTCCCCAGGGCCAGGGGAAGGAGCCAGGGTCCGGTCAGGTCAGCCAGCGGCCCGGCACCCGGCCCGAAGATGGGCACAAACACCCGCAGGATGCTGTAGGCGCCGACCTTGGTCATGATCGCAAACAGGGCGGCCACCGGCGCCGTGGCCTGGGCATAGCCCGCAGGCAGCCACAGATACAGCGGCAGCAGGGCGGCCTTGAGGGCAAAGACTCCAAACAGCAGCAGGCCCGCCGCCCGCACCAGGCCCACGGATTCGGGCGGCGTAGCAGCGACCTTGACGGCCAGGTCAGCCATGTTCAGGGTCCCGAGCACCCCGTAGAGCGTCCCCACAGCAATCAGGAAAAGGCTCGACCCGAGCAGGTTGATCACGACGAAGTGCAGCCCCGCCCGGGTCCGCCCCGGGTCCCGGCGCCCATGGAGCAGGAGGGCGTAGGAGGCAATGAGCAGGATTTCGAAGAAGACGAAGAGGTTGAACAGATCGCCTGTGAGGAAGGCCCCATTGAGCCCGAGGAGTTGCCATTGGAACAGGGGATGGAAGTGGGGCCCGGCCTGGTCATCCCCGCGCACGGCGTAGAGCAGGGCGAAGAGGGCCACCAGGGCCGTGGTGACCAGCAGCCAGGCGGCCAAGCGGTCGGCCACCAGGACGATGCCATAGGGTGCCGGCCAGTTCCCCAGCGCATAGACCAGCGTCGTCCCATCGGCGACTTGGGCCAGCAGCGCCAGGGCCAGGGCCAACTGGGCGAGGACAGCGGCCACACCGAGCCCGCGGCGCAGCCCTTGCCGGGGAAGGAACAGCATGACGGCCCCCGCCACGAGGGGCACCAGGACCGGCGCAATGGGCAGGTGGCTCAAGGCTGCTCCTCCCCAGGTTCCCCAGGCCCATCGGCCTCGGCGTCCACCCGATCATCCCTCAGCTCGGCCCTGGCCTTGAGGGCGAGTACGATCACGAAGGCGGTCATCGCAAATCCGATGACGATGGCCGTCAGCACCAGGGCCTGGGGCAGCGGGTCGGCGTAGCCTCGGGCTCCGTTGGCGATCACCGGCGGCTGGCCCAGGGCCAGGCGCCCCATGGCAAAGAGGAAGAGGTTCACCGCATACGACAGGACAGTCAGCCCCAGGACGACCGGGAAGGTCCGCTCCCGCAAGACCAGCCAGACACCCAAGGCGGTCAGCACGCCGATGACAACGGAGATCAGCGCCTCCATCAGCGCCGGTCCTCCCCGTCGTCAAGCGTACAGACCAGGCCGAGCCCAACCAGGATCACCAGGGTTGCCCCCACCACCACTAGGTAGACCCCCAGGTCGAAGGCCATGGCTGAGGCCAGCTCCAGGTCCCCCAGCACCGGCAGATGCCAATGGCCGAAGGTGGACGACAGAAACGGATAACCCAGGGCCACGCTGGCAAGCCCGGTCCCGGCGGCCAACAGGAGGCCGGCGGCAATGACGGGATTGAGATCTCCGGGCAGGCGGGCCCGGGTCCAGGCCACGCCGTTGGCCAGGTACTGCATGATCAGGGCCACTGCCGTGATGAGCCCGGCGATGAAACCCCCGCCCGGGAGGTTGTGCCCCCGCAGCAGAACAAATACAGCCACTGTCAGGGCCAGGGGCAGCAGGAGCCGCGTCAGCAGGGCCATGATGGCCGGGTGGGGGTCCGGCTCCCACGGGCGCCCCGCGGCGTCGTACCTTGGGCCGTAGAGGTGCAGGCCCGAGAGCATGGCCGAGACCCCCAGGGCCGCCAGGGCCAGCACCGTGATCTCCCCCAATGTGTCGAAGCCGCGGAAGTCCACCAGGATGACGTTGACCACATTCGCCCCGCCCCCTTTGGGGACGCTGTTGGCGATGAAATAGGGACCCATGGATTCGAAGGGGCGCGTCAGCACCCCCCAGGCCAGGCCCCCGACGCCAAGCCCGGCGGCACCCGCCAGGGTCAGGTCGCGCGCCCTACGAAGCCAGCCCCAGCGACGCACAGGCTCCACCGGGTCCTGCTGGGGCATGAAGTACAGCGCCAGCAGGAGCAGGATGACGGTCACGACCTCCACCGAGAGCTGAGTCAGCGCCAGGTCCGGTGCGGACAAGGTGACGAAGGCCAGCGCCACCAACAGCCCGACGGCCCCGAGCAGGATCACCGCCACCAGGCGCCGCCGATGCAGCACCACCGCCGCAAACGCCGCAGCCAGCAGGATCAGGGTCCCCGCCAGGGCCACCGCCAGATCCCCGGGCTCCGCCGGGAACAGTCTCAGGGGCCCGGTGAGGCCGCCGCCCCCAGCCCCACCCGCTGGCACAACCAGAAAGCCGCCGTAGCCCAGGACCAGGGCAAAGCTGGTGAACAGGGCAAGCATGCGCCGCAGCGATCCGCTGTCCAGGGCCCGGGTGACCCAACGGGCCAGTGCGAAGAGCGTCGCGAGGGCGACGTCGTAGACGGCCCGTGCGGACCAGCGCCCCCCCCAGGTCGAGCTCAGGGCGAACAGCGGCTTGCGCCCTGTGTACAGCAGGACCCCTCCGATCAAGGCGATGACGCTCATCCACAGGGCCGGGCTGAAGCCATGCCAAAGGGCCAGGTCATGGGGCGGCACCGGACCCTGCAGGACCCCCTGCGCCGCCACCGCCAGGATCGGCTCGACCGTTAGGGCTGGGAATACCCCGACCAGGAGGCAGACCGCCACTAGGACCTCCACCGGGACCTTCATCCAGTGCGGCGGCTCGTGCGGGGTCTTGGGCAGATCGATGGGGTCGCCGTTGAAGAAGACGTCGTGGATGAAACGCAGGGAATAGGCCACGGCGAAGACACCCGCCAAGGTCACCGCCGCCGGCAGGGCCCAGCCGTGGCGCGTGAGGGAAGCGGCACCCACCGTCTCGGCGAAGAACATCTCCTTGGAGAGAAAGCCGTTGAACAGCGGCACCCCGGCCATAGCGGCGGCAGCGACCATGGCCAGGGCCCCGGTATAGGGCATCCACCGCCACAGCCCGTTGATCCGGCGCATGTCCCGGGTACCTGTCTCGTGATCGATGATCCCGGCGGCCATGAAGAGCGACGCCTTGAAGGTCGCGTGGTTGATGATGTGGAAGACCCCGGCGACGGCCGCGAGCGGCGTCCCGATGCCGAAGAGCAGGGTGATGAGCCCCAGGTGGCTGATGGTCGAATAGGCCAGGAGGCCCTTGAGATCATGCTGGAACAGGGCGATGAAGGCACCCACCAGCAGGGTCACCAGCCCAGCCCCGCCCACCAGCCAGGACCACTCCGGGGTCCCGGACAGGGCCGGGAAGAGGCGGGCCAGCAGGAAGACCCCCGCCTTGACCATGGTGGCGGAGTGCAGGTAGGCCGAGACCGGGGTGGGGGCGGCCATGGCGTTCGGCAGCCAGAAGTGGAAGGGGAATTGGGCCGACTTCGTGAAGGCCCCCAGCAGGATCAGGACCAGCGTCGGCAGGTACCAGGGGTGGGCACGGATGGCATCCCCGGAGGTCAGAATCACGGACAGTTCGAAGCTCCCGGCAATATGCCCCAGCAGCAGCAGACCGCCCAGCAGCGCCAGCCCCCCCGCGCCGGTGACCGTGAGGGCCATCCGGGCCCCGGTCCGGGCGTCCGACCGCCCTTGCCAGAAGCTGATGAGCAGGAAGGACGAGAGGCTGGTCAGTTCCCAGAACAGGAGGAGCAGCAGGACGTTCTCCGCCAGGACCACCCCCAGCATCGCCCCCATGAAGAAGAGCAGACTCGCATAGAAGCGCCCCATGTCGTCCTGGGGCGAGAGGTAGTAGCGGGCGTACAGGATCACCAGGAGCCCGATACCAAGAATCATCAGGGCGAACAGCAGACCCAGCCCGTCCAGGCGCAGGGCCAGATCGAGCCCAAGGGACGGCACCCAGGGCAGGCGCCAGACCAGGGTCTCGCCAACGAAGGGTCCGGGGATGTCCGGCCCCAGGCAGGCCAAGGCGGCGAGCGTCGCAATCCCGGCCTTGACGGCGAACCGCAGCCGGCCCCGCCGTCGGTTCCAAGCGATGAGGACGGCCCCGAGAAAGGGGGCGAGGATGGCGAGCAGCAGGGTCATTCGGGGACGACGACCAGGTTTTGGATCGGGGCCGCAGCCAGCGTCCTGAGGAGCGCCACCAGCCAGGCTCGCGCCTCGACATAGATCCCGGGGGCTCCCGACTCCCGCGGCCCGGCGCAGTTCAGCACCCGCACCCCATGCCGCCGCACCCAGTCAGCCGCCGCAACCGGGTCCGGCGCCGCGTCCAGGTTCAGAGCCAGCAGCGGACGCCCGAGACGGGCCGCATGCTCGGCGGTGCGGGCGCTGCCGCCGGTGAGGGCGCCGCGGTAGAGGATCAGGGTCGCATCCGAATCGCGGACGTTCCACTCGGTACGTTCGGCATAGTCCGAGGTGGGGGTCTCGCGCAGGGGATAGCGGCTCGCAATGGGCC
>JBFZCW010000032.1:0-22468 GCA_041307765.1 Chromatiaceae bacterium
CCTCGGAGGAGGCCCAATAGTCCTTACCGGTTACCCCGTGCTCGTGCTCGTAGGCGATGAACTGCTTCTGCATCTCGAGCATCTTCTCGATCAACTGCTGCTTCTCTTTCTTCAATGCTTCGACGTCGCTCATAGGAGTCTCCGAGCCAGGGTGGGTATGCCGCAACGGGGGTGAATTCAGTGCTTACGGAATTGTTAATATACCACGGGCCTCCGGACCAGCGTCAAGGTGCTGGGCACGTCCTGCCACCGCGGTCAACAGCTGCAGACGACAGCCTGGCGCTCGTGCAGTCGCAGGCTTCCCGTCAGCTGGGAGACGTGTCCCAACGCGTGTCGCTCCAGGTAGGAGGCGATCCCAGAGTTGATGGTCTTGCAGATTAGGGGGTCGTAGAACAGGGCTGTCCCGACGCCCACCGCGCTGGCCCCCGCGATGAGGAACTCCAAGGCGTCGCGGGCGTTCTGAATGCCCCCCTGACCAATGATGGGGACGCGGTGCTCCCGACAGACCTGATAGACCTGATGCACCTTGAGCAGCGCGATGGGCTTGATGGCGGGGCCGGATAATCCCCCCTGGTTGTTGCCGATCACCGGGGTGCGGCTGTCTACGTCGATGGCCATGCCCATCAGGGTGTTGATGACCGAGAAGGCGTCGCTTCCGGCCTCGAGGCAGACGCGGGCATTGGCGGCGATGTCGGTCTGGTTCGGCGACAGCTTGGTGATGATGGGTTTGGTTGTGGCCTTGCGGCAGGCGGCGACCACGCGCGCCGACATCAGGGGATCATTGCCGAAGGCGACACCGCCCTCCTTGACGTTCGGGCAGGAGATGTTGATCTCCATGGCGTCGATGGGAGAATCGTCGAAGCGCCGGGTGACCTCGTAGTATTCCTCCACCGTCGAGCCGGAGATATTGGCGATGAAGCGGGTCTCGGTGAAGTCCAGCGCTGGCAGGATCTCGCGCACCACGTGGTCGACGCCTGGGTTCTGCAGTCCGATGGCGTTGAGCATGCCGCCGGGGGTCTCGTAGACGCGGTGGGGTTGGTTACCCAGACGCGGTTCCAGGGTGGTCCCCTTGAGGCAGACGGCGCCGGCGTCCCGATTGGAGAACCCCTTGACCCGAGTGTACTCCTCGCCGAAGCCAACGCACCCCGAGAGCAAGACCAGCGGGGTGTTGAAGCGCAGTCCGCAGAAGTCCATTTCCAGACGCGGATCGTTTGCTGTGATCATGGCGGACACCTGCGCTGAGACGGGCCGTGCCCGGCCCAACCGATCGACCGGCGAGAGGCGGCGGCCTTACGGGATCTACCCAACCGACCGCTCGAATGGAGCCTGCCCTTGTTCGATGTCATTCTGTATCAACCGGAGATCCCGCCCAACACCGGCAACGTCATGCGCCTGTGTGCCAACGCGGGGGCGCGCCTGCACCTGATCGAGCCTCTGGGCTTCGCGCTCGAGGATCGCCACCTGCGGCGTGCCGGGCTGGACTATCGGGAGTGGGTCGATGTGCGGGTTCACCCTTCGTTGGATGCCTGTCTGGCGGCTGCTCGACCGGCGCGATTATATGCCTGCAGTACCCGTGGCCACGAGTCTTACACTCACCCCAGCTACACCCCGGGAGACGCCTTCCTTTTCGGTCCGGAAACCCGTGGGCTGCCCCAGGCCGTGCTGGACGCCTACCCCCTGTCGCAACGGATCTATCTCCCCATGTGCCCCAACAACCGCAGCCTGAACCTCTCCAATGCGGTCGCGGTGGTGGTCTTCGAGGCATGGCGCCAGAACGGCTTTGCGGGCGCCGCACGCAGGGCATGCGCTCAGTAGAACTCCGCCTTGCTGCTGCGCTCCAGGAGCGCCGCGGTGGCCTGAGCGGGCGTTACGCCCTCATAGAGTACGCCGTACACCTGCTCGCTGATCGGCATCTCCACGCCCAGGCCCCGGGCCATGGCGTGCACCGCCCGCGCCGTGATGACCCCCTCGACCTCCTGACCGATCTCGGTCCTCGCTGCCTCCATGCTGAGCCCCCTAGCCAAGGCCAGACCCATGCGGCGGTTGCGCGACTGGTTGTCGGTACAGGTCAGAACCAGGTCGCCCAGCCCCGCCAGCCCCATGAAGGTCTCGGGCTTGCCGCCCAGGACGGTGCCAAGGCGGGTCAGCTCCGCCAACCCTCGGGTGATAAGCGCAGCGCGCGTATTGGCTCCGAAGCCGAGCCCGTCGGCGATTCCGGCGGCGATGGCCAAGACGTTCTTGGCCCCGCCGCCGACCTGCACACCGACGATGTCGTCGCTGACATACGCGCGGAAGCGCTCCCCGTGGAGCAGGTCGGCAATGCGCTGGGCGTAGGCCGGCCGGGGGGACGCCACGGTCACCGCCGTCGGCAGGCCCTGAGCCACCTCGCGGGCGAAGCTGGGACCCGAGACCGCGGCCAGGTTACGCCCTGGCAGGATCTGGGCCGCGACCTGATGCAGGAGCCGGCCGCTGCCGGGCTCGAAGCCCTTGGTGGCCCAGGCGACGCCCATCCCGGGCGGGAGCGGTTCCGAGAGCTGGAGCAGCAGGGTGGAGAACGCGTGGCTTGGAACGACGATCAGGACATCGCGGGCCCCATCGAGGGCAATGCCGAGGTCTGCGACCGGGGTTAGGCCAGGCGGGAACGGGAATCCGGCCAGGAACTGGCGGTTTTCTCCCTCCGCGCACAGCTGCTCAATATGCCCCGGCTCGTGGCCCCACAGGCGCACCGCGTGGCCATTGCGGCATAGCAGAAGCCCGAGCGCGGTGCCCCAGGAACCCGCGCCGAGGATGGCGATAGGGGCTGTGGGCATATTCAGGGGTTCAGTGTTCGCGCTTGTCCCCCGCCGCCTGCTGAGCCGCCTGCTGCTGGTGCTGGGCGAAGAGGGCGTCGAAGTTGATGGGCTGGAGCATGACCTGAGGGAAGCTGCCCTTGGTCACCAAGTCCGCCACCACCTCGCGGGCGAAGGGGAAGAGTTGGCCGGGGCAGTAGGCCGCGAGCAGGGGCCCGAGCTCCTGCTCGGAGAAGCCCTTTGCGGCGAAAATGCCGGCCTGGTGGACCTCGACGATCAGGGCGGTCTGGTCCTCGACCTTGGTCGTGATCGTAACAGAGAGGACGACTTCGTAGGTGTCCTCCGCGAGCGGGGTCACCTTGGTGTTGATGTTGAGCTCGTGCTTGGGGTCCCAATTACGGCGGAAAATGTCCGGGGCGCCGGGCGACTCGAAGGACAGGTCTTTGACGTAGATCCGCTGGACGGCGAACTGGCGGGCATTCTTCTCGGGTTGGGCTTGATCGGCCATGGGTGGGGTATCCGTCGGCAAAGGGGGCCAGGGTGGGTTGGGCGATAAGTGGTCGGGGTTAATTTGGGGCTAGGCTAGGCGCGCTTCTTGCGCGTCAGCGGTAGGTTTGCGCTCTGCCAGGCCAGGACACCGCCGCGCAGGTTGTAGACCTCTGCGAAGCCCGCTTTGCGCAGGAGCCCGCAGGCCAGGGACGACTGCGACCCTGAGCGGCAGGTCACCACCATAGGTCCGTCCTTGTACTTCTGTAGGGCCCCCATTTGGTTCTTGAACCCGTTCATCGGGATGTTCTGGGCGTTGATGATGTGCCCCTTGGCGAAGTCCGCGGCGGGTCGCACGTCGATGACGACCGCGTCCTTGTGGTTGATCAGGTCGGTCGCCCCCGCGGGGTCCAATGACCCCTTCCCGCCCATCGCGAGGTTGTAGGTGAGCAGGGCGAGCACCACCACGAGGGCCAGGAACAGCGGCCAATGGTTGGTGACGAACTCGATCAGTTGCGCAGTTTGCATCGGTAGCGAGGTTCCGGGGTGCTGGCGAATGAGGCCGGCCCGCACAGGGTGCGGGGCTCAAGCCTGCGCGGGGTACCGCGTATTTAGGGGGCGGCAAGTATATCGGGGCCCGCCGGACCCGTCATCCTGGTGCGCGTTGCGGGGGCGTCGCCGGGCGGTTAGCGGATCTGGTGGCAGAAGACCTCGCGCATCATCCCGATCAGCTGCAGGGTACGCGCGTCGCTGACACGGTAATAGACGCGGTTGGCGTCCTTGCGCGAGGCCAGGATGCCTTTGTCGCGGAGGATGGCGAGGTGCTGGGAGATGTTGCTTTGGGATGTGCCGACCTGGTCAACGATGTCCTGCACGCTGACCTCCTGGTCGCCCAAGGTGCACAGGATCTTCAGTCGCAGCGGGTGGGACATGGCCTTGAGCGAGCGGGACGCCCGATCGATGTCGGCATCGTCTGCGAACAGGTCGCCGGGATGCGCCTCAGTGGGGGTCTGATTGAGGACCGGATGCAAGGGACGACTTAGATCTCCGACCATGAGCGAACTCCCCCTTTCGTTTCTTCACAATGTAATAATAAGCTTTTTTTGCCCTGGTGCGAAGCATCGTCCGCAGGGGATCTTGGGACAATGCATCCCGTGGTGTCGCAGCCCTTAGTGAGACGCTCGGCCGCTTGCTGGAATGCGGCGCCCTGTGCGACAGTGCGCCTATGTCGATACGACGGTCCGGGTCCGGATCCCTGTCGCTGCCAGGGGACCTTGCGCGGCGGTGCGCTCCGCGTTGGTGGTGGATAGGGACGGCCGCCCTGGGTCTTTGGGTTGCCCTGGTCGCTGCTCCGGGTTCGGCCGAGGACGACCCGACGGTGGCGCCGACGCGCGACCTGAAGCAAGTCGAACAGCGGATGCAGATCCTGCAGGCGGACCTCGCCGCGCGCCAGAGGGAACGCGAGAGCATCGGAAACGATCTGGAACGTAGCGACCGCGACATTGCGGACCTGGCCCGCGCGGGGCGCGAGTTGGGGCTGATGCTCGCCGAGCAGACCAAGGTCAAGGAAGAGCTTGAGAGGCGCCTGTCTGCGGGTAGGGTAAGCCTCGAGCGGGAGCGCCAGGGGTTGGCGGATTTGGTGCGTACCGCCTACATCGCGGGCCGCGGCGGAGCGTTGCGCATCCTGCTCGACCGTGACGGCGTGCACCGACTGGACCGCGCCATGGCCTACTACGGGTTCCTCAATCGCGAGCGACAGCGCCGCATTGCGGAGGTGACCGAGCAGACGCGGTCGTTAGAGCGCCTCGCCAAGGAAGCCGCCGAGGAGTCCGAGCGGCTCGGCCGCGTAGCCGGCTTCCAGGAGGATACCCACCGACGCCTGGTGGCCGCCCGGGCGGCGCGCGCGGCCGTGCTTGCGGAGCTGGATCGGGGAATCGCCAACGGCCGGGAGGGCATCGCCGCCCTGGAGGCCGATGTCCAGGCGCTGAGGCAAGTGATCGGTCAGCTCGCGCGGCAGGCGCAGATCATGGCCGAGGTAGACCTCCAGCAAGTGTCGCTCGCACAGCGCCGAGGGAAGCTCCCCTGGCCCATGACCGATGTGAGCGTGCTTGCCCCGTTCGATGGCCCCAAGGGGGGCGCAGGGCAGCGCTGGGATGGTGTGGTCCTGGCTGCCGATGAAGGGACCGAGGTCCGCGCCGTACACCACGGCAGGGTCGTATACGCGGATTGGCTGCGCGGTTTCGGGCTGCTGGCGGTCATCGACCACGGCGACGGGTATATGACCCTCTACGGCTATAACCAGACCCTGTTGAAGGACGTTGGTGAATGGGTCGGGGCGGGCGATGTCATTTCCTTGAGCGGCCGCAGCGGGGGCCAGGACGCCGGGCAGCTCTATTTCGCCATCCGCTACCGTGGCCAGCCGCAGGATCCCGAGGTTTGGTGCAGCGCGACTGGCGGGACGGGGTAGGGCAAGAGGCGACACGGCGGGCCAATTCCTGATTGCCCCGGCCAACGTTCCCCCCTAAACCGGCCGCCTGTCCCCCGGCGGAATCCACAGAATTCATGGCTCCCCCTCATTTCGTAGACCCACATGAAGAATCAATCACCGCTCGCCCTCGCTCTGATCCTCGGAATGTTCGTCAGCGGTCTCGCCGGTTCCACGGCGAGTTGGGCCAAGGAACCCCCCGAGTCGCAGACCGAACCCGCCCCGGCCTCGCCCGGCACGACGGTGCCGCCGCAGGGTCAAGGGGTACCGTCCCCAGCCAACCCCGAGGAACAGGAGCGCGCCCCGCGTCCGACCTTGCCCCTAGAGGAGTTGCGGACCTTCTCCGAGGTTTTCGGGCGTATCAAGAACGATTACGTCGAGTCGGTCGACGACCGCGCCCTGCTCGAGAGCGCCATCCGCGGTATGCTCGCGGGGCTCGACCCCCACTCCTCCTACCTCAACAAGGATGAGTACCGCGACCTGCAGGTCGGGACTAGCGGGGAGTTTGGCGGGCTTGGGATCGAGGTCGGCATGGACAATGGCTTCGTCAAGGTCATCTCCCCGATCGACGATACCCCAGCGGCACGCGCCGGGCTCAAGTCGGGTGATTTGATCAGCCGGATCGACGACCGCCCGGTCAAGGGCATGAGTCTCAACGAGGCCGTCAACCTGATGCGCGGCAAGCCGGGCGCGGAGATCACCCTGACGATCGTTCGGGAGGGAGCGGAGCGGCCCTTCGAGGTCAAGATGGTGCGCGACGTGATTCACGTGGCCAGCGTCAAGAGCCGGACGCTTGAGCCAGGCTATGTCTACGTGCGCATTGCGCACTTCCAGTCGCGCACCACGGAGGATCTGCTGAAGGCCGTCGGCGACCTCAAAAAGGAGAATGAAGGCGGCATCAAGGGCTTGGTACTGGATCTGCGCAACGACCCGGGCGGTGTCTTGAACAGCGCGGTAGGCGTGAGCGACGCCTTCCTGACCGACGGTCTCATCGTCTACACCCAGGGCCGAGTCGAGGATGCCAAGCTCCAGTTCAATGCCGGACCGGACGACGTCCTGGACGGTGCACCCATGGTGGTTCTCGTCAATGGCGGCAGCGCCTCCGCCTCCGAGATCGTCGCCGGTGCCCTCCAGGATCACCGCCGGGCGGTCATCATGGGGACCCAGACATTCGGTAAGGGCTCGGTGCAGACGATCGTCCCGATTGACGACAGCACGGCCCTTAAGCTCACCACGGCCCGCTATTACACGCCTTCGGGGCGCTCGATCCAGGCACAAGGGATCAGTCCGGACATCGTCGTTGCTCAAGGTGCGCTGACGCTGTCAGACGACAAAGACCCGGACCGCTTGAAGGAGGCGGATCTGGCACGGCACCTCGACGAGAGTGGCAAGGGCGAGGCTGGACCGAAGGACAAGGGCGCCGATGGCGGGGATAAGAAGCCTCTGGCCGTGGAGGACTTCCAGCTCAGCGAAGCTCTGAACCTGCTCAAGGGGCTGAATGTCCTCAGCAAGGCCCCGAAGGCGGAGGCTCAGCGGTAGCTTGGGTGCCGAGAGTCGGGCCGTGCTGGAGGCAGTCGGGAGCTGTGCTTGGAATTACCGCGCGCTGAGGTCTTCCGGGGCGGATTGATTCAGCGCTGTTTACGAGCGTACGAGAGAGAGCATGACGAGAGCACTGATTCCCTTGGCTGCCGGTTGCGAGGAGCTGGAGGCCGTGACCCTGATCGACCTGCTGCGGCGGGCCGGCATTGAGGTGGTCGTTGCCGGGCTCGCGCCAGGGGCCGTGACCGCAAGCCGTGGTACCGTCCTGGTCCCAGACACCACCCTCGCGGCCGTTGCAGATCAGGCCTTCGATCTGATTGTCCTGCCCGGCGGCCTCCCTGGGGCGGACCTCCTCGCGGCGGACCCTCTGTTGCGGCGCATTTTGCAGCGACAGGACAGCGAGCACAGGCTCACGGCGGCGATTTGCGCGGCACCTAAGGTGTTGGCGGCGGCCGGGCTGCTCGCGGGAAAGTCGGCCACCTGCTACCCGGGCGCCCTGGATGTATCGGCCCACCCGGACATCCGCTTGCTCGCGGAGCCGGTGGTGATCGACGGGACCGTCGTCACGTCCCGCGGGCCGGGGACCGCCATGGACTTCGCCCTTGTCCTGATCGAGCGCCTCACCGGCCGACAGCGGCGCGAAGAAGTCGAGGCCAATCTGTTGCGGCCCGGTGCCTAAGGAGGCGCCGGGTCATCTTGGACCGGTGTTGGACGGTGCTATCGGAAACGGCTTGGGTGCTCGCGGCCTCGATGCTTCTCGCCTTTGTCGTGAGCGCTGTCGCGACGCGGTTTCTGTGGATGCACGGGTTCGGCTCGTTGCGGATTATCGACCACCCCAACGACCGTTCCCTGCACCAGACCCCGGTGCCGCGCACTGGGGGGCTGGGCGTCCTCGCCGGCCTCACCGTCGCAGCGGTTGCCGCCGCACGCGGGCCTGTGTCGGAGGGTTGGACCTGGCTTTCGGCTGCCGTCGCTCTGGTGGGTGTTGTCTCATTCCTTGACGACCGGTCTGGCGTTTCGCCGCACTGGCGCCTGCTTGCCCATCTGGGGGCCGCAGGGCTGCTGATGGCAGGCGGCATCCTCTGGACAGTTATTGACCTGCCCTGGGGCCACTGGCGCCTGCCCCTCCCAGTGGTCCTGCCTCTGACGTTGCTCTGTGTCGTCTGGATGATCAATCTCTACAATTTTATGGATGGCATGGACGGCTTCGCTGGCGGCATGGCCGTGTTCGGTTTTGGCGCCCTGGCCGTGCTCGGCTGGCAGGCCGAGGATCTGGCCTACGCGGCGGCTGCGGCGATCATCGCAGCGTCGGCGGGTGGATTCCTAACCAGCAACTTCCCCCCGGCGCGCATTTTCTTAGGTGATGCGGGCTCGTCCACCTTAGGGTTGCTCGCGGCTGGACTCTCGCTCCTAGGGGCCCAGCGTGGACTTTTTCCCTTGTGGGCCGCCGGGCTTGCCTTCTCGCCCTTTATCGTGGATGCCACCTGGACCCTGTTTCGCCGCTTGAGCAGGGGCGAACGACTGTGGGAGGCCCACCGCTCTCACCACTACCAGCGGTTGGTCCTGGCGGGCTGGGGGCACCGCAAGACCCTGCTGTACTCCTATGTCCTCATGGCGGCGAGTGCCGCGACGGCCGTGGCCGGGGTCCACATGCCCGCCGCGGAGCAGGCTTGGCTTCTGGTCGCATGGGCTGGGATCTACGCCTTGGTCCATGTCAAGGTCGGCCAGGTCGAGCGGGCGGCGGCAACGGGGGGAGCATGAGTCCCCTCGTCGAACGGCTGCGCTCGCGCACTGCGGCCTTTACCCACGACCTGGTGACAATCCCGATCGCCTGGCTGATGGCCTATTGGCTACGCTTCAACCTGGGCGAGATTCCGGCGGAGTTTCGTGACGGCGCCCTGCTGGCCCTGCCGTTGGTGATCCTGGTCCAGGGAGCCGTCTTCTGGCTGTTTGGCCTGTACCGCGGCGTCTGGCGTTTTGCCTCCATACCGGACCTGATGCGTATTGCCAAGGCTGTCTTTGCCGGCACAGCCCTGACCCTCTTTACCCTGTTCGCCTTCAACCGGATGGATCTGGTGCCGCGCTCCGTCCCCGTCCTCTTCGTGGGGCTGGAGCTGCTGCTTCTCGCGGGGCCGCGCCTGTTGTACCGCTGGCTGAAGGACCACCGGCTTAACCTCAGATCCGGGGAGCGGGTCCTGATTATCGGGGCCGAGCGGGAAGGGGAGATGCTGGTGCGCGACATGCTGCGTGACCCGCACCGCGCCTACCTCCCGGTGGCCTTCGTCGACGACCGACCACGCCGCCAGGGTGGCGAGGTCCAGGGGGTGCCGGTGCGCGGGACCACCGACCAGATTCCGGGGCTGTCGGAGAGCTTGGGGATCGACCTGATCCTGCTGGCAATCCCCAGCGCCTCGGCCAAGGAGATGCAGCGCCTGGTTGGCCTGTGCGAGGCGAGCGGCCGGCCCTTCCGGACCGTGCCGCAGTTGGAGAACCTGATGACGGGCCAGGTTACGATCAACGAGCTGCGTGACGTCTCCATCGAGGACTTGCTCGGGCGCAACCCGGTGACCCTGGATTGGCCCGGGATCCGCGCCGGCCTGGCGGGGCGCGACATCCTGGTTACTGGGGCAGGTGGGTCCATCGGCGCCGAGCTGTGTCGGCAGATCGCCGCGACAGGGCCGCGGCGCCTGATCTTGGTAGACAACGGAGAATTTAATCTCTACCGAATCGATATGGAGCTCGCTGGGCGATACCCCGGTCTCGACTACGTGCGCCGCCTGATCGACATCACCGATGCCGAGGCCGTCGCCGCATTGTTCCGCGAGATGGGACCCCAGATCGTGTTCCATGCCGCTGCTTATAAGCACGTCCCGCTGCTGGAGGATCAGGTGCGCGCGGCCCTGCGCAACAATGTCCTCGGGACACGGGTCGTGGCCGAGGCCGCTCAGGGCTTCGGATGCGAGCGCTTCGTACTCATCTCCACCGACAAGGCAGTGAACCCGACCAACGTGATGGGTGCGACAAAGCGCATCGGCGAAGCCCTTTGCCAGGCCCTGGACGCCCGCTCGGCCACCCGCTACATCACGGTGCGCTTCGGAAATGTCCTCGATTCCGCCGGCAGTGTGGTGCCCCTGTTCCGTCGCCAGATCGAGCAGGGCGGCCCCGTCACGGTCACCCATCCCGAGATCGAACGCTTCTTCATGACCATACCGGAAGCCTGCCAACTCATCATGCAGGCGGCAGTCATCGGAGAGGGCGGGGAGATTTTCGTGCTCGACATGGGTGAGCCGATCAAGGTCCGCTACCTGGCGGAGCAGATGATTCGCCTCTCCGGGCGCAGTCCCGGCGTCGATATCCCCATCGAATACGTCGGACTGCGTCCCGGCGAGAAGCTCTACGAGGAGCTGTTCTACGGTTCCGAGGAGTTGGTCCCGACGGCGCACCCCAAGATTCGCGTGGCCCGCGGTCCGGCGCAGCCGGCGGGCCAAGCTCTGGACGCCGGCCTGGATCGTCTGGGCGGGGCCCTAGGGCGCTGCGATGAGGCGGAGCTGCGCGAGGTCCTGCAGGGCCTGCTGCCCGAATGGCGGTCGGCGGCCGCCGACGGTTGGGGGAGCACCGCCGAGTCTGCCAAGTTAGCCATCGGGGGGGGTGACGCACATGCTTGAGCGAGAGCCGGTGACGGGCGACAACGCCCTAGAGGAGTTCCGGCGGGAGGGTGCGGAGCCTGTGCTGGGCGATGCCAATCTCGGCGGTTCGGAGCGGGGTGAGGTCCATTGGGGCGAGACGGTGGTGGAGGGCGTGGACGCGGGGCCCGTCACAGCGCAGACGGCGCCCCAGGCCCCGCCGGACCAGCTGTCGGATGAGGCGGAGGGCGACACCAACGGCGAAGTTCTGGGACCGGAGGGGCAGGACTCGGTCCAGGCCCGTGTCGTCGCCTACCTGGAGGCGCACGACAAACTCACCCACGCCGAATACGGCCGCGCCAGACGCCTGGCGGAGGACGGTGGAGACCCCATCCTGCGCATGCTGGTGCGCCTTGGCCTGGTTTCGGGACGCGACCTCGCGCTGGCCCTGTCGGACGTTCTGGACCTGCCGCTCGCGGATTCCGCTGCCTTCCCCTTGGCTCCAGTCGCCGAGGGTCGCTTGAGCCTGCGCTTCCTAAAGGACAACCATGTACTGCCGCTTCGGGAGGACGGCGAGGTGCTGGAGGTGGCGATGGCCGACCCCACCGAGACCTTCATCATCGAGGCGCTGGCCATGGCGGTGGACAAGCCCGTCAAGGCCAGGGTCGGGCTAGCCTCCGAGATCGACGCGGCCGTGGAACGTCTCTACGAGCAGCCGGAGCAGAAGCCCGCGGAGCAGGAGGGGGAACTTGGCGATGTCGACGAGGAGGACATCGAGCACCTGAAGGACCTGGCCAGCGAGGCCCCGGTGATCCGCATGGTCAACCAGATCGTGCAGCGGGCGGTTGACGCCCGCGCCTCGGATATCCATATCGAGCCCTTCGCCGACGAGCTGAAGGTCCGCTATCGGGTGGACGGCATTTTGCAGGAGGTCGAATCACCCCCCGTACGCTCAACGGCCGCCATCATCTCCCGCGTGAAGATCATGGCCAAGCTCAATATTGCAGAGCGGCGCTTGCCTCAGGATGGCCGCATCCCCCTGCGGGTGCAGGGCAAGGACCTCGACCTGCGTGTCTCCACCGTCCCGACCATGTTTGGCGAGAGCGTGGTCATGCGCCTGCTGGACAAGGAGAGCGTGCGCTTCGACCTCGACTCCCTAGGGTTCGACGGCAGTCCCAAGGAGCGGCTGCTTTCGGTGCTCGATGTCCCCTACGGCATCCTGCTGGTTACCGGGCCCACTGGCAGCGGCAAGAGCACCACCCTCTACACCGCCCTGTCGCGGCTCAACACCCAGGAGCGCAAGATCATCACGGTAGAGGACCCGGTGGAGTACCAGCTTCCGGGTATCAACCAAATCCAGGTCAAGGCCCAGATCGGCATGACCTTTGCCGGCGCGTTGCGCGCCATCGTGCGCCAGGACCCGGATATCATCATGGTCGGCGAGATGCGCGACCTGGAAACGGCACGCATCGCCGTCCAGTCTGCCCTGACCGGCCACGTGGTGTTGTCCACGCTCCACACCAACGATGCGGCGAGCGGCGTCACCCGGCTGCTCGACATGGGTGTGGAGGACTACCTGCTCACCTCCACGGTGAACGGCATCCTCGCCCAGCGCCTGGTCCGCCGTCTGTGCCCGCACTGCCGCCAACCCTACACTCCGCTCCCAGAGCTGGCGGCCAAGCTGTCCCGTGTCGCTGGCCGTCGCGGCACGGCTGAACCCATCACACTTTACCGTGCTGTCGGGTGCGATGAGTGCAACGGCACCGGGTACCGCGGGCGCCTGGTCATCACCGAGGCCCTCCTGATGAGCGACGGCATCCGCCAGGCCGTGCTGCGCCACGCCACCGCGACCGAGATCCAGCGCATCGCCATCGAAGAGGGCATGATCACGATGTACGACGACGGCCTGCGCAAAGCCATGGAAGGCCGCACGACCGTCGAAGACGTCATGCGCGTGGCGGAGGAGGCCTAGGGTCATGCCGCTGTACTCCTACAAGGCTGTCAAACCCGATGGCGAGGCCGTGGAGGGAGACAAGGAGGCCCCGGACGAGGCGGCCTTGGTCCGCCTGCTTCAGGCCGAAGGGCTGATCCCCATCCAAACCCGCCCCGCCGGCGGACTGCGCGTGCAGATCGGCAGCAAGCGCCGCAGGACCCTGAGCCAGAAGGACATCGGCGTCATGACTCGGGAGTTGGCCACCCTGCTGGAGGCCGGCCTGACCCTCGACCGCTCCCTCCAGATCCTGGTGGACTTGACCTCCGAGGAGCATTTGGTCCGGGTTCTCGCGGACCTGCAGCAGCGGGTGCGCGGTGGGTCCACCTTTTCCGCCGCCCTGGAGCAACAGGGCGGGCAGTTCGCCCGCCTCTATGTGAATATGGTTCGGGCCGGGGAGGCCAGCGGGGCGCTGGATCAGGTCCTGGCGCGCCTGGCTGATTACCTGGAGCGTACCGCCGAGTTGCGTGAGACGATCACCTCGGCCCTGGTGTACCCCGCCATTCTGCTGGTGGTGGCAGGGCTTTCGGTGATCATGCTCCTGGTCTTCGTGGTGCCTCAATTCACTGTCCTTTTTGAGGACATGGGCGCGGCCCTGCCGCTGCCCACGCGTATCGTTGTGGGCGCGGGGGACCTTTTCCGCAACTACTGGTGGGCCATGCTCGCCGGGATCGCCCTGATTGCTGTGACGATCGAGCAGCGCCTGAAGCGACCAGAGGTGCGTGAGCGCTTCGACCGGCGCCTGCTGGCGACGCCCCTGTTCGGGGATCTGGTCTGGAAGCTGGAGACGGCGCGTTTCTGCCATACCCTGGCGACCTTGCTCAAGAACGGCCTGCCCCTGCTGTCTGCCCTGACCCTGGCGAAGGAGGTGGTCGCCAACCACAAGATTGCAGGCCTATTGGGCGAGGCGGCGGAGGACCTCAAGCACGGTCGCGGACTTGCGGAGCCCTTGTCCCGGCGGGACGTCCTGCCGCAGCTCGCCATGCAGATGATCCGCGTGGGCGAGGAATCGGGCGCGCTGGATACGATGCTCGCCAAGGTGGCCGAGATCTATGATCGCGAGACCCGATCGAGCGTGCGCCGCATGCTCACCCTGCTGGAGCCCGTGCTGATCATCGGGCTGGGCATCGTGGTCGCGGGAATCATCATCTCCATTCTGATGGCGATCCTGGGGGCGAACGACCTGGTGTTCTGACGGTCTTACCCGCAGCGCAATTCGGATAATATGCTCCGCTGACAGCGGGTGGCATCGGCGTCACTTTGGCGCGAACCTAAAAGAGAGACCGGCCCCATGAATCGCAAGCGCAAACCCATCTCCGGCTTCACCCTGGTCGAGCTCCTCGTTGTTCTCGCCATTCTTGGCCTGCTCGCTGGCCTGGTCGGGCCTCAGGTGATGAAGTTCCTCGGCGGATCCAAGACCAAGACGGCTGCCCTCCAGATTCATGACCTCGGGGCCACCCTGGACCTGTACCGCCTGGAGATCGGGTACTATCCGAGTACGGACCAGGGACTTGAGGCGCTGGTGCGTGACCCGGGCAATACCCCTGACTGGAACGGACCCTACCTGAAGAAGACCGAGGTACCGAAGGACCCCTGGGGTTTCGAGTACCACTACCGTGCCCCTGGGCAGCACGGCAGCTTCGACGTTTGGTCGCTGGGTGCCGACAACCGCGAGGGGGGCGAAGGGGAGGACAGGGACGTGACGAGCTGGGAGTGAACGGCAGTGGTTAGTGGCTAACGGTCAGTGATTGGCGATGAGTGGCCGGCGGATCGCTCTGCGACGGCGCTGGGGCTGCTTTGGCCCTCCCCACTGCTCACCGGCCACCGGCCATCTCTACCGGGGCTTTACGCTCATCGAGCTGCTGCTGGTCATGGCGCTGGTCGGGCTGATGATCGGCTTGGTCCCGCCCCTGATCGCGGCCGCTTTCCCCGGTGTCCAGCTCAAGGCGGCCGTCCGCAGCACGGCCGCTGGGCTGCGCCTGGCCCGAGAGGAAGCGATCCGCGGCGGTCACGATGTCGCATTCCTGATGGACGTCGACGGGCACCGCTACCAGGTCGAGGGTGACCAGCGTGTTGTCTCCTTGCCGTCTGGGCTTGACCTCAAGCTGGAGGGCGCGCGCTCCGAGATGCGTGACGACCGTGTCGGCGGGGTGCGCTTCTACCCCGACGGCAGCTCCACTGGCGGTCGGGTCCTCATCAGCCGGAAGGGGAACGGCTACCAGGTCGGGGTGACCTGGCTCACCGGGCGCATCGCCATCGGGCGCTGGGACGGGGACTAGCGCGGTGTCGAGGTGCCTCCCACCACATCAGGTTGCCCGAGGCGGGTTAACAGCGCGGCGCCAGCCGCCTCTGACGTCCCCGCGGCCTGCCAACCAGGGGGGTTTCTCCCTGCTTGAGGTCCTGGTCGCGTTCGCCATCCTGGCCCTCACCATGGGCGTTCTTTTGCAGATCTTTTCCCGCGCCCTCAGCACGGCCGCCGTGAGCGGGTCCTTCGCCAGGGCGGCCGAGCTTGCGGAGGCGACCCTGGCCCGGGTCGGGGTCGAGACGCCGCTGGAGGAAGGCGACTCTGCCGGGGAGGCCGGCGGTGGTTTTACCTGGGCGACGCGCGTGACCCAGATCGACGTCAGCGACCTCTTTCCCGACCAGTCTCCCCCAGTCACCACCTACCGTGTGACAGCTACCGCTTATTGGCAGGACGGTGCGGCCGAACGCCACTTCAGTCTGGCCACCCTGCGCGTGGGTGAGGCCCCGGAGACCGTCGGGCTGGGAGCCGCGGATGCTCCAGTGCGGGCGCCGCGGGCCCAGAGTCTCTCTGCCGGCAAGACGGGGTCCCGGTGACGACAGCCAAGCCGACACTACACGGTCAGGGTCGCGCCGCGGCGGGCGTTACCTGCACCAAGATACGCCCGAACGGCTTCACGCTGATCGAGCTGATCATCGCCCTGGCCCTAGTCGCCCTGATCACCGTGCTGCTGTTCTCGGGGTTGCGCCTGGGAAGCCGGGCCTGGGATGGGGTGGATACGGTGGCCGAGCGCAATGCCGAGCTGCGCAGCGCGCGTGGCTTTCTCGATCGCACGCTGAGCCAGGCCCGCGACCTGGTACTGCGCTACGACGCGCAGGACCACCAGGTCTTCGCCGGCGATGCCACCAGCCTGGAGTTCGTTGCCCCTTTGTCGGAGCATGTTGGTATACCTGGACTCTATGTCCTGCGACTGGGGCTGGAGGGGGACGGCAAAGACCTCAAGCTGGTGCTGACGCGGTGGCTGCTGCACCCCGATGTCCTGAACGGCGATGCCGAGGCCCCGGAGTGGCAGCCGCTGGACCCCGGATCGCCGGGGATCTCCGGCGATCCGGAAGAGGAGCCCGACATGTCTGTCGGGGCATTTGGGCAGACCGCGCTGCTGGAGGGGGTGGCTACGTTCGAGCTTGCCTACTTCGGCGTTGCCGAAGAGGCAGGCCTGAACGCATCCGCGTCCGGCCAGTCCGTCAGGAGTACCGGTGGCGTGCAGGCCGGGGGCAAAGGGACCGAGGAGGAGGGCCAGTGGTATGAGGAGTGGACCAACCAGACGCATCCACCGAAGCTCATCCGGGTCCGTCTCACAAGCCGTCGCCAGGACTGGCCCGACAGCATCGTGCGCCTGCCCCAGGTCGATCAGGCCTCGGGGACCCAGATCCAGACCGGGTCTACCGGGGCGTTGTCGGATCCGGAGGAGTCGCCTACCGGGATCCAGTCCTCTCAGTCGGGTGGGCAGTGATGCGGTCGGTCAAGGGCAGCCGCGGGATCGCCCTCATTCTGGTCCTGTGGGTCATTTCTCTGCTCTCCGTCATGGCCTTGGGCTTGACGGCCGCCCAGCGCACGGAGAGCACGCTCACTGCCAACGCGCTCGCGGGGGCCCGATTCAGGGCCGCCGCAGATGCGGGCATCGCCTATGCGGCGCTCAATCTGCTTGCCCCGCAGGCTGAGAACCCGGACGCCGCAGCGACCGATGCCGAGGGCCAATCCGTCGTCTGGCTGCCGGACGCCACACGGCACACCTGGACCTTCGCCGATGTCCCCATGGCGATCTCAGTTCAGAACGAGGGATCCCGAATTGACATCAACCAGGCAGATGCCGATGTGCTCACCGCCCTGTTCGAGGTTTTGGGTGTCTCGGAAGATGTCAGCGCCACCCTTGCGGACCGCGTCCTCGACTGGCGCGACGAGGACGACCTGAAGTCTCTCAACGGGGCCGAGGACCCGGACTATGACGCGGAGGGATTGCCGTACGGCGCCAAGGACGGCCCCTTCACCAGCGTTGAGGAACTGCGCCAGGTCCTTGGGATCACCCCGGAGATCTACCGACGCCTTGCCCCAGAGGTGACCGTTGACTCGGGCAGTGCCAAGGTCGATGAGCAGTTCGCCTCCGCCGTGGTGCTGGCCGCCGTCAAAGGTGTGACCCTGGAGGAGGCTCAAATTGCCGTGGACGAGCGCAACGAGCCCGCAATCCCCGGTGCCGTGGGTGGTCGCGCGGCGGCCGCTTTTGGGCGCGGCGGCCCTTTATACCGAATTCGCGTGGCTCAGGCAGTTCCCGAGGCCAAGTCCAGTACCGCCAATGGGCTCGCGATGGAGGCATTGGTCCGTGTGGATCAGGGTGGAGAGTCACCGGTGCAGGTCGAGTGGCGCCGGTATGGCCTGGCACCGCCCCCCCCGTCCCTCGTGTCGGAGGATGGAGACGACCGATGGCGCTGAATCAGTGCTGCGCTGACCATCGAAATCCGGCGCGATCATGGTAGTCTTGCCACCCACCCGCCCCTCACAGGCGCATTAACCCAGGGCGGCGCCCTGGCCGGCACACAGCCGACATCATCATTGCCGATGGCACTCACAAACGCCCTTCAATCGCTTCGCCTGACCCGCTCCGAACGTGGAATGACGGTGTGGGATCTGCTCGACACTTGGCGCGAGCAGCTCGCGGCCTGTCTACCGCGGTCCTTGCGCCCCCTGCTGCTCGGTCGTGACCGCCATCTGCTGGTATTGCCGCAGGACGGCGATGCGCGCCTCTATCTGGCCGAGGAGGACTCGCGCAGTCCCCTGGGTGAGTTGAGCGTCGGCGCAGGAGGTCCTCCGGACCCTGCGGGGCTGGCTGGGCAGATCCAAAGGACCGTGGTGTTGTTGCCGGCGACCCAGGTCCTGCGGCGCAGCCTCTCGTTTCCTGTCCAGGTACGCGAGAACCTCCAGCAAGTGGTTCGCTACGAGATGGACCGACTGTCGCCCTTTCCGGGCGACCAGGTCCTTTTCGATACCCACCTGCGTGGGATGTCGCGGCGCGGTGACCGGATCTTGGTCGAGCTGGCCCTGTGCCGCCGCGACCGCGCCGAACCCTGGCTCCACCGCCTGCGCGAGGTCGGGTTCCCCGCAGATCAGGTGACCTGGGAGGGGGCCTGGCCAAGAGCCAACCTGTTGCCTCTGGCCGAGCGCCCGCGTCGCAATATCCGCGGCCTGGGCTGGACCTTCGCCCTCCTGCTCCTCGCGCTGTCGCTTGCGGCCGCAGCCATGATCACGCCCCTCTGGCAGCAAGAGCAGGTGCTCGACACCTTGCAGAGCGAACTGGCACGGGTGCGCGACGCCGCCCAGCAGGTCGACAAGCTACGCGCCGACCTGGAGCGCGCGCGACACGGCAGCGTCGCCGTCCTGCAGCGCAAGACGGAGCAGCCGCGCATGATCGACCTACTGCGCGAGCTCACCGTGCGTCTGCCCGACGGGACCTGGATCCAAAACCTCGACCTTGACAAGGGTGGACTCCAGATGCGCGGCGAGTCGACCCGGGCAACGGCCCTCATCGCCCTGTTGGAGAAGTCGGCCGGCGTACACGGCGTGTCGTTTGCTTCGCCGGTTACCCAGGTGGCCCAGACCGGGGCTGAACGCTTCAACATCACCTTTCAGTACGCGAGGCCCAGCCCGCCGTGAGCGCACTCGGTACCAAGATCGATCCGGCCAGGACCTCGCGCATGGTGCGCTGCCTGTTCGCCTGGATGCTGTTGCTGCTGGTCCCGGCGGCCCTGGGTATTGGGGTCGCCTGGCCCTGGCTGGAGCGACTGGGCACGCTCGATGGTGAGATCGAGCGCACCCGCGACCAGCTCGACCGATATCAACGCCTGGTGGCGACCTTGCCGACGTTGCGCGCCGAACTGGAGCAAGTTAGTAACAATCAGTCCTTCAAGGCCTTCTACTTCAATGCGGCGACTCACGCCCTGGCTGGGGCAGGCCTGCAGCAGAAAGTCCAGGATATGGTCAAGGAGGCCGGCGGCCGCCTGGTCAGCACCCAAATATTGCCATCGGTCGCGAATGAGGAGCCGCCGACGGTGCGTGTACGCATCCAGTTGCAGGGGTCTACCGATCAGTTGTTCGACGTCCTGTACAAGATCGAGGAGGCCCGTCCCTTCCTGTTCGTTGACCAGCTCTCCATTCGCTCCATGGTTCAGCCGGAGCGCCCGGCGGCCAACGAGCAGACCCGCCGGGTGCGCCGCGGGCGGCCGAAGCCACCCACCGAGGACTTGACCGTGCGCCTGGACATCTTCGGCTTCACGCTGGGGGGCGCATGATCAGGTGGGTCTTGGCAGTGATTGCCCTCGGACTGGGCGGCCTGCTTTACCTGCAATGGAGCGATTGGCCCCCGCCGGCAGCCCTGCCCCCGGCGCCCGCAGCGACGGGGGAGACCCAGGCTGCGGCGGAACCGGAGCCGCTGGTTGGACTCAACCCGCTGGAAGACATGGAGGAGTATGCCGCGATCAAGGACCGCCCCTTGTTTCGACCGGATCGTCGCCCGCGCGTCGAGGAGCCGGAGGACGCGACGGCTGAGGCCCCCCCGGAGGAAGCGGCCAAGCTCGACGGCATGGATCTCGCCGGGGTCCTGCTCTCCCCGGCGGGCAGCATGGCCTGGGTCAGGGATCCCAGTCAGCCCGCGCCCGTGCGCGTACGTACGGGCGAGGTCCTGGCCGGCTGGACGGTGACGGACATCAAAGCCGACCGTCTGGTGCTGGAGCGACAGGGCGCGACGGATACGTTACCATTGCGTACTTTTCATGCACCTTGGGCGTCGCCGCCACCTCCGCCGCCGCCCGCTCCCCAAGCGGCGAAGCAGTCCCCTCCGGGGAAGCCGACGGACGGTAAAGGGTCGCAGAAACCGGCCCCGCCGGGTGCGCCAGTGCCACCGGCGGCGAAGCAGCGGACTGCCAAAACGCCGCCGACGGCTTCATCGACTGCGCCGCCGCGCGGGGGTAGGCCCCGGCCACCGGCAGGTAACCCAAACTAGAGGCCCAATGCTCGTTAACCGACATTCCAGAGCCCGGAGTGGCACCTTGCGCGGACTGCCCGCTTTCTTGCCGTTGCTCGGTACCCTGGTGCTTGGCGCCTGTACGCCCTCCGCTTGGGACCCCACGCTCAAGATCGGCGACCCGCAGGGCCACATGACCGATAAGGACCGTCGTGCGAGTCGCACCACGGCCGAGCCACTACCCCTGATGCGGGAGGAAAGCATCGCCCTTCGCGGCGACGGGAAGGGGGCACCCAAGACCTCGGTCAAGGCCGGTACCGGGACCTTCGTGCGCAAGATCACCCCGCCCACGGTCGACACGACGCCGGGGGACGTCACTCTGAATTTCGACGGGACCGACATCCGCGAGGTGGTCAAGGTCATCCTCGGGGACCTACTCCAGGTCAACTATGTCATCGACCCCCAGGTAACGGGGGCCGCTTCCCTCCAGACAGAGCGCCCGCTGCGGCGCGAGCACCTGATCCCCACCCTCGAGACCCTGTTGCGGATGAATAATGCGGCCCTCATCGAGAGCGGGGGCACCTACCAGGTTAAGCCCATCACCAGCGCAGTACAGGGGCTTGTTGTGCCGCAGCTTGGCTCTAACCAACGTCCCCTCCCCGCCGGATTCGGTATCCAGGTGATCCCCCTGCAGTACATCGGGGCTGAGGAGATGAGCAAGATCCTCGAGCCTCTGGTCCCGCAGGGGAGTGTGGTGCGCGCCGACACCCTGCGCAACCTGCTAGTGGTCGCGGGGTCCGGACCGGAGATGGGCAACATCGTGGATACGGTCCGGACCTTCGACGTCGACTGGATGTCGGGCCTTTCGGTTGGCTTTTTCACCCTGGAGTATGCCAAGGCCAACGATGTCGCCGGCCAACTGGAGAAGCTCTTGTCCGACGAAGGGGGCAACTCGTTCAAGGGGCTGTTCCGTTTTGTCCCGGTGGAGAGCGCCAACAGCCTGCTGGTGGTTTCTCCACAGGAACGGTATCTGCAGCAGGTCAGGGGCTGGATCGAGCGTCTGGACAGCGCGGAGGCCGCCGGCGAGGCGAGCGAGCGGCTCTATGTTTACCGTGTTCGCCACGGGGACGCCGAGAAGCTGGCGGAGGTCCTTTCCCAACTCTTCGGAGACGCCCAGCAGCAGAAGCGAAGCAAGCTCGGCGGCGTGGCCCCGGGCCTGACCCCCGCGTCCATCCAGTCCCAGGATGCAGGTGCCGATGCCGACAAGGCCCCGGCCACCAAGACGCGGGCAGGGGCGACTGCGGTCGATCTCGGGTCGGGGGTGAGCGTTGTCGCCGACGTTGCCAACAATTCGCTGCTGATCAAGGCCCCGCCGAAGGACTACAAGAAGATCCTCGATGCCCTGAAGCAACTCGACATCCCGCCGCTGCAGGTCCTGGTTGAGGCGACCATCGTTGAGATCACCCTGTCCGGCAGCCTGCGCTACGGCGTCCAGTGGCAGTTCTTCGGCGGCAAGGCCGCGGCGCGCAGCGATTTTTCCCTGGTCAACAACACCGCGGGCACCATTGGCAAGACCTTCCCGGGCTTCAACTACGCGTTGATTTTGGATCCAGGCAATATCCGAGCCACCCTCAGCGCCCTGGCGGCCGACAACTTGGTCAACGTCCTGTCATCGCCGTCGGTCATGGTCATGGACAACCAGACCGCCAAGATGCAGGTCGGAAGGCAAGTCCCGGTCCTCACCACACAGCAGCAGTCGACCACGACCACCTCGAATCTCGTCAATTCGATCGACTATAAGGACACTGGGGTCATCCTGACCGTCAAGCCGAGGGTGACCCCGGGCGGGATGGTGCAGATGGAAATCGAGCAGGAAGTCACCGCCGTGGCCGACGCAACCTCCACAGGGGTCGACTCCCCGACCTTCCTGACCCGAAAGATCACCAGTAACGTGGCGGTTCGTTCCAACCAGGCCGTGGTGCTGGGGGGGCTCATCTCCGACGAGCGCTCGAACTCCAAATCGGGCGTGCCAGGGGGATACGACATCCCGATTCTTGGTGCCCTGTTTGGGGAGACATCCAGGAAGGCCGATCGTACCGAGCTGGTGGTGGTCATCACGCCCAAGGTCATTGCGAACGACCAGGACGCCCTTGGGGTCACGCAGGATTTCCGAAGGAAGGTCAAGGGATTGGAGTTTAGGTTCTGATGAGGCTTCGCCCCGGGCCCAGGTGTGAGTGGCTGGGCCAGCCACTGCCATGGGTTGCTGGTGACTGCGACGACTGCGGTGGACACCCGGCTCCGGT
>JBFZCW010000033.1:0-3931 GCA_041307765.1 Chromatiaceae bacterium
TAGTTCCAGGGCGGTCAGGGCAAACTCGGCATCCAGCCGGGCGGCCTGATCCTCGATGTCCCCTGCGAGCGCGTCCTCGATCAGGGCATCAGCCAAGCGCAGGCGTTTCAGGGACAGGTCCTCTTGAAGCAGCAGGGACAGGTGCTCGTCCCATTCCAGCGCCAGCTTGACGACCTGTTTTCCGGCGCGCAGGTGGGTCTGGATCTCCTCTCCCGCCAGGTCCTGGCCGCGACAGCGCACCACCGACTGTGCGTCCGCGGGGTCGCGCAGCTCGCAATCCTGGCCGAGGGTGAAGCCGCGCGGCAGGTCGGTGCCCTCGACCCACTGGGTGAGCAGCTGGGCGACCGGGCGGTTCGGGCGGGGCGGCTTGGCAGGCAGGCTGCCCAGCATCTCGCGCAGGAGGGAGACGACCTCCTCGGCCGTCTTGTCGCTGGAGGCGTCGACTACCAGCCAGCCCGCGACGGTGTCCAGGTAGGCATGGACCCGGCGCGAGCGCAGGAAGGCGCGAGGCAGCATCTCGGCCAGGACTTGTTCGCGCAGCCGCCGTCGTTCGGAGCGCCCGACGCTGCGGACCTCGGCGCCCTCGATCTCGGCCACCCGCTCGTCCAGGGCCTCCCCGACCACCGTCGAGGGCAACAGCCGCTCCTGGCGACGCACGCTCATGAGCAGGCAGCCGCTGACACCATGGACCAGGGCCGCCTGGTCGTCCCCAGTAGGGGCGCACCAGCCCATGGTCGCCGTCTCCAGGGGGCCGCAGGGGCGAAACCGGCGGGTAGCGAGGCGCGCCTCGAGCGTTGCGGCATCCAGGTCCATGGGTCCTTCCAACCGATAGAATCTGACGTTCTTGAACAAGCTGTCCTCGCGGCGGGCGGTGAAAACCTGGCATTATGCCCGACGTCAGCGAGGCTGTAACGCAAGCCGATCCTGCGTTGCCGATGGTGGGCAGAGCTGGCCGGCATGCTTCCTCAGGGGGTCTCCAGGGTATCGTTGGTGATGCGCACCGGCAGGCGGCGGCTGCCCCAGGTGCCGGGCCCGGCCTCGAAGACGCCGGGGCATGGGGTGCCGCAGGAGGCGCAGCGCCCCTCGCGATCCAGCCCCCAGGCGCCGATCCGATACCAGTCGCGCTCGATGAGCCGATGCCCGCACGCATGGCACCAGGTGCTCCCGCCGTCGGAGTCATGCACGTTGCCGGTGTACGCGTAACGTACCCCGTTCCTCAGGGCCAGGGTCCGGGCCCGGGTGAGGGTGGCGGGTGGCGTGGGGGGTGCGTCCAGGAGCTTCCAATCCGGGTGGAAGGCCGTGAAATGCATGGGGACATCGGGTCCCAGGTGCTCGACGACCCAGGCGGTCATGGCTTCCAGTTCGGCGTCCGAGTCGTTATGACCTGGGATGATGAGCGTGGTCAGCTCGAACCAGACGTGGGTCTCGTGCTTGAGGTATTCGAGGGTTTCCAGCACCGGCGCAAGATGCCCGCCGCACAGGCGGCGGTAAAAGTCGTCGGTGAAGGCCTTGAGGTCCACGTTGGCGGCATCCATGGCGCCGAACAGATCCTCGCGGGCCCCTGGACTGACATAGCCCGCCGTCACTGCAACATTCTTGATCCCCAGCTCGCGGCAGGCCAGGGCGGTGTCGCGGGCGTACTCCAGGAAGGGCACCGGATCGTTGTAGGTGTAGGCGACACTGCGGCAGCCCAGGGACTGCGCGCTTCGGGCGATGGCCTCGGGGCTCGCGCTGGCGGCGAGGGTGTCCATCTCGCGGGACTTGCTCATGTCCCAGTTCTGGCAGAATCGGCACGCCAGATTGCATCCGGCGGTGCCGAAGGACAGGACCGGGGTCCCGGGGAGGAAATGATTCAGCGGTTTCTTCTCGATCGGGTCTACACAGAAGCCGCTGGAGCGTCCGTAGGTGTAGAGGACGATCTCGCCACCCTCGCAGCCCCGCACAAAACAGAGCCCGCGTTGCCCCTCCCTGAGTTGACAAAAGCGAGGACAGACGTCGCACTGGACCCGGCCGTCGGCCAGCCGGTGCCAATAACGGGTTGGATACAGGGCTGGTGTGTGATTCATGATCGGACCTCTGTGCACGGCGGCGATGCCGAATGGTCTCGGCGGTCGGTGGAGTGCATCCACCTTTATTCCCTATTGTGGCACGGTCCTGTGGATAGTTTTGTGGAAGGGTGGCCGCCTGGCGTCTTGCCGACTGGAGATCGTACGCTGCGCACCGGCAATTGCCGGGGTATGGAGGATTGAAAATTCAGATGCTTGACATTCCCTTTGAAAGCACGCTTCAGATGTTCGCAGGGGCCGCCCGCCCGACGCACTGGGGGCTTGACACTGTGCACAACAACCCCGTTTGGGTCGCCGCGTCCGGCCAGGTTACGCCATGAGCACGGACACAAGAGGTTTCTGGGAGACGATTCCGTTGGGGGCGATGGACCTCGACCAATGGGAGTCCCTTTGCGACGGCTGCGGGAAATGCTGTTTGGAGAAATTCGAGGACGAGGATACAGGGCAGATCATCTACAGCAACGTCGCCTGTCGTTTGCTGGATCTGGAGAGCTGCCGCTGCAGCGACTATCGGGATCGGGCCAGACAGGTCCCAGACTGCATCGCGCTGGCGCCCGCCGTGCTGGAGGACCCACGGTGGCTGCCCGAAACCTGCGCCTATCGGCTGATTGCCGAGGGCAAGCCTTTGCCGGATTGGCACCCGCTGGTGAGCGGTGACCCCGGTTCCGTCCTTGCCGCCGGGCAGAGCGTCTATGGGCGAGTCGTCCCGGAGGCCGAAGCGGACGATCCAATCCTGCACCTCATCGATTGGATCCGCTGAGTCGGGCGGCGCCATGGGTCGCTCGCCGGTTAGGACCGCCGCCTGGTCAGTGGGCTATCGCGATGGACTAAAACCAGGGCGTACTGGCGGTCAGTGCGTCGCTGCTTCTCTGATGCCTGCTTACGGGTTGCCAGGACCGCCGTCGTCAGGCGCGGCGTGGGACCGGTTGAAAGCGGACCTCGCGGTCGTTTTGGCAGGGAGCGCAGCGTTGTGCGTTCGGGACCCGGGCACGGCGAGCCTCGGGTATGGGCACGCCGCAGTCGAGGCAGGAGGTTCGGCCCGTCCCGATGAGGGCGCGGCGCTGGATGGCGGAGATGCGCAACTCTGTCTCACGTTCCATGTGGGCTTGGGCGAGGTCGAGGATGTCTGGGTACTTTTCCACGAGTTTACCTCTAGGTATCGGCGTTGGACTCTCGCGCGGACTGACCAACGCCGGGCAGGCGGGTAGTTGTACGGGGCTTGACTGGAAACGAGGGTTTTCCGGTCGGCTCGCTGAGCCGGTGAAGGGAATCGATACGCGCCAGGATGCGTCGGTCAGACGCCTGACCCCCCGCCTTGGCCAGGTGGTCTAAGTGTGTTCCGGTTTTGTGATGGCAGGATGAGCGCCCTGTGTCCATTCGGTGACACCGCAACCCCGAGGTGGAGCTGTGCCCCAGTTGGTTTTGCCGCCCCGTGGGGTGCGACAATGCGTCGATTCGACAACGCCACCCTAGCCTGGTGAGGCCATCCTTGAGGACTGTTGATCGTTATCTCCTGTTCGAGGTGTCGAAGGTACTTGCCGGTGTTGTCGGCGTACTGCTCCTGATCACCGTGAGCATGCTCCTCCTGCGGACCCTGGAGGAGGTCAACCTCGGCGCAATCAATCCGAATCTGCTTGTGCGCTATCTGGGTTTCCAGGTTTCGCGCGATATCGCCAGCCTGGTGCCCCCGGCCTTTTTTTTGGCGGCTTTGATCGCTCTGGGGCGGATGGCTCGCGACAGTGAGCTCATCGCCATCGCGGCCAGCGGTATGGGTCCGTGGCACATCTACCGCGGTGTGGGTTTGGTTGCGCTGCCCCTGGCCCTGTTGACGGCTTGGCTCGCACTCGATGTCCAGCCGTGGGCCG
>JBFZCW010000034.1:0-16001 GCA_041307765.1 Chromatiaceae bacterium
CAGATGCGTCCGGTGAACTCGGGGAAGTTGTTGGTGGAGTGCAGGACCTCGATGGCCGCCTGCCACTCCCCCCGATAGACCAGGTCGTTGAAGTCGGGGATCAGGTTATTGACCGGACACCCCTGGTGGCAGAAGGGAATGCCGCAGTCCATGCAGCGCGCGCCCTGCTTGCTCACTTCCGCATCGGGGAGCGGGATGACGAACTCCTTGTAGTGGACGACTCGGTCGGCGGCCGGCTCATAGCGCCGGTCGCGACGGTCGATTTCCATGAATCCGGTTGGCTTACCCATGCTCGACAACCCCCTGGACTTGCCGCCCCAACCGTGTGGACGGCTGGGGCGGGCGGCTCTGGTTGGCCTGCATCTGCTGCAGGGCCCGGCGGTAATCCACCGGCATGATCTTCTTGAAACGCGGCAGGTAGCCTCGCCAGTCGGCGAGGATACGCCGCGCCACGTCCGAGTTCGTGTAGTGCAGATGGCGAGCGATGAGGCCCTTGAGCCTCTGGGCGTCATAGCGGGTCATGTCGCGGCTGACATCCACCAACCCGTGGGTCTCCAGATCGCCGCCCTGATGGTCTAGTGCCTCCAGGGCGGAGTCCTCCGCGGGAATGGGCTCCAACTCGACCATGGACAAGTTGCAGCGGCTGGCGAAGTTGCCGTCCTCGTCCAGGACATAGGCGATGCCACCGGACATACCGGCGGCGAAGTTGCGCCCCGTGGTCCCCAGACACACCATGATCCCGCCGGTCATGTACTCGCAGCCGTGGTCGCCGACGCCCTCGACCACCGCGGTCGCCCCTGAGTTGCGCACACAGAAACGCTCCCCGGCCACGCCGCGGAAGAAGCACTCCCCGCTGATGGCGCCGTAAAGGACAGTGTTGCCGACGATGATGTTGTCCTCGGCACGGGCGATCCCCGACTCCGCCGGGGGGTAGATGATGAGGCGCCCACCGGAAAGCCCCTTGCCGACGTAATCGTTGGCCACGCCCTCGAGCTCGATGGTGACGCCCTTGGCCAGCCAGGCCCCGAAGGACTGCCCGCCGGTGCCCTTGGCCTTGACATGGATTGTGTCGTCAGGCAGGCCAGCATGGCCATAGCGCTTGGCTACTTCCCCGGACAGCATGGTGCCGACGGTGCGGTTGTAGTTCTTGACCTCCACGTCGATGCGCACGGCCTCGCGGCGATCCAAGGCGGGGGCCGCCTGCCGGATGAGTTCGTGGTCCAGGGCCTTGTCTAGGCCGTGGTCCTGGGGCTCGCACTGGTGGATGGCCACATCGGCGCCGACCGCCGGCTTCATGAGCAGGCGCGAGAAGTCCAGTCCCTTGGCCTTCCAGTGATCGATGGCGGGACGCATCTCGAGGCGATCCCGCTGGCCGATCATCTCGTCCAGGGTGCGGAAGCCGAGCCGCGCCATGAGTCGGCGGACCTCTTCGGCGACGAAGAAGAAGTAGTTGATCAGGTGCTCTGGCTTGCCGGTGAAGCGCTTGCGCAGCTCCGGGTCTTGGGTCGCCACCCCCACAGGGCAGGTGTTCAAATGGCACTTACGCATCATGATGCAGCCGGCCACGATCAGGGGCGCGGTGGCGAATCCGAACTCGTCCGCCCCCAGCAGGGCACCAATGACCACGTCGCGGCCGGTGCGCAGGCCGCCATCCACCTGCACCGCGATGCGCCCGCGCAGGCGATTCAGAACCAGCGTCTGGTGCGTCTCGGCCAGCCCGATCTCCCAGGGGGAGCCGGCGTGCTTGATGGATGTCAGGGGGCTGGCCCCGGTCCCGCCATCGTAGCCGGCGATGGTCACATGGTCCGCGTGGGCCTTGGCGACCCCTGCCGCCACCGTCCCTACGCCGATCTCGGATACGAGCTTGACCGAGATGCGCGCCCTCGGGTTGACATTCTTCAGATCGTGGATGAGCTGGGCCAGGTCCTCGATGGAGTAGATGTCGTGGTGCGGCGGCGGGGAGATGAGCCCAACCCCAGGGGTGGAGTGGCGCACCCGGGCGATCTGCGGGCTGACCTTGTGGCCAGGCAACTGCCCACCCTCGCCGGGCTTGGCCCCCTGGGCGATCTTGATCTGGATGTCGTCGGAATTGACGAGGTACTCCGCAGTAACACCGAAGCGTCCCGACGCGACCTGCTTGATGGCGGACCGCTCCGGGTTGGGCGAGCCGTCCGGGAGGGGGTTGTAGCGCTCTGGCTCCTCGCCGCCCTCGCCGGTGTTGGACTTGCCGCCGATGGCGTTCATCGCCCGGGCCAGGGTCGAGTGAGCCTCATACGAAATGGAGCCGAAGGACATGGCCCCGGTGGCGAAGCGCTTGACGATCTCCTTGGCCGGCTCGACCTCCTCAAGGGGGATGGACTGCTCGGCGAAGCGCAGTTGCATGAGGCCGCGGAAGGTCAGGAGGCGCTCGCTCTGTTCGTCGATGAGGCGGGAGAATTCGGCAAAGGTCCCCGCGGAATTGGCGCGGGTGGCATGCTGCAGGGCGGCGATGGTCTCCGGGGTCCAGATGTGGTCCTCGCCGCGCAGCCGGTACGCATAGTCGCCGCCGACGTCCAGGTGCTGGCGGTAGATCTGCTGGTTGCCATACCCCTGGCGGTGCCAACGCACGGCCTCTTCGGCGACCGCCGCCAGGCCGACGCCCTCGACGCTGCTTTGGGTCCCGGTGAAGTACTGGGCGATGAAGGCCCCGTTGAGCCCAACCGCATCGAAGATCTGGGCCCCGCAATACGACTGGAAGGTCGAGATGCCCATTTTGGACATGACCTTGAGCAGCCCCTTACCCACAGCCTTGATGTAGCGCTTCTGGGCCTCCTCAAACTTCAGGGGCTCGGGCAGACGCGGCAGGAGGGAGGCGATGGTGTCGAAGGCCAGGTAGGGGTTGATGGCCTCGGCCCCATAGCCCGCCAGGACCGCAAAGTGGTGGACCTCCAGGGCCGCCCCGGTCTCCACCACCAGCCCCACGCTGGTGCGCATCCCCCGGCGGATGAGGTGGTGGTGCACAGCGGAAGTGGCGAGCAGGGCTGGGATGGCGATGTGGTCGCGGTTGGTGTTGCGGTCCGACAGGATCAGGATGTTGAAATTGTCCCGGACGGCCTGCTCGGCATCGGAGCACAAGCGCTCCAGGGCGGACTCCATGCCCTCGGCGCCGGTCTCGGCCCGGTAAACCATGTCCAGGGTGCGGGTGCGGAAGGCCCCGCCGGAGTTGTCCTGGATGTGGCGGACCCGTTCCAGGTCCTCGTTGGTCAGGACCGGCTGGTTGACCTCCAGGCGCCAGTTTCGGCTCGCCTCGTCGATCCCCAGCAGGTTGGGCCGCGGGCCGATCAAGGAAACCAGGGACATGACCAACTCCTCGCGGATGGAGTCGATCGGCGGGTTGGTCACCTGGGCGAAGTTCTGCTTGAAATAGGTCGAGAGGTGCTTGGCGCGCGCCGACAACACCGACGGCGGGTTGTCCGCGCCCATTGACCCCACCGCCTCCTGCCCAGTCAGCACCATGGGTGTGAGCAGAAACTTGATGTCCTCCTGCGTGTAGCCGAAAGCCTGTTGGGCGTCCAGCAGGGTGTCCTCGTCCGGGGCCATGGGGGCCACATCCGTCGGCAGTTCGTCCAGGTGGATCTGGGTCCGCTGGAGCCACTGGCGGTAGGGGCGGGCAGCGGCGAGTTGAGCCTTGATCTCGCCGTCGTCAATGATGCGCCCCTGCTCCAGATCGATCAGGAACATCTTGCCCGGCTGCAGGCGCCACTTCTTGACGATGCGCTCCTCGGGGATGTCGAGCACGCCCATCTCCGAGGCCATCACCACCAGGTCATCGTCGGTGACCAGGTAGCGGGCCGGGCGCAGGCCGTTGCGGTCCAGGGTCGCCCCGATCTGGCGGCCGTCGGTGAAGGCCACCGCCGCCGGGCCGTCCCAGGGCTCCATCAAGGCCGCGTGGTACTCATAGAAGGCGCGGCGCTGCTCGTCCATGAGCTTGTTGCCCGCCCAGGCCTCGGGGATCAGGAGCATCATGGCATGGGCCAGGGAATAGCCGCCCATGACCAGAAGCTCCAGGGCGTTGTCGAAGGACGCAGAGTCCGACTGCCCCTCGGGGATCAGCGGCCAAATGCTGTCGAGGTCGTCGCCCAGGACCTCGGAGCGCATGGAGTGGCGGCGCGCCGCCATCCAGTTGACGTTGCCGCGCAGGGTATTGATCTCGCCGTTGTGGCTGATCATGCGGAAGGGGTGGGCCAGGTCCCAGGTCGGGCAGGTGTTGGTCGAGAAACGCTGGTGCACCAAGGCGAGGGCGGACTCGAAGCGCGAGTCCTTCAGGTCCAGGTAGTAGGAGCCCACCTGATCCGCAAGCAGCATCCCCTTGTAGACGATGGTGCGCGAGGACATGGACGAGACGTAATAGGCCGTCTTGGCATGGCCAGCCGCACGGATGGCGTTGTCCATGCGCTTGCGCACCACGAACAGCCTGCGCTCGAAGGCGTCCTGGTCCGAGCAGTTCTGCCCGCACCCGACGAAGACCTGCCGGATGAGCGGCTCGGTGGGAATGACGCTCACCCCCAGCACACTGTTGTCCACCGGGACGTCGCGCCAGCCCAGGACCCGTTGCCCGCCTTCGATGAGGTGGCGCTCGATGGTCTCCTGCATCTCCCTCCGGCACGCGACATCCTGGGGCAGAAAGACCATGCCGACGCCATAGCTGCCCACTGCCGGGAGATCGAAGCCAACTGTAGCCCGGAAGAAGGCGTCGGGAATCTGCACCAGGATACCGGCCCCGTCGCCGGCCCGCGGATCGGCCCCGACGGCCCCGCGGTGGGTCAGGCGGACCAGAAGCTCCAAGCCCTGCTCAACGATGCGGCGGCTCTTGGCATTCTTGATGTTGCAGACGAAACCGACGCCACAGGCATCGTGCTCATTGGCAGGGTCGTACAGCCCGTGGGCTTCGGGTAGGGCACGAAGGCTCATCGCTGACCTCGCTGGGACCTCAATCTGGGTGGCGGGTTGTGGTGCGCCCTACGCTGGACCTGGGGCGCTGACCCATGGCTCTGATCCGGGGCTCTGATCCGGCGCTCTAACCCCTGCGCTGGGGTACAACTGGTACCAGGTCGGGTTGCGGTCGTGGCTGCGCGGGCCCCGAGTCCACACCTCCGCCGAGACCCGGCGCAGTGTCTTGGCTCAGGTCCCATGGGGCTAGAGCCGGCAGGCCAGGGATGCGCTCCGGGCCGCGTCGGACCTGGGATCTTACTAAACGTGCAGAATGCATGCCACCCCAGCGCACGACCGAGCCGTCGGCGGGCTTGCAGTTGGTAAGGACGGCTGCCTGCGGAAGGCCCAACATCGTGGGGAAAGAGTCAGCGTGGTGCAGCCTGGGCAGATGCGCACCGAGTTGGTGCGCATCTGCCCGCCAACGGGACTAAGGCGCCGCAGTACAGTAGGCTGAGAGGGTGTCCTGGAGGGCCCCAGGGTCAAAGTCGGCGGTCACCACCGCATGGCCGATGCGGCGCAGCACGACTAACCGCAACCGCCCGCCGAGGACCTTCTTGTCCACCGCCATCAGGTCCATGAACCGTTCGGGGCCAAGCGCAGGGGGCGGCGAGACAGGCAGGCGGGCGGACAAGGTCAGAGCCCGGATGCGATCAAGATCTCCCGTACCGATCCAGCCGAGGCGAAGCGACAGATCGGCGGCCATGCACATGCCCACCGCGATGGCTTCGCCGTGGAGCCAGGCCCCGTAGCCAGCGCCGGTCTCGATGGCATGACCGAAGGTGTGACCGAGGTTGAGGAGGGCCCGATTGCCGGACTCCCGCTCGTCCGCCCCCACCACCTCCGCCTTGTTGCGGCAGGAGCGTTCGATAGCCTCGACCAAAGCGGAGCGGTCCCGCGCCAGCAGGGCTGCCATGTTGGCCTCGATCCAGTCGAAGAAGGCCGGATCCCGGATCAAGCCGTACTTGTAGACCTCGGCGATCCCCGCGGAGAGCTCCCGGTCGGGCAGGGTCGCCAAGGTATCGGTGTCGGCGATGACGGCGCTGGGCTGGTGGAAGGTGCCGATCATGTTCTTGCCCAGGGCATGGTTGACCCCGGTCTTGCCGCCAACCGACGAATCGACCTGGGCCAGCAGGGTCGTCGGGACCTGGATGAACGCCACCCCCCGCTGGTAGCAGGCCGCGGCGAAGCCGGCCATATCCCCGACCACCCCCCCGCCGAGGGCAACGATGGTGCAGTCGCGGCCGAATCGGTGCGAGAGGAGGGCATCGAAGATCCGGTTCCAGACGTCCAGGGTCTTATACACCTCGCCGTCCGGGAGTATGACCTCCTGGACCTCGCGGCCGGCCAGGCCACCCCGCACCGCCTCGATGTAGAGGGGGGCGACGGTCTCGTTGCTGACGATCAGTACCTGGGAGCCGCTGAGATACGGGGCGTAACAGGCCGGGTCGGCGATGAGCCCGCTACCGATCAGGATGGGGTAGGAACGCTCGCCGAGGGCAACATCCAGACGCACGGGCTGGGGCGCTGCACTCACAAGGCCTCCGCTTCCAGACGGCGCCGGATCTCCTTCACGACCGAGGCCGTGCCGCGCTTTTCGGTGGAAACGACCATGTCGGCAATCTGCCGATAGAGGGGGTCGCGCTCATCCATCAACTCCCGCAGGCGGGCCTTGGGGTCTTCGTTTTGGAGCAGCGGCCGGTTGCGGTCGCGGGCGGTGCGGGCGTACTGCTGTTCCGGGCTGCAATAGAGGTAGATCACCACCCCACGTGAAGCCAGGCCCTGGCGGTTTTCGGGGCGCAGCACGGCGCCGCCCCCGGTGGCGAGCACGATCCCGTCCTCCTGGATCAGCTCCTCGATGACCTGGCGCTCGCGTTCGCGAAAGCCCTCCTCACCCTCGAACTCGAAGATGGTGGAGATGTCCACCCCTGTGCGCCGCTGGATCTCGTGATCGCTGTCGCGGAAGGTGTAGGAAAGGGACTCGGCAAGCTGCCGGCCGATGGTGCTCTTGCCGGCCCCCATCGGACCCACGAGGAAGATATTCTGTGGTCGCATCATGGGCAACAGGTATGCCAGATTTCCGCCGCGGGGGCAAGCTCTTCCCCGCCGCGGTACCTGTCGCCGACCATCAGATCAACGGGTTACCATCTCGGCCTTGAGGATCTTGGGGGTCACTCCTTGGACATGGTCTTCCGATACATGTCCCTGGACATGGACTCCTGAGACATGCGGTTGGTGGTTGCCATCTCGGCCTTGAGGATCTTTGGGGTCACAAAGATCAGCAGCTCGGTATTCCTATCCGTCTTCGCGCTGTTTTTGAACAGATTGCCCAGGATCGGGATGTCGCCGAGCCAGGGGACCTGCTCCTTTTGGAACTCCTTGGTCCGCTCGTAGACGCCTCCGAGCACCACGGTCTCGCCGTTGTCGACCAGCACGGAGGTTTCGACCGCACGCGTGTTGATCGGCGGAACCCCATTGACCGCATTGGTAAAATCGGGCGAGTCCTTGTTGACTTTAAGGTCCATGATAATGCGGTCGTCTGGGGTGATGGAGGGGGTCACATCGAGCTTTAGGACCGCCTCCTTGAAGGCCACCGTGTTGGTAGTGCTGTTTTGGGAAGACTCCTGATAGGGGATCTCCTGGCCGACCTTGATGGTCGCCTTGCGCTGATCGGATGTCACCACCCGCGGACTAGAGACGATCTCCCCGCGGCCCTCCTTCTGCATGGCCGAGAGCTCCAGGTTCAGGAGGTAAGACCCAACCTTGCCGATCAGGAAATTCACAGCCCCGGACGGCGTCGATGCGGTCGCCAGGTCGACCATCAGGCCCTGCGTGTCGGTTCCCGTACCGCTGACGATGATCGGGTTGAAGGCCGTCCCGGTCTCGGTGGACTGGCCGAAGGCGCCCGCGTTGTAGAGAGCGCTGTTTTCCAGTCCGCCAGCCTGGGTGCCGCCCACCAGCAGCTGATTACCATCGAGGGAGCCAGTCGCGAACGACAACCCGAATCGAACCCCGAGCTCCCGGGCGAAGTCGTTGTTGGCAATGACCACCCGCGATTCGATCATGACCTGGCGCACGGGGACGTCGAGACGGGCGACCACCTTTCGCATGTCCTCCAGATTGGCCGCCGTATCCTTGACCAGCAGGCTGTTGGTGCGCTTGTCGAAGGTCACCGCACCGCGCTCGGACAGCAGCTGGTTTTCCTCGGATTTAAGCAAGGCCGCAATTTCGGCGGCCTTGGCATAGTTGACCTGAACGAACTCCGAACGCAGCGGGGCGAGTTCCTCGATCTGCTGCTCCGATTCCATCTGGAGCTTCTCCTGGGCGGCGACCTCCGTCGTCGGGGCGATCATGACCACGTTCCCTTGCTGGCGCATGGTCAGACCCTTGGTCTTCAGGATGATGTCCAGGGCCTGGTCCCAGGGGACGTTCTTCAGCCGGAGCGTGATGTTTCCGGTCACGGTGTCGCTCGCCACTAGGTTGAGCCCGGTGAAATCGGCCAGGAGCTGCAGGACCGCGCGGACCTCGATGTCCTGGAAGTTGAGCGAGAGGCGGTCACCGGAGTAGACCGCATCCCTTTTCTTCCCCTGCTCCTTCTCGGACTTGGTCAGCTTGCGGAACTCGAGGGTGAAGAGGTCATCGGTCTGGTAGGCCAGGTAGTCAAAGTCCGTACCGGACTTGATGTCGATCTGGACATCGCGCCCCTTCGCCGTGGTCTCGACGCTGGCCACCGGGGTCGCGAAGTCCCCAACGTCGAGCCGGCGGAACAGGCGCTGCGGCAGGGCGGTATCGAACACGTCGACCAGCACGTGCTGCCCCTGCTCGCGCACGGCCACCCGAGTGCCTGCATCCGGCAGCTTGACGATGACGCGGCCCTCGCCAGAGTCGCCGCGACGAAAGTCCACGTCACGCAGCGGGGCACCGCGGCTTGTGCTGGAGCGGGCCGCGGGTCTGGCCGAGCGCGTCTGTCTGCCCGGCTGGATAGCGGACGCAGACGCAGGCTGCGGCTGGGCCTCGGCCACCGGGGCCGCCGCCGCGGTTTGCTGGGTATTCACGCCGATGGTCACGCGGTTGCCGCGGGTCGTGACCTGGTAGGGGACCGATTCGTTGAGATTGATCACCACACGGGTACGGTCACCGGCCTCCACGGCGACGACGCTCTGGACGACGCCGACGCCGACGGGCACGGTCTTGTTCTGGAGACCGCTGGTGACACCGGGAAGGTCCAGGGCGATGCGCGCCGGGGAATCGGTGGAGAAGGCCTCAGGCGCCTTGGCTGCGTCCGAGAGGACCAGGTCAATCTGAACCTGGTTCCCTGGGAGTCCCGCGAACTCGACGTTCTGTAAGACGGTGGCCGCCCCTGCGTCTGCCCAGGCGATGAGCATGACGGGAGCCAGCCGCGTGAGCAGCCTCTTCCAGCTCCGTTTGGGTTGGACCGTGGCCGTGCTGCCGGGGACATCGTGCATCTGTGGCAAATGGTTCATCGCGACGTGATCTCCGGCAATCTATTGCTTCAGCGCGACGGTGGCCTGCCGTTCGCGCCACTCGCCCCCGCCATCGTTGACGATCTCCGTGAGCTGGACCTGACCCTCGTCGATACGGGTGATCTGTCCATTGTTCTGGCCAAGGTAGTTTCCCACGCGGACGTAATGGAGGACGCCCTCGCGTGTCCGAATGAGTGCCCACTGCGTGTCCCCCTGGGCCAGGGTCCCGACCATCGCGAGCGAATCGAGGGGGTACTGTTCCAGTTCCTCCTTGCGGCGCAACGGGTCCGGGGCGATGCCGCCAGGCACTCTAGGTAGCACGGCGCTCTCGACCAGGGCGTCTGAGACAAAGGGATCGCGCCGATCACCGGGGTCATAGAGGAAGGTGGGTATCGGCTTGATCTCGGGCAGCGGCGCAATCGGCCCAGGGGGGCGCTGACGGACCGTGGCAACATAGTCCTCAAGGTCTTGCATGCCGCCGCCGCTGCAGGCGACGAGCGTAGCGGCGGCGAGCAGGCCTGACAGGCGTGTAGCCCTCATTTGAGTCCGGCCTCGTCGAGGTATCTGTAGGTCTTGACGGTCGCCTGTAGACTGAGCTTGGGCCCGGCCGGGTCCGCGGCAGGCGTTCGTGCCGCTTGTGACGGCGGGGCGTCGATCTTCACGTCATGGATGGTGACGATGCGCGACAGGGCGGCCAGTCCACTGACGAAGCGCCCAAACTCGTGGTACTGCCCGGTCACGTTGACCTTGATGGGCAACTCCGCATAGAAATCCTTCAGCCCCTCGCCCTCCGGCTGAAACAGTTTGAACTCCAGGCCGGCGGCGAGACCCGTCTGAGACACGTCCACGAGCAGAGCGGCCACTTCCGTCTTGTCGGGAAGCTGGCGAAGCATGGTGCCGAAGGACTCCTTCATCGCCTCCAGTTGCTGCTCATAGGCATCGAGATTGGCGGCCTTCGCCTGCTTGGTCTCGAAGCTCGTGCGCAACTCGGTCTCTTTCTGTTGCTCCGCGCCCAGGCGGACCAGTTGATCACTCGTATCGAAGTAGTACAGGGCAAAGCCGACCGCCGAACAGAGCACCAGGATCACCAGCGCCTTGATCGGCGTCGGCCAGTCACCGACGTTGCTGAGGCTAAGCTCGTTGAGTTGACTGAGGTTCATGTCTGCTTCTGGGGTCTGGCGGAGTTTGCAGGCGTTGAGGCTGAGGGCCTGACCCCCGGTTTCCCGCCGGGCGGCTTGGCCGCGCCGTCCTCTCCTTCGGCACCGACCTGGCGCTGCTCGAAACGTAAGCGGAAGCGGCTCAAGCCCGTGCCGGTCTGATCCTTGTTCTCGATCAGTTGCAGCGCTGGATTTCCGACCCACGCCGATGATTCGATGTTACGCATGAATGAGGACACGCGGGCATTGGACTGGGCCTGGCCCTCGACAATGACCGACTTGCCGGTCTGCTCCACCTTGGTCAGAAAAATTCCCTCCGGAACCGTGATCACGAGTTCGTCGAACAGGTGCACCACCTCCGGGCGGCTCGTCTGGAGCGCCTGAATGACGTTCATGCGCGCGATCAGGTTGGCCTTGGTGGCCTCCAGGTCCTTAATCTTCTTGATCTGGACATCCAAGGCCGCGATCTGAGATTGGAGGTACTGATTGCGGCCCTGTTGCGCGGCGATGGTGGCCTCCATCTGGAAGTGCACCGCAAGCGCCAAGAGCCCCGCGGCCGCAAGCGCCGCGAGCGCGGCGCCGGCAAAGTCCCGTTGGCGACGCTTGCGCTCGGCCTCGCGCCACGGCAGGAGATTGATACGTGCCATTTAGTCGAACCCCCGCAACGCCAGCCCGACGGCAATCATCAGCGACGGCGCATCCCGGGCGATGTCCTGGGCCTTGATGTGCGGGGCCAGCGACATATGGGTAAAGGGGTTAGCCACCTTGGTGCTGATGCCCAGTCGCTCCTCAACGAGCTTGTCCACCTGCCGGAGCCCTGCGGCACCGCCCGCAATGATGAGCCGGTCGACCCGGTTGAACGTACTGGACGAATAGAAGAACTGGAGCGCGCGGCCAATCTGTTGGGCCAGCATCTCTTTAAATGGAGCGAGGACCTCCGGGTCAAAAGCGGCCGGCAGGCTCCCGTCGATCAGCTGCTGCAAAGCCTGGTCTTGCGACACTGCGTAGTGGCGTTGGATCTCGTCGATAAGCTGCTGTCCGCCGAAATTCTGTTCCCGCGTGTAGACGATCCGCCCCTCATGCAGCACGTGCAGGTTCGTGGTCATCGCACCCACGTCGGCCACGGCCACGGTCTGAGCCCCACGCCCCTCCGAACGGGCTCCCAGCAACAGGGCGCAGGCGTTCTCCATGGCGTAGGCCTCCACGTCGACCACCGCGGCGGTCAATCCGCCAATCTCCAAGGCGGTCACCCTGTCGTCCACGTTCTCGCGCCGGGAGGCGGCAAGCAAGACGTCGACCATCTCGGGACTGGACGAGGAAGACCCCAGGACGTCGAAGTCGATGTTGACCTCTTCGAGCGGGTAAGGGATGTACTGATCCGCTTCGAGCTGGATCTGCGCCTCCATCTCCGCGGGGCTAAGCGACGCAGCCATCGCAATCATCTTGGTGATGACGGCCGAGCCGGAAACAGCCGCGGCGGCGCGGGTCGCCTTGGTGCCGCTATTTGCGACCGCTCGATGGATGGTCCGCCCGACGGCATCCACGTCGGCGATCTTCTTTTCGACCACAGCGTTCACCGGCAGGGGCTCGACGGCATAGGCCTCGACGCGAAACAGGGACGCCGATCCGCCGCTGGACTGCGACAACTCGATCACCTTGACCGTGGTCGAGCTGATATCGACGCCCAACAGGGCAGTCCTTTTTCGACCGAAACTGAACATGGCGGCCTATTCGAGTTGCAGGAATCCCGAGGAAAATCTCAGGCTCTTTGTACGGAAGCCAGCATAACTATACGAAGTATCCCGGATTTGTCAAAACAATACATCTTGGTCGGCAGGCGACATTATAAATAGTTGGGGCTGCGCGTAGCGGAACTGGGCCAGCAAAAATCACCGCCCGCCGCCATTCGGCCGAACTCGGACAACTCCCCCCCGGCCCGTGCCCATATAGTATCCTCACCGATCGTTGGGAGCCGGCCGCCCCGACCAGCATCCAGCCGCCCGCAATGACAACAATGCCAGCGATCAGCGCAGTGCCTTATGGAACCCACAAACCGACCCACGGGAGACAGTCGCGTGGGTGGACGTAGTCGGTGTTCGCCCCAGCGTTATCGGCTCGCCTACGAAGCGGCCCGCATCCTCGCCGAGCAGGGTGACCAGGCCTTCGACCGCGCGCGCCGCAAGGCCGCCGAGCGGACCGGGATGCTGAATCGGCGCGAGTGGCCAACCAACGAGGAGATTCAAGGCGCGCTGCTGGAACAGCGCCGGCTGTTCCAATCCGAGCGAGGTGCCGCCGACCTCCAGCGCCTGCGCCAGCAGGCAGCCGCGGCGATGAGGTCCTTTTCGCGCTTTCTCCCGCGCTTGGTTGGGCCCGTGTTGTCGGGGACCGGGGACCTGCGCCAGGGGGTGCGCATGCACCTGTTCGCAGAAAGCCCAAAGGAATTGGTGTTCGCCTTAGTCGATCAGGGCATACCCTGGCAGGAGCGCGAAGAGCCGCTGCGCTACAGTGGCGGCGTGCGCCGGGTTCAGCCAGCATTCGCTTTCGTCGCCGGCGGTATTCCCTTCACCTTGGTGGTGCTTCCCCTGCAGGCCATACGCAATCCGCCCCTGGACCCCGTCACCGAACGGCCGGAGCGGGGCGCAGACCTTGACGCTGTGAGGAAGTTGCTGGACGAAACGGGCCCGCGGCCGCCTGGCCGAGGCGAATAGCTAAACCCGTTCCTCGGCGCAAGACGGTCGCCGCCGGCGCAGCCGTCAACGCTGGGAGAGGGGCGTGTAGTCCCGCCGGGCTGGTCCGTCGTAGATCTGGCGCGGCCGGCCGATGCGGTTCGTGGGGTCAGCCATCATCTCCATCCAGTGGGAGACCCAACCCACCGTTCTGGCGATGGCGAACATCACCGTGAACATGTTCCGCGGTATCCCCAGAGCCTGGTAGATGATCCCGGAGTAAAAATCCACGTTGGGGTAGAGCTTGCGCTCCACGAAGTAGGGATCGCTGAGCGCGATCTGCTCCAGCTCGAGCGCGAGCTCGAACAGGGGGTTGTTCGCGTCGGCGAGTTCTTCCAGAACCTGGTGGCAGACCTCGCGGATGATCTTGGCCCGCGGATCGTAGTTCTTGTAGACCCGGTGCCCGAAGCCCATGAGGCGGAACGGATCGTCCTTATCCTTGGCCTTGTCCATGTACTTGGCGACATTTTTCACATCGCCGATCTCCAGCAGCATATCCAGCACCGCCTCGTTTGCCCCGCCATGGGCTGGACCCCACAGGGAAGCGATCCCAGCGGCGATACAGGCGTAGGGATTGGCCCCAGAACTGGCCGCCAGACGCACCGTGGAGGTGCTAGCGTTCTGTTCGTGGTCGGCGTGGAGGATGAACAGCAGGTTGAGGGCCTTCTCGGCGATCAGGCCAGGCTTGTAGTCCTCGCAGGGAGTGGCAAACATCATGTGCAGAAAGTTGGCGCAGTACCGCAGGTCGTTGCGCGGGTACATGAGGGGCTCGCCGATGGTGTGCTTGTAAGCAGCAGCCGCGACCGACGGGATCTTGGCGATCAGGCGATGGGCAGCGATCTCCCTGTGTCTGTGGTCATAGATGTCGAAGGAGTCGTGATAGAAGGCCGACAGGGAGCCTACCACCCCCACCAGCATGGCCATGGGGTGGGCGTCGTAGTGGAACCCCTTGAGAAAGTTCCTCAGGTTCTCGTTCAGCATCGTATGGCGGGTGATGATGTGCTCGTACCCGCGCAGCGCCCGCCCGTTCGGCAACTCGCCGTAGAGCAGCAGATAGGCGACCTCCAGGAAGCTGGCCTTGGCGGCGAGCTGCTCGATGGGGTACCCGCGATAGAGCAGGACGCCCTGGTCGCCGTCGATGTAGGTGATCGCGCTGTGGCAGGCCGCCGTCGCCATGAAGCCGGGGTCGTAGGTAAAGATGCCGCCCTCCTTGTACAAGGAAGAGATGTCCACCGCCGCCGGGCCCATTGTCCCCTGGAGCAGCGGGAAGTCGCGGCTCTCGCCGGTCACGTTATTGATCACAGTGACGGTTTGGTTCGTCATATGCTTGCTCCTGTCGTCTGCGCATTCATCAGGGGCTCAGCAAAGCCCGTGCCGATCCACGGACGGTGCTACGCGATATCGGCTAGACGGGCGATGTCCTCCCGCACCGCCGCCGCGGATGCCTCGAAGGCGGCCCGCTCCTGCGCATTGAGGTCGAGCTCGACCACGGACTCCATGCCGCGGTCGCTCAGGATGCAGGGGACCCCCATGGCGATGTCGGCCTCGCCGTATTCCCCCTCCAGGAGGGCCACGCAGGGTAGCAGGCGACGCCGATTGTGGACGATGGCATCGATCATGGCAGCCACGGCGGCCCCTGGGGCGTCGTAGGCACTGGAGTTCTTGCGTAGCGCGAGGATCTCGGCGCCCCCCTTCCTGGTTCGCTCGTTGATGGCCTCGATGCGGTCCGCGGTCAGGAAGTGGGAGATCGGTATCCCGTTGATGGTACAGAAGCGGGGTACCGGGACCATGGTATCGCCATGGCCCCCGAGTACGATGGTGGTGATGTCCCTGACCGAGAAACCCGTCTCATGGGCGATGAAGCTCGCCATGCGCGAGGCGTCGAGCACGCCGGCCTGCCCGAAGACGCGCTCGCGCGGCCAGCCGCTGCGCCGGAAGGCGCGATAGGTGAGGGTGTCCACCGGATTGGTGACCATCAGGATCATGGCGTCGGGGGCATACCGCTTGGCCTGGTCCACTACTTCGTCGATGACCCTTACATTGGCCTCCAGCACATCGGAGCGAGACATCCCGGGCTTGCGCGGAAGACCGGCGGTAATCACCAGCATCTCGGAGCCACGCATGATCTGCGGGTCGTTACTGCCGCTCAGGGCACAGTCGAATTCGAAAAACGGGGCCGTCTGACAGATGTCCAGGGCGACGCCCTCGGGCACATCCTCTCGGACGTCATAGAGGGCGATCTCCCGGCAAAGCTCCTCTTCGGCCAGGATTTGGGCGGTCGTCTCCCCGACCCTACCGGCACCGACGATGGTGATCTTACGCATGGCGGTTTCCTCACTGGGTGGTTGGGTAGTAGCCGAGTAGGGCTCGGTCTGCGTTGTTGGGTGGCCTCCCGCCGCCGGCTGCCGGCTGCCGGCTTATGCGGCCGGCTCGACGCCTCGTGACGACTCCCTGATGCCGGTCCCAGCGGCCAGTACCGAGTCACCCGACCAGAGTCCGAGCCGCTGAGGACAAATGGACAGGCTTGTCGCTCGTCGGTCTGAGGCGTCGCGACGTCAGGCGTAATGCGCGGGATAGGGTAGCCGCGCCACCCCGCTGGCGATGGCGGCCCGCGCCACGGCGGCCGGGACCAGCTCCCGCAGCCGCGGGTCGAAGGGCTTCGGGAT
>JBFZCW010000035.1:0-6314 GCA_041307765.1 Chromatiaceae bacterium
ATCCGGTGCATGATGCCGCCGATCACCAGGGCGAAGACCACGGCCCCCAGGGCGCGGGCCAGTCCCAGTTCCATGCCCAGGACCTTGGCGGTGAGCACCACCGCCAGCACGTTGATCGCCGGCCCGGCGTAGAGGAAGGTCACCGCCGGCCCCAGCCCGGCCCCGCGCCGGTAGATGCCGCCAAACAGCGGCAGCACGGTGCAGGAGCAGACCGCCAGGATCGACCCCGACACAGAGGCCACCCCATAGGCCGCGCCCTTGTGGGCGGCGGGGCCCAGGTACTTCATCACCGCGTCCTGGCTGATGAAGACCGCGATGGCCCCGGCGATGAAGAAGGCCGGGATCAGGCAGAGCACCACATGCTCGCGGGCATACCAGTTCAGCAACGCCAGCCCCTCCAGCACCGCGTTGTCGAAGCGCGGCGCGCCGACGGGCAGGAAAAAGACGAGCAGGAACAGGCCGAGCATGCCGGCCAGCCAGCGTGCCTCGGTCGGGTTCTCCTGCCGCGCCTGGCGCAGCCGTTTCCACCAGGCGCCGACCGGGCTCGGGTTCGCGCTGGGGTCGGGGGTGGTCATGCTTACCGCTCCTTATCTCTGGCATTCGGTTTGGGCGGGTGGATCGGCGTCCAGTCTAGCGCTCGTACCCTAGCGCTCGTGCCTGGCGGAGGGGATGCCACGTGCCCCGCCCCCAGCACCCGCAGGGGGCGGGGGCTTGCTGCCAAGGAGACGGCCGGCGGGGGAAAAGGATGCTGGGGTGGGTACGCTTGCGGCGGGCGGCGCGGAATCAGTCGTGCGGCCCCCGCGGGACGAAGCAGCAGACCCGCCCAGACTCGTCAAACCGGACCTGGCACGCCGTGGCCAGGTGCTCCCGCAGGCGGCTGCGGGCGCGCTGCACCCGTGACTTGGCGCCGGGCAGGCTCAGGCCCTTGAGCTTGGCAAAGTCGGCCTGGGTCATCCCCTCCAGATCGCAGTGGGTGATGGCCTCGCGCTCCGCCGGGGACAGGGCGGCCAGGGCGCGGGGGAGGCAGTCGGCCAGGGCATCCACCGGCGGGGGCTCCTCGCGCAGCTCCGGGAGGTCCTCCGGCAGATCCACCAGGTCGCGCCTCAGGCGCAGGCGGTCGGCCAGGGCATTGCGCGCCACCTTGAAGAGCCAGGCGCGGCGGTTGCCGACCTCGCAGAACCGTCCGCCCTGGCGCAGGGCCTTGAGAAACACCTCCTGGGTCAGGTCCTCGGCCTCGTCGCGGTCCGCCATGCGGCGTCGCAGCCAGGCCCGCAGCTCCGTTCCGTGGTCCTGCCAGGCCGCCACCAGGCAGCTTACGGGTCCTTCAGCCCCCACAGCAGCCACCCCGTGCCGTCCGCTGCACCCCCTCCCGCTGTACCCAATCCCGCTGTACTGGCGGGCAGGGGACTGTCCCGTAGGAGCAAAAGACGCAGCAGGTCTCCGGCTTGGGGCGCAGCAGAGCGCGACAGCCCGGGCATTCGTCGTACCAGAGGCAGGCATCCTCGGGCATCCGATCCTGCTGGCGGCGGCCGCAGCCTGGGCAGGTGAGGACGGAGTCGAGGCAAGGGTTCTGAGAAAATTGCATAACGCCTGGGTTTCAGGTTGGCTTCAATGCGCATCACGCAGGGCGTAGCTCATTTGACGCCTCCACTGATCTGTGTGCTCATCGCCAGTCTAGGGGAAGGGGGACTGGGCGTCACCAGGCCCGGCCAAATCGGACCCGCGAAGCATCCGCTGCCCCAGGGCCTCCGGGACCGGCCAGACGGGCAGCCCAAGGGCGGATCGTCCTGCGGTCTTGCCGTCCACCGCCCGGTGAACCCGTTGTCGGACGGCACCTTGGCTTCGACCATGACCATGCCGGCAAATAGCTTCGGGCCAGGCCCATCCTGGGCCGCCTGACTGCGATAGACTCTCAGTCGGTACACCGCGCCCGCCCAGGAGGTCCGATGCGGTTCCTTGTCAGGCACTGGTTCGCCGTCGTGTCGCCTCGGCGCTGCGATGCTCTGGCTCGCTCGGTTGCCGTCTTCGCCGTCCTGATGACCCTTCCGTTCGTCCTCGCCCGGCCGGTCCTCGCGGGGTCGCTGACCATCGCCGCCGCCGCCGACCTGAAGTTTGCGATGGCCGAGGTGGTCGAGCACTTCCGTGCCGAGCGCCCCGGCGACAAGGTCGAGGCGATCTATGGCTCCTCCGGCAAGTTCTTCACCCAGATCGCCAACGACGCCCCCTTCGATCTCTATTTTTCGGCGGATATCGCCTACCCCAGACAGCTTGAGGAGAAGGGCCTGACGGCGAGTGGGACCCGCCCCTACGCCCTCGGCCGCATCGTGCTGTGGAGCCTCAAACCTGAGCTCGCCGAGGTCCCGCTCAAGGAGCTGCCAGGGGCACCGATCCGCAAGCTCGCCATCGCCAATCCGGACCATGCCCCCTACGGCGTGCGGGCGAAGGAGGCCCTGCAGCACCAGGGGGTCTGGGAGGCCCTCAAGCCCAGGTTGGTGCTGGGAGAGAACATCGCCCACACGGCCCAGTTCGTCGACTCGGGGGCGGCGGACGCGGGCATCGTGGCCTTGGCCCTGGTGCTCTCGCCCACCATGGCGGGCAAGGGGGCCTGGACCCTGATCCCCGCGCAGTGGCATGAGCCCCTGGAGCAGGGCTACGTGATCCTCAAGCGGGCCGCGGACAACCCGCTGGCCCATCGCTTCGCCGACTACGTGGGGAGTGAGCCGGCGCGGGTGGTGATGCGCCGCTACGGTTTCGTCCTTCCCGGTGAAGCGGGTCGCTAGGCCATGTCAGACGGCGACTGGCTGGCCCTCCTAACCACCCTGGAGCTCGCGGCGGTCACCACCCTGGTGCTGCTGATTCTGGGCACCCCGCTCGCCTGTTGGCTGGCGCGGACCAGCAGCCGTCTCTCGGTGGCCGTGGAGGCGGTGGTGGCCCTGCCCCTGGTCCTGCCGCCCACGGTGCTCGGCTTCTACATGCTGGTGGCCCTGGGTCCCCGGGGACCGGTGGGCGGCACCCTCCAGGCCCTGGGGCTGCCCCATCTCGCCTTCACCTTCACGGGGCTGGTGTTGGCCTCCACCCTTTACTCCCTGCCCTTCATGGTCCAGCCCCTGAAGGACGCCTTCGCCGCCGTGGGCACCCGCATGACCGAGGTGGCAGCGACCCTGCGCGCCGGTCCCTGGGACCGCTTCTTCACCGTGGTGGTCCCACTCGCCCGCCGCGGCTTTCTCACCGCCGTGACCCTCACCTTCGCCCACACGGTGGGTGAGTTTGGTGTGGTGCTGATGGTGGGGGGCAACATCCCCGGTGAGACCCGGGTGCTCTCCATCGCGATCTACGACCACGCGGAGTCCATGGACTATGCCAGTGCCCACCTGCTGGCGGGGGGGCTCTTGGTGGCCTCCTTCCTGCTGCTGCTCACCGTCTATGTCATCAATCGGCGCTGCCTGGTGGTGCAGCCATGACGACCCGGAGCGAGGTGGCCACGAGACGTAGCCCCGCCGGATTCGGCTGGGGCGCCCCGGTCGGCCTATGAGCGGGACTCGGCAGATGGACCCGGAGCGCATCCAGGCCCGCTTCGACCTGCGCTATCCGGAGTTCCGCCTGGATGTAGACCTGGATCTGCCGGGCCGCGGGGTCACCGCCCTCTTCGGTCACTCGGGCTCGGGAAAGACCACGCTGCTGCGCTGCATTGCCGGGCTGGAGCGCCCGCCCCAGGGGCGGCTCTGGATGAAGGGCGAGGTCTGGCAGGACGCCCAACGCTTCCTTCCCACCCATCGGCGCCCCCTCGGCTATGTCTTCCAGGAGGCGAGCCTGTTCCCGCATCTGAGCGCCCGCGGCAACCTGGAGTACGGTCGGCGCAGGGCGGCCCGGTCCCTCGATCAGACCGCGCTGGATCACCTGATCGAGCTCCTCGGAATCGGTTCCCTGCTGGACCGGCGCCCGGATCAGCTCTCCGGCGGCGAGCGCCAGCGGGTAGCCATCGCCCGTGCCCTGGCGGTACAGCCCGCGGTCCTGCTGATGGACGAGCCCCTGTCCGCCCTGGACTTGAAGCGCAAGCAGGAAATCCTGCCCTACCTGGAGCGCCTGCACGACGCACTGGAGATCCCGGTTCTCTACGTCACCCACTCGCAGGACGAGGTGGCGCATCTCGCCGATCACCTGGTGGTGCTGGAGGCGGGTCGCGCCGTGGCCCAGGGTCCGCTGAAGGAGGTCTTGGGCCGGGTCGACGCCCCGATCCGCCTCGGCAAGGAGGCGGGTGTGGTCCTCGATGGCAGGGTGGCCGAACGCGATGGACGCTGGCACCTGGCGCGGGTGGAATTCCCCGGCGGCAGCCTCTGGGTGCGCGACGAGGGCCATGCGGTGGGCCGCGGGCTGCGCCTGCGGGTGCTGGCCAAGGACGTAAGCCTGACCCTGGAGAAGCCCTCCGGCACCAGTATCCTCAACCACCTTGAGGTCACGGTGCGCGAGATCGGCGACGACCTGCACCCGGCGCAGGCCCTCGCCAGCCTGGCGGTGGATGGTCAGATCCTGACTGCGCGGCTCACCCACAGGTCCGTCGCGGCCCTGGGGCTCCATCCCGGCAAGCGGGTCTGGGCCCAAGTTAAGACCGTGGCGGTCATCGAATGATCCAAGCCGGAGCCGTGAAGCGGCCGTTCGGGTGGGACCGGCTTCCCTGCCGCCCGCGCTGAGACCCTCTGGTCAGGTCCCGAGATGCCCCCGCGGCGAGGGCGCCGCCCACCCGTGCCAATCCCTGAGACCGAGGTCGAGGAAACCGTCCTCTGCTGCCTGGCGACCCTGAATGCCGAGCGGGGCTGGTGCCGCCGATGGCGCTGCCGGACGCGCGGGCGGTCAGCGGGTCGATGGGGCCGGCCCACTCCGCCTGGCCGACGCCCTCGCTGTCCGTGTTGTCCAGGACCCTGAGGACATACAGCTTGCCGCTGGAGAGATCGCCACGGCGGTCCGGGACGAACCTGTAGACCCCGCCGCCGCACGGCGTGCTGTCGCAGCCCGTCGAGTCGGTGAGGCCGCGCTGCTCGTCGACCACGTAGACGGCGCCGTCGGGGCCGACTTCGATACCCTCGTGGGCGAGGCGGCCCAAGGCTGGCCGGTCATACACGGTGCCGGACATGGGGTTCTTCTTGTCGAGCACGATCTCGAACAGCCGACCGTTGTCGACCTCCTCGGCGAACAGCACGGTGCGCCAGGGAGTCCAACGGATGCCGTCTAGGGCATCGTAGCTGGGGTCCTGAGCCAGGATCTTGGCCTCGCCGGTCTTGAGATCGACCACCGATACGGTGCCGCCCTCGGGCAGGCTGTCCGGCAGCCGCAGCTCGTGGGTCCGATAGTGGTAGCGGCCGGCGTGGCGCCCGGTCTCGTTGACGGTGTTCATGTCGTTCCAGTCGTCACGCCCGCCGTCGTAGACGTTGAGGTCGGTCTCGTCGGAGACGACGGACTGCTTGAATCCTTCCGGAATCAGCCATGGGGCCGTCGGAAAGGGACCTCCGGTCTGATTGCCGACACCTGGCGCTGTGCTTCGACGGCCTGAGCGGCCGCACTGTGGACGGAGCTGTTACTCGGTACGTCGGGCCGAGTGTCCGCAGGGGCGAGAGGGTACGCCGGTCATGCCCGATGATGTCGGAGTCCGTGTCCTCCGGTCGGATCCGGCCCCAGCCTCATCGTGCGGATCGGCCCGGCGTCGGGGATCGATCCGGCGCGGTGGGCCGACGCGGGCGTCACCGCGCCTTCGCTCTTTACCTGGCCTGAGCGGCCGACCGCATTACTCGGGCCGCCTCGAGTCCGACCCGCGCCCCTCGGGTGCGCCGTACCCCTGCCCCCCGTACCCCTGTCCCCCGTAGCCGGGGCCGCCGTAGCCCGGACCGCCGTAACCGTAGCCGGGAGCGCCATAGCCGTACCCGGGGCCGCCATAGCCGTAGCCCGGACCGCCATAACCGTAACCGGGGCCGCCGTACCCGTAGCCCGGACCGCCATAGCCGTATCCGGGACCATAGCCGTAGCCTGGACCATCCCAGCGCTCGTCGTCGTAGTCACGGTCGTTCTTGCCCCCCATCCATTTGGACGGGTTCATCATGTCCCCGAAGTTGAGCGCGAGCGCGTTGCCCCCGCCCGTGATCAGGGTCAGCCCCAGGATCAGTGTCGCCGCGCGCCGCGTGGTCATCTGGCCGGTCATCATAGGAATCTCCCTCGACCATGTGTCTTCTGGTCGGTCTGTGTGGGTCTATTGCATCGTCCTGACACGCGGCGAGCGCCGGGCAGGCGTCCGCAGCTTACCAGACCTGATACCGACAGGTGGCGAC
>JBFZCW010000036.1:0-3675 GCA_041307765.1 Chromatiaceae bacterium
CCTGGATCTCGGCCAACGGATTGATCTCAAGACAGGTTTCGAGCCAGATTGAGTTATCGACAGGACTAACTACTACTACGGACTTGAAAGAGAAAATTCTGTTAAGACTGTCAGGGCCGATGTCTCCGCCCCGACTTGGCTGACCGGCCGCCGCCCCCAGATCCTCGGCCTCTGCCAATCCCCCGAAATGTCGTCCCTGCGAGGAGCCCAGGATGGAATTAACCCCAGACCCCAGGCCTTTTCGACTCGTCGCCCCCTTTGCTCCAGCGGGAGACCAGCCCCAGGCCATCCGCGCCCTGTCCGAGGGCCTGCGCGATGGCGAGGCGGGCCTGACCTTGCTGGGCGTCACCGGCTCCGGCAAGACCTTCACCATCGCCAGCGTCATCGCCGAGCTTCAGCGCCCGGCCCTGATCCTGGCCCCCAACAAGACCCTCGCCGCCCAGCTCTACGGGGAGATGCGGGAGTTCTTCCCGGACAACGCCGTGGAGTACTTCGTCTCCTACTACGACTACTACCAGCCGGAGGCCTATGTCCCTTCGACGGACACCTATATCGAGAAGGACTCCTCCATCAACGAGCACATCGAGCAGATGCGCCTGTCCGCCACCAAGGCCCTGCTGGAGCGGCGCGATACCATCCTTGTGGCCACGGTCTCGTCGATCTATGGCCTGGGCGACCCGGACGCCTATCTGCGCATGGTCCTGCACCTCTCCCGCGGCGATGTCATCGACCAGCGCGCCCTGCTGCGGCGGCTGGCGGAGCTTCAGTACAAGCGCAACGAGATCGAGCTGGCCCGCGGCACCTATCGGGTACGCGGGGACGTGATCGACATCTACCCGGCGGAGTCCGACGACGAGGCCCTGCGGGTGGAGCTGTTCGACGAGGAGATCGAAGGCCTGACGCTGTTTGACCCACTGACGGGTGAGCAGCTACGCAAGGTCGCCCGCTACACCGTCTACCCCAAGACCCACTACGCCACGCCGCGCGAGACCATCGTCGGGGCTGTCGAGCAGATCAAGGTCGAGCTCAAGGGGCGGCTCGACTGGCTGCGGGACAACAACAAGCTGGTGGAGGCCCAGCGCCTGGAGCAGCGCACCCTGTTCGACATGGAGATGATGCTGGAGCTGGGGTACTGCTCGGGCATCGAAAACTACTCCCGCTACCTCTCCGGGCGCGCCGCCGGAGAGCCCCCGCCGACCCTTTACGACTACCTGCCGGAGGATGCCATCGTGGTCATCGACGAGTCCCACGTCACGGTGCCCCAGCTCGGGGGCATGTACCGCGGTGACCGCTCGCGCAAGGAGAATCTGGTCGAATACGGCTTCCGGCTCCCCTCGGCCCTGGATAACCGACCCCTGCGCTTTGAGGAGTTCCAGGCCCGCCAGCCCCAGACCATCTACGTCTCTGCCACGCCCAGGGACTTCGAGATCCAGAACTCCGGGGCCGTCATCGAACAGGTGGTTCGACCGACCGGGCTGGTGGACCCGGAACTGGAGGTCCGTCCGGCCATCACCCAGGTGGACGATCTGCTATCCGAGATCCGGGCCCGGGTCGCCCGCGATGCCCGAGTCCTGGTCACCACCCTGACCAAACGCATGGCAGAGGACCTGACCGACTACCTGACCGACCACGGGGTGCGGGTGCGCTACCTTCACTCGGACATCGACACCGTCGAGCGGGTCGAGATCATCCGCGACCTGCGCCTGGGTCAGTTCGACGTCCTGGTGGGCATCAATCTGCTGCGCGAAGGGCTCGACATGCCGGAGGTGTCGCTGGTCGCCATCCTTGACGCCGACAAGGAGGGCTTCCTTCGGTCAGAGGGGTCCCTGATCCAGACCATCGGCCGCGCCGCCCGCAACGCGGAGGGCAAGGCTATCCTCTACGCCGACCAGGTGACCGGCTCCATGCGCCGGGCCATGGACGAGACCGAGCGGCGCCGTGCCAAGCAGGTCGCCCGCAACCTGGACCTCGGCATCACCCCCCAGAGCATCCGCAAGGCTATCGCCGACATCATGGAGACCTCCACCCCCGGGGCCCCCATGAAGGCTCGCGCTTTCGCCGAGGTGGCAGACGAGGTCGCCGAGTACGCGGCTCTCACCCCCCAGCAGATGGCCAAGCGCATCAAGGCCCTGGAAAAGGAGATGTACAAGTACGCCAAGGACCTGGAGTTCGAGAAGGCGGCTGCCGTGCGCGACCGCATCAAGGAGTTGCAGGGGCGGGGTTTGGTGGCCTGATCGCGGTGCATAGCCAACGCGGAACCCATTAACCTAGTTGCCAAATATTAACCAATTCGGTTAATTTCGGCCTCGAAAAGGAAAAGGGACCGTCTTCACTGCCATGCGGAGAGGTCTAACTGAATCTAGCGGTCACGGATGGCGTGCTGATCCTATCGTTCGGGGACCCATGACCATGCAATGCCCTGCGTGTGCGGCGGCAGAGTTGGTGCACGACAGCCGTGATCTGCACTACACATACAAAGGCGAGGCCACGGTCATCGCTGCCATATCGGGGGAATTTTGCCCGGTCTGCGGTGAAGCGGTCCTCGCACTCGCGGAGTCCGCTCGCATCAGTGCCGCAATTCTGGACTTCAACAAACAGGTCAACGCAGCGATCGTAGATCCCCAGTTCATCGCCAGCGTTCGCAAAAAGCTCGGGCTTGATCAGCGAGAGGCCGCAGAGATTTTTGGCGGCGGCGTTAATGCCTTCTCTCGTTATGAGACCGGGAAGACGAAGCCGCCTGTGGCGCTTGTGAAGCTGCTCAAGCTGCTCGACCGCCACCCCGATCTCCTTGCCGAAGTCCGACCGCCGTGAAGCTTGACTGACGCAAGATATCAAGCTTCCGCATCCCGCTGGCGCGCTAGGCGCCACCGCCGATGTGGGCTGCCCAGGACCACCCAGATTCAGAGTGCTCGCATGACTTGGGCGGGGATCTTGGCGGCGGTCGCCGGCCGCCGCAGCGCCCCGCCCTCATTCCGCTCGATGCGGCGTCTGGGATGGACCCGCCGCGGCCGGCGCTGGATGCCGGGTGTGCCTCGCATCCGGCGCCAGGTTGCTAGCCGCCGATGGATGCCCTCCATGCCGGCTTCGAGAAGTCCCAGGGCAGTGTAGAGAGCCGAGAGGTAGAGCAGGATCACGAGCAGGTTGGCCATGATGTCCATCGTCGTCTCCGGGATAATGGCGGATGCCGGAGTCAGGATGCTCCAGGGGGTGGCTCAAAACGTGAGCCTGCCGGGAGCATGGCGATGAACGGGGGGTCGCGGTCTGGGTGGGTCCCCGGGTCGAGCCAAAGCCTGACCCGCAGACGGCAAGGTGCCGTTGGACCTGTCCTCTAAAGGCGCATCGGCATGACCACATAGACCTCGTTGTTCACGCCCTTGTTGGACCACAGGGCGCTGCTGTTGCCGTCAGAGAAGGCGATCTCGACCTCGTCCTTCTCCAGGACGTTAAGGATGTCCATGACGTAGGAGACGTTGAAGCCGATGGTGGTGGCCTCGCCGCTGTAGTCCAGCTCTAACTCCTCTTCCGCCTCGTCCTGCTCTGGGTTGTGAGCCTGCAGGCGCAGCAGGCCGGTGTCGAAGGTGACCCGTACGCCCTTGTATTTCTCGTTGGAGAGGATGGCCGTGCGTGTCAGGGCCTGGCGTAGGGCGTATCTGTCCGCGACCGCCAAGCGGTCGG
>JBFZCW010000037.1:0-18202 GCA_041307765.1 Chromatiaceae bacterium
ACGACGCTCTTCCGATCTCGATTCTCGGTCAGGACGTACATATAGCCGGCCTCCACAGTAAAGCCCTGGCCGAGGCGCTGGGCGACACCGATGCTGAACAGTTGACGGTCGCTGTCGGGGACTCGGGCGCTGAAGTGGGCGTCCGTCTGGCCAGTCTCGTCGTAGGAGTAGCCGAGGCGCAGTTGAGTGGTCGAGCGGATATCGTAGGTCAGGCCGAGGCGGATGGCGTCCGTGTCCTCCCAGTCGTTGGTGTCGTTGAAGATAACGACCCCGCCGTTCTTGGTCTTTACCTCGATGCTATCGAACTCACTCCAGCCGATGCGGGTCCAGTCCACCTCGACGGCGAACTGAGGACTGATGGCGTAGCGTCCGCCCAACTGCAGGCGCCAGGGGAGGTTGAGGTCAAGCTTCGCGGTCTGACCTGGGGTGACGGCGCCGAGAGCGACAAGGGTCGTGTCCAGAGGCGTATAGGTCCCGTCGATACCGACTGTGGCGGCCGAGTGATAGCTCGCCCCGAGGCTCCAGGCATCTTTGCGGAACATCAGCCCGACGTTCCAGCCGACGCCGGACCCGCGACCTTGCAACTCCGCCAGTGACGAGTCGAGCTCCGCCTGCTTCGCCCAGTAGTAATCCAGGCCGGCAGAGACGCTGACCATGTCGTTGACGCGGTAGCTCGCCGTCGGCGTGATGTCCAACACCTGGAGCAGACTCGTGGTGGGTTCGTTGCCGGTAGGCACCGAGATCGTACCAACGCTGGGGATGGTCAGGGTTTGGGTGCCAGAGAGCAGTGGAAAGGTCCCCTCGTCCCAGCGGGTTTCAAGGCCAAAGGGGGTGGTAGCACCGAGGCCGACCCGCCACTTGTCGCTGACCTTGACGGCGGCCTGGAACAGCGGGGCGGCCACCCACTCTGGAGCGCTGCTGTCGTGCCTGCCGCTGGCATTGTCCACGCTGAGGTTCATGTTGATGAGCAGACCACCTAAGGCCACGCTCGACGTGTCGTGGAAGGACATCGCGGCCGCGTTGTACGCGAAGGCGCCGGTCTCGTTTGGGTTGGCAACCATCGCATTCGCGGTACTGAGTCCGGCGGCGGACAGCTCCGGTACCGAGAAGCCCGATGCCTCCAGTCTTGGGCTGAGGGCCACGGCCACCAGTCCCCCCGCCAAGGCGAAACGGACAGAATCCTGTAGTATCTTGTTCACTGTTGTCTTTTTCCCCCGGATCTCGGACTAGGCTCCCGGCGACTGCGGTCTAAGGCGCGGCGCGGGCGAACAGACAAAAGAATATGCGAAGTTGTCGCTTTCTTCCAGAACTGTTGTCGAGAGACCAAGTGTTGTATTCAAAAGAGCACAGTGGCCCCGCGTGACCGCACTGACCGGAGTGCCTGCGACCGGGTCTGACAAACCCATGTGACCCTGGCCGAGTTTGTGGTATAAAGTTTACTTATTCACATATACGTGCTAATGGGTGCCCATATGGCGGACCGCAGGCTTCAGGTTTTTCACACGGTAGCCCGTCTCTTGAGCTTCACCAAGGCGGCGGAAACGCTGCACATGACCCAGCCAGCGGTCACCTTTCAGGTTCGCCAACTCGAGGAGTACTTCAACACCCGCCTGTTTGACCGGACCCACAATCGGATCAGCCTGACCGATGCGGGCAAAAAGGTCTTCGAGTACGCCGATCGGATCTTTGAGCTGTACTCGGAGATGGAGAACGCCGTGAGCGAGATCACCGGGGAGATCAGCGGCGCTCTGACCATCGGTGCCAGCACCACCATCGCGGAGTACATGCTTCCGACCCTGCTCGGGGATTTCAAGGAGCATCACCCGGATGTGGCCATCCACCTCAAGGTCTCGAACAGCGAGGGGGTGGTCTCCATGGTGGAGAACAACACGATCGACCTTGGCGTGGTGGAGGCGCCCGTCGCGAACAAGAATTTGGTCGTGGAGTCCTGCAAGCGCGACAAGCTGGTGGCCATAGTCCCGCCTCAGCATCCTCTGGCCCAGCTCGGCTCGGTCACCTTTGCGCACCTGATCCAGTACCCTTTCATTTGCCGGGAGGAGGGTTCAGGTACACGGGAGGTCATCAACGACTATCTGGACGAACTGTCGAACTGCGATGCCGGCATCAAGATTGCCATGGAGCTAGGCAGCCCGGAGGCGGTGAAGGGGGCGGTGGAGGCGGGGATGGGGGTCTCGGTCGTCTCCCAAGCCACTATCCAGAAGGAACTGCGGCTAGGGACCCTGGTGTCGCTGAATCTGGACCCGCCGCTGGAGCGACCGTTCTCCTTCGTTCACCAAAAGCAGAAGTTCAGGCTGCGGGTCATGGAGGAGTTGCTGGAGTTCGCCAGGGCTTACTGTAAGTCGCACAGCGACTAGGATCGGGGCGGCGCATGTTCCCACAGCAGGTTCACAGCGCCAAGGAGCGGCGCCTGGCCAAGCTCTACCGGGCTTTGGGAGCCGCCGACCGGGAGGCGTTGCTGGCCTTCGGGGAGTTCCTCGCCCAACGGGCAGAGACGATCCAACGACGAGCCCAGCCCTTGGACCTCGGTTCGCTGGAGCGGCCGGCGGACGAGTCCGTCGTCGCGGCCATCAAGCGCCTGCGGCGCGCCTATCACATGCTGGAACGTGGCGACCTCTTGCACGAGGCATCCACCCTGATGTCGGCTCATGTCCTGCAGGGCCGTGAGGCGGCTCAAGTCATCGATGAGTTGGAGGCCTTGTTTGCCCGGCATTATGCGGCTTACCGCGACGCTCAGGACCCATCGATCGACGGCTGAACCCGACAATGCAAGTCCTCTCCGATTGGTTTCGGCGTTACTTCTCTGACCCACAGGTCATCTTCCTCGCCGTCGCCCTCCTGGTGGGATTCGGCGTGGTACTCACCATGGGCAACATGCTCGCCCCGGTCCTGGCCAGCATCGTCATCGCGTACCTCCTCGAGGGTCTGGTGGGGTTCTTCGAGCGCCTCGGCTGGCCGCGCCTTGGGAGCGTGCTGGTCGTCTACGTTGCCTTTCTCGCCTTCGTGGTATTGGTCCTGGTCTGGGTCATGCCAGTGGTCTCGCGGCAGGTCACGGACCTGGTCCAGCAACTGCCAAACATCTTCGCCAAGGGTCAACAGGCCCTGATGCTGCTCCCGGAGCGCCATCCGGAGTTCGTCACGGCGGCCCAGATACAGGAACTCATCGAGGCCATCCGGGCCGAAATCGCCGGTTTCGGTCAAAAGGTGCTCAGCTGGTCCCTCGCGTCCGTCGTCGGCATCATCACCCTCGCGGTCTATCTGGTGCTCATGCCGCTCCTGGTCTTTTTTTTCCTTAAGGATCGGGATCTTATCGCGGACTGGGTCAAAGGCTATTTGCCCAGGCACCGGCGCATCGCCGGGACCGTCTGGCGCGACGTCGACCGGCAGATCTCCAACTATATCCGCGGCAAATTCTGGGAGGTGCTCATCGTCTGGGCATCAAGCTACCTCGCCTTTTATGCCTTCGGCCTCAAGTACGCCATGCTCCTCGGGGTGCTCGTTGGGCTGTCGGTCATTGTGCCCTACATCGGGGCCACCCTCGTGACGATCCCGGTGCTCCTGATTGCCTGGTTCCAATGGGGCTGGAGCTCCGAGTTTGGCTGGCTTGCGGCCACCTACTTCATCATCCAGGCGCTGGACGGGAACGTCCTGGTCCCCCTGCTGTTCTCGGAGGTGGTCAACCTCCACCCGGTCGCAATCATCGTCGCGATTCTTGTCTTTGGAGGTCTTTGGGGCTTCTGGGGCGTGTTCTTCGCCATTCCGCTCGCGACGCTGGTTCAGGCTATCCTGGTGGCCTGGCCACGCCCATTGGACGCCTCGGTCGACTGACTGCCCGCCGAGCAGGTGGTATAGCGCCAGGGACCACTTACGAGCGGCCGGTCGAGACAGGCTGATACAATGGCCGCATGCCGCACGGCTTATCGCTGGACATGCACGCCTTCGCCCTCTCCCGCTTCCTGTTCTGGTTCATCCTTTTCTTCCTGGTCGCTCTGGCAGCGCGGCCCTGGCTGGAGCGCGCGCTGGTTGCCTACCGCGCGGAGCCGCGGGAGGTCACGGCGCGCGGGGACCTGGCCGCGGACGAGCAGACGACCATTGCGATCTTCGATGCTGCCAGCCCATCCGTGGTCTACATCACGACGACGGGGAGGGTGCTGGACCTGATCACCCGCGATGTCACCGAGGTCCGCCGTGGGACAGGCTCCGGCGTGATTTGGGACGAGCGTGGCCATGTCGTCACCAATCACCACGTCATCGAGGGTGTGCAGGGGGCCTATGTCCGCATGTCCGATCAGCGGAACTACGATGCGGTGCTGGTTGGGGCGAGCCCAGAGCACGACCTCGCCGTGCTGCGCATCGATGCCCCGCCGGCGAAGCTGCGGGCCGTCGCATTGGGGAGCAGCCGCGACCTCAAAGTCGGGCAGAAGGTCTTCGCCATCGGCAATCCGTTCGGCCTGGACTACACGCTGACCACCGGGGTCATCTCGGCGCTCAACCGGACGATCCCAAGCGAGTCCGGGGGGGTGATCGAGCAGCTGATCCAGACCGACGCCGCGATTAACCCCGGCAACTCCGGCGGTCCCCTCATCGACAGCGCGGGGCGCATGATCGGAATCAACACGGCCATCTTCAGTCCATCGGGCAGTTCCGCGGGGATCGGCTTCGCCGTCCCGGTGGACACCGTCAACCGCATCGTGCCTCAATTGATCGTTTACGGCCGGTACGCGCGCCCCACCCTGGGTATTGCCGCGGACGACGACCTGAGCAAGCGTGTCTTGGGCGAGGTCAGTCTGTCGGGTATCCTGGTGCTGAAGGTGGAGCAAGGCAGCCCGGCGGCCAGGGCCGGGCTGCAGCCGACGCGCGTTGCGCGCAACGGGGACCTGATTCTGGGCGACGTCATCCTGGCGTTGGACGGTAGTCCCGTGGCCAGTCTGAACGCGTTGATCACGTTGCTGGAGGGCCATGCCATTGGGGACCGGGTCGTGCTGACCGTTCGTCGCAATGGATCCGAGGTCCAGGTCCCGGTTCAGCTAGGCCCGGGGCCACGAGCTACCGGATCCTAGGGGCGGCGGCCGAGATCCTTCCCAAGGCGCGCGGCAAGGCCAGACGCCAGGGCGCCCGAACAACCCCGAACGGCCGCCTGGCCCTCTGATCCGTGCGCGGGTCGGTCGGAAACTCTCTCCTAACGCCCTGAGGTGGCTAAAGATGAAGGCCTTATTGCTGATGACCGCGAGCGGGCCACTGGTGGTCCTTTCCTCTCTGGCCACCACGGGTGACGATGTCCTCATCGGCAAGCTACGCCTCAAGGGCGTAGAAAAGTTCATCGCGTACGATCTGCCGCTGGAGGAGGTCGAGGCCAAGTACGGCGGCCATTTTCAAGCAGTCGTCAACGACCTGCGCCAGAGCGACGACCTGCGGGTCCTCGACTTCGACGGGCACCGGATCTTCACCCTGTTTCGGCTTGACAGCCTGGCGCAGCCCTTCGTCTACGACCCCACGGGGGCTCCAACCAAGGTCTTTCTGGACTGAATCGGCGCCTCGCCGGTCTCTGGTGGCCGATGGATGTAGGAGGGCGAGAGTCGCGGGCGGGTCAGGCGGTCTGGCCAGGGCCCGCGCCGGCTGCCGCCGGGCCCTGGATCAGCGGGCGGAGTGAGGGGGGTGGCGGCAGCCTGGTGCTACGGCCGATGGGTTCAGTTCAGCCCGCAGAAGCCGCCCGGGCAGCAGGCGCCGGTGCTGCACGCCGGTGCCTCGCTGCTGCCGCGGGCCGAACTCGACAGGATATTCCCCCCGGTGGCCAGACGGTGGACTGGGGCTTCAGTCGGCGTGTCGCCGGGCGATATCCCGAGGCGGGCGCACAACTCGCCCCAGGTCGCGAGACTTTCGCTCATGCGGTGATTGACCTCGATCGTTTGGCCATTGTCTTCGCAACGGTAGTCGTAGGTGGGCATCTTGATCTCCTGCAATATCGTGAAACGCTAATGCATTGGGATTATACCCAGGACCACCGCGCGGGCAAGTCGAGGCCACCGTGATGCCCGGCCCCTCCCCCAGGCATGGCCTCTTTGGATCTTCGATCATGCACATGACTCAGAACCCAGAACCGACGGTCTTCGTCGTGGACGACGACGAGGCGATGCGCCGCTCCCTCAAGTGGCTCATCGAGTCCACCGGGATGCGCGTGCAGACCTTCGACTCCGCGGATGCCTTCCTCAGGGCCTATGCACCAGGTTGGGCGGGCTGCATCCTCTTGGACGTGCGCATGCCGGGTATGAGCGGCCTGGAACTCCAAGCCTATCTGGCGCGGGCAGACTACCACCTGCCTGTGGTTATTATCACCGGGCACGGGGACGTGGCGATGGCGGTCAAGGCCATGCAGGCCGGGGCCCTGGACTTCATCGAGAAGCCGTTTCATGACGAGGAGTTGCTGCGCAGCATCCGCCGCGCGGTGGAGGCAGATAGCCAAACTCGGGCCGAGCGCTCTCAGCACGCGGCAGTCTTGGCGCGGCTGGAGGAGCTCACTCCGCGCGAACATGAGGTCATGGAATTGGTCGCCGCTGGCAAGTCCAACAAAGAGATCGCCACGGATCTCGGGGTTAGCGCCAAGACCGTCGAGGCCCATCGTGCCAAGGTCATGGACAAGATGCGGGCGACCTCGCTGGCGGACCTGGTCCGCATGGCGCTGTTGGTCGGGCGAGCTGGATGAGCAGACGGAGCGCAGCCTCGGGCAGGCGCGAGGTCTGGTCCTGGGCCCTGGTGGACTGGGGCAACTCGGCCTTCGCCACCGTGGTGATGGCGGGCTTTTTTCCTGTCTTCTTCAAGAGCTACTGGGCCGGCGGGCTGGGCGCGGCCGACAGCACCGTCTGGCTCGGTTTGGCTAACGCCCTGGCGAGCCTGCTGGTTGTGGTATTGGCGCCGGCCCTCGGGGCCCTCGCGGACCAGGCCGGGGCAAAAAAGCGCTTCCTCCTGGCCTTTACTGCCCTTGGCGTGCTGTCCACTGGGGCTTTGTTCTGGGTCGCCCAGGGGCATTGGGGTCTGGCCCTGGTGGTCTACGTCCTGGGTCTGCTGGGCTTCTCGGGGAACAACGTCTTCTACGATGCGCTGCTGGTGGATGTCGCCAGTCCGGCGCAGTACGAGCGGGTCTCGTCCTTTGGCTATGCCCTGGGATATCTCGGTGGCGGCATTCTGTTTGGGGTCAATGTCATCATGACGGTCAAGCCCCATTGGTTTGGCTTGGTGGATGCCGGGGAGGCGGTGCGCGTCGCCTTCCTCGGGGTGGCGCTCTGGTGGGCCCTATTCACCGTCCCGGTGGCCCTGTGGGTCCGGGAGGCGACTGCGGTGCCGATTGCCGGTGGTCAGGGCCCGGGTTGGGGTGCCGCGACCCGGGCCGCACTACGGCAGCTCACCGCTACCCTCGGTCAGGCGCGGCGCCTGCCCATGACGTTCCTGTTCCTGCTCGCCTACTGGCTCTACATCGACGGGGTGGACACCGTCATTCGGATGGCCGTTGACTATGGCCTGTCGATCGGGTTCGGCGCCAACCACCTCATGGCCGCCCTGCTCCTGACTCAGGCGGTGGGCTTTCCAGCGGCCCTGGCGCTCGGACGGGTGGGTGAGCGGTGGGGGGCGAAGCGCGGCATTCTGCTGTGTATTGGGGTTTACCTGCTGATGGTGGTCGGGGCCTCTCGGATGCAGGAGGTGTGGCAGTTCTACCTCCTCGCAGCGGGGATCGGAATGGTGCAGGGGGGCATCCAGGCCCTCAGCCGCGCCCTGTTCGCCAGCCTGATCCCGCCCGGGCAGGTGGCGGAATTCTTCGGTCTGTTCAACGTGGTCGGCAAGTTCGCCGCCGTGCTGGGTCCAGGTCTGGTGGCGGTCACAGCCGGGCTGACCGGCGACTCAAGGGTCTCCTTGCTTCCCGTCGCCTTCCTGTTCCTCGGCGGGGCCTACCTGTTGGCGCGGGTGGATGTGGCGGCCGGTCGAGCGGCCGTGGGCGCGGGTGATCGGTAGCTCGCGCCGCCGATCTCAATGCCTGGTCCGCGGGACATACGCATCCGGGATCAGCACGGTCGGGGCGCGCTGGCTTGGGTCCTTGTTTGGAAAGTCCATCGTGTAGTGGAGCCCGCGGCTCTCCCGGCGGCGCAGGGCGGACTGGATGATGAGGTCGGCCACGTCCACCAGGTTGCGCAGCTCCAGGAGGTCGTTGCTGACACGGAAATTGCTGTAGTACTCGATGATCTCCTGGCGCAGCAGGTCGACCCGCCGCTTGGCCCGGTGCAAACGCTTGTTGGTCCGAACGATGCCGACATAGTCCCACATGAATCGCCTGAGCTCGTCCCAGTTGTGGGCCACCACCACCTCCTCGTCGGCCTGGGTGACGCGGCTCTCGTCCCAGGGCGGGACCTCGCAGGGCACGGCGGGCTCGCGCAGGGCCTCCTCGATGTCCCGCGCGGCCAGCTCGCTGTAGACCAGGCACTCCAGCAGGGAGTTGCTGGCCATTCGGTTGGCCCCGTGCAGCCCGGTGTAGGCGACCTCGCCGCTGGCGTAGAGCCCTGGGATGTCGGTGCGGGCACGGGTGTCCACCAGGACCCCGCCGCAGGTATAGTGCGAGGCCGGTACCACGGGGATGGGCTCGCGGGTAATATCGATGCCGAATTCCAGGCACCGGGCATAAATGGTCGGGAAGTGCTCCTTGACGAACTCCGGCGGGCGGTGGGAGATGTCAAGGTAGACGCACTCGCTGCCCAGGCGCTTCATCTCGTGGTCGATGGCGCGTGCGACGATGTCGCGTGGTGCAAGCTCTGCGCGCGGGTCGAACCGGCTCATGAAGCGGCTTCCGTCCGGCAGAAGCAGCCGCGCACCCTCGCCCCGCAGGGCCTCGGTGACCAGGAAGGACTTGGCCTTGGGGTGGTAGAGGCAGGTTGGGTGGAACTGCATGAACTCCATATTGGCGATGCGGCAGCCCGCGCGCCAGGCCATGGCGATGCCGTCGCCGGTGGCGACGTCCGGGTTACTGGTGTAGAGGTAGACCTTGTTGGCACCGCCGGTCGCCAGCAGCACGTAGCGGGCGCAATAGGTCTCCACCCGGCCGCTACGCCGGTCCAGGACATAGGCTCCGAGGCAGCGCTGGACCTCATGCCCGAGTTTGTGGGCGGTAATGAGGTCCACGGCGATATGGTGCTCGTAGAGCGTAATGTTGGGGCGGGCTCGCGCCTGGCCCTCCAGCGTGGTCTCGACGGCGCGCCCGGTGGCATCTGCGGCATGGATCACCCGTCTATGGGTGTGGCCGCCCTCGCGCGTCAGGTGGTAGCCGCCGGCGTCCGTGGCGCTGTCGTCGCGGGTGAAATGGACTCCTTGTTGGAGCAGCCAGCGGATGGCCCCGGGGCCGCGCTCAACCACCAGGCGCACCACCCGCGGGTCGCACAGCCCGGCACCGGCCTTGAGGGTGTCCTGGACGTGGGACTCGACCGTGTCCTGGCGGTCCATCACCGCAGAGATCCCTCCCTGCGCATAGAGGGTGCTGCCCTCGGTCAGCTCACGCTTGGAGATCACTGCCACTGAGATGTCGGGGTTCAGCTGGAGGGCGAGGGTCAGCCCCGCGGCGCCACTGCCGAGGATGAGGACATCGTGCTGATGAACGCTGGGCATGGATGGGACCTAGGACGGGTGCTTATGGCTTCTCGTCGAGCCTTGCGCGATCTGCGCCGCGGCGGCGACATCTTGCCGTAACATAGCACGGCGCGGGATCTCCCCGAGGGCTTTGGGGGGCGTGCGAGCCGGGGTTGGGCAACCAGAGGCTCGCGCCGGCTGATCTGGATCAACCGGCCGCCATATTGCCAGCGCCAACGCCCGCGCCCGGCCGAGGCGAGCGAACTTTTGAAATGGGGTGATGTCCATGCCATCGGTATCGGGGACGCGTATGCAGGGGGCCCTCCGGGATGTCTGAGCGAGGGCCGGATGAGGAGTTGGTCGCGCGCGCCCAGATGGGTGACAAGCGGGCCTTCGACCTCTTGGTGGTCAAGTACCAACAGAAGGTCGCCAACCTCATCGCGCGCTACATGCGCGATTCGAGCGAGGTCCTGGACGTGACCCAGGAAGCATTCCTCAAGGCCTATCGGGCCTTGCCCCGTTTCCGGGGCGATAGTGCTTTCTATACCTGGCTTTATCGGATCGCCATCAACACGGTGAAGAACCACCTGGTTGCCCAAGGCCGGCGGCCGCCAGGGGACGACCTGGAGGCGGAGGTGGCGGAACAGATGGACATGGGCGGCCGGCTGCGGGAGCACGCCACGCCGGAGCGGGAGCTGCTCACCGACGAGATCGCCCGGACCGTGCAGGCGGCCCTGGACGACCTGCCCGACGATCTGCGCACCGCCATCGTCCTGCGCGAGATCGAGGGGATGAGCTACGAGGAGATTGCCGATGCCATGGAGTGCCCCATTGGTACGGTTCGGTCGCGCATCTTCCGGGCCCGCGAGGCTATCGACAAACGCCTGCGACCCCTGCTGACCCATTAGCGAACTCAGGCCCACGCGATGAAAGAACAGCAACAACAAGCCCTCTCGTCCCTCCTTGACGGCGAGCTGACCGCAGCCCAGGCCAGTGGCGTGCTCGACGCCCTGGAGCGTGACCCGGAGTTACGCGGCATGTGGGAGCGCTACCACCTCATCGGCGGCGCGCTGCGCGGGGAGGCTGTGGTCATGGCGTACCGGGACGTCGCCGAGCGAACCCGCGTGCAGATCGCCACCGAGCCGACCATCCTGGCCCCTGCTGGTACCCGGCCGCGTGGCCCCTCGCGGCTTGCACCTTTCGCGGGGGTCGCGCTGGCCGCGTCCGCCGCATTCCTGGCCGTGTTTGCGGTTCCGAGCCTGTTCGAGCCGGCCGCCACCCCCCCGGGGGCACCGACCGCCGCTCCCACGCAGGCCTCTGCGCCGGCCCCTGAATCCCGGGCCGCCGCATCGGAGCGCTTCCTGGTGGGGCGGCCGGTCCAGCGCTGGCATCTGGACCAGCCCGCGGTGGCCAGTAAGCTCGACCGCCTCCTCGTGAATCATCAGGAGTATGCCCCGGCGACCGGAATCAATGGCATGCTCCCCTACGCGACCCTGGTCAGCTATGACGCGGGCCGCTAGGGTGCTCGCCCGGCATTTGTTGCGGCCTGCTCTGGCGTTGGTCCAGGTTGTGGCCCTGGCGGGACTCTCCCCCGCCGCGGCAGCCCAGGCGGAGGACGAGTCCAGTCCCCGGGTCTCGCCGGCCGCGCACCTTGCACGCATGGCGGCGGCAGTTGACGACCTCACCTACGAGGGGACACTGGTCTATCTCGCGGACAATCGCCTGGAGACCCTCCACATTGTCCACCGCGTCTCTGGCGGAGATGTCGAGGAGCGCCTGATTTCCCTCAGCGGTCCGGTGCGGGCGGTGACCCGCCAGCGCGACGAGGTCACCTGTATGCTGTCCGAGGACCGCCTCATCTCGGTGAAGCGCAAGGCAGGGGTCCCCGACCTCCTGCGCACCCGAGCCATCGATCCGGCGACCCTGGCGGCCAACTATTTCGTCCACCCGTTGGGCGAGACCCGGGTGGCCGGGAGGGACACCGACGTGGTCGGGGTCATCCCGCGCGACGACTACCGCTACGGCTACCGCTTCTACCTGGACCGGCAGACCGGGCTGCCCCTCAAATCCGATCTGATGGGCACACAGGGTGACCCCATCGAACAGATCATGTTCGCGGCCGTTCAGGTTGATCCGATCCCGCCCAGGGCGGTGACCGCCGGCGGCGTCGCAGCCGCTGCAGAGTCAGGCGTGACGCCGCCCGGGGCGATCGGGGCGAAGTCCGCGGAGCGCAGGGCCTCGTCCTCCCTGGTTCCGCCTCCCTCTGCCTGGCGTTTCGACGCCCTCCCCCCGGGCTTTGCCGTTCGTCTGTACGACAGTTGGCCGGAGGGGCCGGAGGGCAAGGTCGAGCACTTCTTGGTCACGGACCACTTGGCTTCGGTGTCAGTCTTCGTCGAGGCCGACGGGGAGGGTGGGCTCAGGGGTGCGACCCGCATCGGGGCCGTCCATGCCGTCGGGGCACGTGTCGCCGGGCACCAGGTGACCGTGGTCGGCCAGGTTCCCGCCGAGACCGTTTCATCGGTGCTTGCCGGCCTGCACCACGATGGGGAGGGTACCCGATGATCGAGGAGACTGGGGTCGTCGTTGGGGTTGCTGGCGACTTGGCGGAGGTCGAGACCCGCCGCCAGGGGGCCTGCGGTAGTTGCGCGGCCAACGGGGCTTGCGGGACCTCGCTGCTTGCGCGTTATCTTGGACGCAAGCCCCTATTGCTGCGGGCCCAGAACCGGGCTGGGGCAGCACCGGGGGATTGGGTGGTCGTCGGAGTTCCGGAGGATGGCCTGGTGCGGGCGTCCCTGGCTGTCTATCTGGTCCCGTTGCTCGGGCTCATCGTGGGCGGCATGGCTGGCCCGGTGCTGTTCCCGGCCGGCGGCGACGTCGCAAGCGCCCTCACTGCATTCGCCGGTCTCGGCCTGGGGTTGGTCTGGCTCGCACATTTCGGCCGCGCCCACACCCGAGACCCAAACTACCGTGCCGTCATCCTGCGCCGGGTCTCCGGGCTGGGTGCCGCCGTAGCGTTCCCCAGCGGTGGCGGGTCGGAGGACGACTCCAGGCCCCGGCGTCGTGCCCTTAGCTCCGGAACCGACCCGGAGCCCCGCGGGACCGCATCGGCCCAATCATCCCTTTCCGACTGACATTCCAAGAGCACTCCTTATGCGCATTTCGCGAGTTTTGACAACGGTTTTCCTGATTGGCACCTGGGCCTTAGCCGGGCCGATCCCGGCACAGGCGCGCAGCCTCCCGGAGTTCACCACCCTGGTCGAGACCCAGGGCCCAGCGGTAGTCAACATCAGCACCAGGCAGACTCAAAATCGGGTGCGCCGTCCGCACGGGTTCGAGGTCCCGGATCTCCCAGAGGGCAATCCGCTCAATGACTTCCTGCGTCGCTACTTCGGCGACGAAGGCGAGGCCCCGGACGACGAGACTCTGGCGCGCTCTTTGGGCTCCGGTTTCATCATCTCCCCCGATGGTTACATCCTGACCAACCACCATGTGGTGGACGGAGCGGACGAGGTCATCGTCCGCACCCACGACCGGCGGGAGTTCATCGCGAACGTGGTGGGTTCGGACAAGCGAAGCGATACCGCCTTGCTCAAGGTCGATGCGAGCGGCCTGCCGACGGCCACGCTGGGCTCGGGCAAGAATCTCAAGGTGGGGGAATGGGTGTTGGCCATCGGCTCGCCCTTTGGTTTCGAGCACTCGGCGACCGCCGGCATCGTTAGCGCCACCGGGCGTAGTCTGCCGACGGAGAACTATGTCCCCTTCATCCAGACCGACGTGGCCATCAATCCCGGCAACTCGGGCGGGCCTCTGTTCAACCTCGACGGCGAGGTGGTTGGGGTCAACTCCCAGATCTACAGCCGGACCGGGGGCTTCATGGGGCTGTCCTTCGCAATTCCCATTGAGGTCGCCATGGATGCCGTGGACCAGCTCAAGACCAAAGGGCGGGTGAGCCGGGGGTGGCTTGGGGTCCTGATCCAGGACGTGACCCGCGACCTCGCCGAGACGTTTGGCATGAAGCAGCCCGCCGGGGCGCTGGTCGCGCAGGTCTTGCCCGGAAGCCCGGCGGAGAAGGCGGGTTTCGAGCCTGGCGACGTGATCCTGAAGTACGACGGAAAGGAGATCGACAACTCCAGCGCCTTACCCCAACTGGTCGGGGTGACCCGGGTTGGACAGTCTGCCAAGGTCGAGGTCCTGCGCAAGGGGAATCCAAGGGAGCTGACGGTTGTCATCGGGGAGCTGCCGGAGGAGGACGAGGTCGCCGGCAAGCCGGGGCCGCGGGAGCCGGCGGCGGCCAATCGTCTTGGCCTGGTGGTGCGCGACCTGACCCCGGAGCAGCGCGAGCAGGCGGAGATCCCCAAGGGCGGGGTCCTGGTGGAGGACGTGAAGCCCGGGCCGGCGGAGCAGGTCGGCATCCGCCCGGGGGACGTGGTCCTGATGCTGGACAACCAGGCGGTGACCGATGTCAGGCAGTTTAAGGAACTGGTGGAGGGCATCCCGCCTGGGCGCTCGGTGGCCATGTTGGTTCAGCGTGGCGGCGGGCGGATGTTCTATGCGTTGAAGATTCCCAAATCCTAGCGACAGGGCACTGGGCCATGGGGGGCAGAGACCCGACGGAGGTCGGGTGTCTGCCCCTCCTGTATTCGTGCTCCCTACCCCTTGGTTCCCCGGTTAACCCCGCCCCCGACCGTTCTGGTATGATCGCGGCCGCCGTTGGGACGCCAGGGTTTCCAGCCCATGCGTGCAAGTCCTTGGTTCCACGCCGCCCGCAGGACCCGAGCCACGCCGGGTTTTGCCCCCCTACTACAAGGTCTCCCACGATCCGCACCAGATGACCGACCTCAGCCACATCCGCAATTTTTCGATCATCGCCCACATCGACCACGGCAAGTCCACCATCGCCGACCGCTTCATCCAGACCTGCGGCGGCCTGGACGTGCGTGAGATGTCCGCCCAGGTCCTGGACTCCATGGACCTGGAGCGCGAACGCGGTATCACCATCAAGGCCCAGAGCGTGACTCTGGACTACCGCGCCCGCAACGGTGAGATTTACCACCTCAACTTCATCGATACCCCGGGACATGTGGACTTCTCCTACGAGGTCTCGCGCTCGCTCGCGGCCTGCGAGGGGGCGCTGCTGGTGGTGGATGCGGCCCAGGGGGTCGAGGCCCAGAGCGTGGCGAACTGCTACACCGCCATCGAGCAGGGCCTCGAGGTCCTGCCGGTGCTGAACAAGATCGACCTACCTTCCGCCGACCCCGATAAGGTCATCACCGAGATTGAAGAGATCATCGGCATCGATGCCAGCCACGCCCTGCGGGTAAGCGCCAAGACGGGGGAGGGCATCCCCGACCTGCTGGAGGCCCTGATCACCCACATTCCGGCTCCCAAGGGCGATGCCGACGCACCCTTGCAGGCCCTGATTATCGACTCCTGGTTCGATTCCTACGTGGGCGTGGTCTCCCTGATCCGGGTGATGCAGGGGGAGATCAACAAGCGCGACAAGCTGCTCATCATGTCCACCGGGCGCACCCACCAGGCGGACAACGTGGGTGTCTTCACGCCCAAGAAGACGGAGCGCGGTCGTCTGGGACCCGGCGAGGTGGGCTACCTGATTGCCGGAATCAAGGAGATCGATGGGGCGCCAGTGGGCGACACCATCACCCGCGCCGACCGTCCGGCCACGGAACGCCTGCCAGGATTCCGCCAGGTCCAGCCGCGGGTCTTCGCCGGACTCTACCCAGTGGACTCCGACTCCTATGAGGAGCTGCGCGACGCCCTCGCCAAGCTGCGGCTCAACGACGCCTCCCTGTTCTACGAGCCTGAGACCTCCCAGGCCCTCGGCTTCGGGTTTCGCTGCGGTTTCCTCGGCATGCTGCACATGGAGATCGTGCAGGAGCGCCTGGAGCGCGAGTATGACCTCGACCTGATTACCACGGCCCCCACGGTCATCTATGAGGTGCTGCGCAACGACGGCACCATCGTCATGGTGGACAACCCGGCCAACCTGCCGGAGACGGCCAAGATCAGCGAGATCCGCGAGCCCATTATCGAGGCCCACATCCTGGTGCCGCAGGAGCACCTGGGCGGCGTCATCAATCTATGCATCGAAAAGCGCGGGGTGCAGCTCAAGCTGCACTATGTGGGTGGCCAGGTCCAGGCGAGCTACGAACTACCGCTGGCCGAGGTCGTGCTCGATTTCTTCGACCGCTTGAAATCCGCCACCCGCGGGTACGCCTCCTTCGAGTACGAGTTCAAGCGATTTCAGGCCTCCGCCCTGGTCAAGTTCGACCTGCTCATCAACGGCGAGCCGGTGGACGCCCTCTCAGTGATCGTCCATCGCGACCACGCCCAGACCCGCGGGCGGGACCTGACCGAGCGCATGAAGGACCTGATCCCGCGGCAGATGTTCGAGGTCGCTATCCAGGCCGCCATCGGCAGCAAGGTCATTGCCCGCAGTACGGTCAAGGCGCTGCGCAAGAATGTCACCGCCAAGTGTTACGGGGGCGACGCGACACGCAAGCGCAAGCTCCTGGAGAAACAGAAGGCCGGGAAGCGGCGCATGAAGCTGGTGGGACGGGTGGAGATTCCCCAGGAGGCCTTTCTTGCTGTGCTTCAGGTCGGCAAGGATAATTGAGATCTGCACCGACTCGCCCCCGATACGTCTCCCCCGCCGATCGGTCACACCCAAGCCGCTGCCCGCGCCGAACTAGCCGGGCTGCTCCAAAGCACCTACACAGACGATGAGCGGACGATACAGCCCATGAGCTTCAACTTTCCCGCCCTGCTTGTGCTCGCCACCTTCGTGACGGGTGCTATCTGGCTCCTGGATGCCCTCCTGCTCGCGCCCCGCCGGCGGCGTCTTGCGGCGGCGGGCGCCGGTACCGACGCCACCATCGGCATGCCGCAGCCGGCCCGCGAGCCGGTGGTGGTGGAATACGCCCGGTCCTTCTTCCCGGTGATTCTGGCGGTGCTCTTGCTGCGGTCCTTTCTGGTGGAGCCCTTTCGCATCCCGTCGGGTTCCATGATGCCGACCCTTCTGGTCGGTGATTTCATCCTGGTCAACAAGTTCGCCTACGGGTTGCGGCTCCCGGTGCTGTACACCAAATTCTTGGACATCGGTAACCCCGAGCGTGGCGACGTGGTCGTCTTCCGATTTCCCAAAGACCCGTCCACGGACTACATCAAGCGCCTGGTCGGGATACCCGGGGACCGCATCGAGTACCGTAACAAGACACTCGTGGTGAACGGCCAGCCGATACCGCAGGTGCCCGACGGCAGGTATGTGGGGGTCGGCTCTGGGGCGGGACAGACCGGCTATCTGGTGGCGGAGGAGGACATCACCGGCCGCGGGCACGCCATCCTGGTCAATCCCATGGCCCCCGATCTTCCGCCGGGCTGCCGGGTGCTGGCCAACGGACCCATCACAGTCCCGCCGGGGCACTACTTCGCCATGGGGGACAACCGCGACAACAGCAACGACAGCCGTTGCTGGGGCCTGGTCCCAGACGAGAATCTGGTGGGCAAGGCCTTTGCGATCTGGATGCATTGGGACGGACAACGCACCGGCTTCCCTGTGGACTGGGAACGCCTGGGCATGCTGGTCAATTAGCGGAGGCAAGAGCATGAAAGGCGACGTCAGGCGGCAGCGGGGACTCGGTCTGCTTGGAATCATGTTCTGGCTGGGGCTAGGCGCTTTGGTGCTGACCTGTGGGGTAAGGCTGGGTCCTCCCTACATGCAGTTTCTAACGGTGAAGTCGGCGATGAGCGCCGTGTCGGAGGACGCGGAGCTGAAGGGCAAGGGACGGGCGGAGATCCTGTCCAGCTTGAACCGGCGGCTCGAAGTCAACAGTGTCAGCGGATTGCCGCCGCAGACCTTTCGCGTCGAGCAGAAGGACTTTGGACAGAAGCTGATTGCGGACTATGAGGTGCGGGTGCACCTCCTGCTCAACATCGATGCGGTGTTGTCGTTTCAGCACGAGGTGGCCTTGCCACGCCAGTGACCCCCGATCTGCAGCGCCTGTCCCGCTCCCTCGGCCGGCCGGCTCTCAGCGAGCGGCTGCTGGCCCAGGCCCTGACCCATCGCAGCGCGGGGATAGAAAACAACGAGCGCCTGGAGTTTCTCGGCGATGCCCTGCTTGGTTTCGTCATTGCCGAGGCCCTTTGGGAGCGCTTTCCGGCGGCGGATGAGGGGCAGCTCAGCCGCATGCGCGCGACCTTGGTCAGGCAGGACTCCCTGGCGCATCTGGCCCGCAGCCTGTCCCTGGGGGAGTACCTCCGGCTTGGGGCAGGGGAGGCGCGGACCGGCGGTCATGCGCGGGACTCCATCCTGGCGGATGCTGTCGAGGCCTTGCTCGCCGCGGTTTTTCTTGACCAGGGGTTCGATGCCGCTCGGGGCGTCATTCTTGGGGTGTTCGGCCCGTCCCTGGACGCCCTGTCCGCTGGTGCCTGGGGCAAGGACCCGAAGACCCGCCTCCAGGAGCTGCTCCAGTCGCGCCGGCGGCCTCTGCCAGAGTACCAGGTCTCCGAGATCGCCGGTACCCAACACGCGCAGGTCTTCCGGGTGCGCTGCATCCTGCCCGACGAT